>CAYZVX010000025.1:854-32007 GCA_964482055.1 uncultured Acidiferrobacteraceae bacterium
AAAGCCCCATGCGCTGGCCGCGTCCGACGGTGAGCAGGGCGTTGATGGCGCGCACGCCCACGTCGAGCGGCTCGCGAATCGGCCGGCGCGCGAGCGGGTTGATCGGCCGCCCGGCAAGGGGCATCGTGGCCGTCGCCCGCACCGGCCCGCGTCCGTCGAGCGGCCGCCCCGCGCCATCCACCACACGCCCGAGCACAGCTTCGCCCACGTGCGCGACGCTCACCTGTTGCGTGGGGATGACCCGGGCGTTGGGTGTGAGGCCGCGAATGTCGCCGGTCGGCATGAGAAAAAGCTTGTCGCCGGCGAAACCTACCACTTCCGCTTCGACCGGATTGTTGTTCGGTCCCACCACCCGGCAACGAGCGCCGACCGCGGCCTGGCAGCCGGCGGCCTCGAGGGTGAGGCCCACCATGCGCGTGAGCTTGCCCTCGACCACCAGCGGCGGCGGTGTCGCGAGCCGCGCGCGGCATTCCTTCAGGCGCTGCCGCCAGATCTCGACGCGCGGGGCGCGCAGCGGGTCAGCCATGCTTCGGTCTATCCTGGGTGCGCTCGCCGCCGAGCACCGCCGCCATGATGGCGAGCAGCCGCGCCTCGATGCTCGCGTCGATGAGCGAGGTATCGGTAACGACCTTGCAGCCGCCGCGCGCCACGACCGGGTCCTCCACGATGCGCCAGGTCTGCTCGTCCTCCGAGACCTTGAGCGTGTCGCGCACCAGCGCGGCGTCCTCCGGGTGCAGGTGCAGGCGCACGTTGCGCGAAGCCGCCGGCAGCGCGCCCATGGCCTCGCGTACCGCCGCCAGCACCTGGGCGGGATCAGTCTTGAGCTCACGGCGCACGATGAGCTTGGCTGCCGCCATGGCGAGCGCCACGAGCTCCTGCTCCATGCTGTCGTCGAGGGCCTGTAGCGGTTCGGCGAGCAGTCCCAGCATGCGATCGAGCTCGCGGATGCGGCCCTCCATCTCGGCGCGCGCCGCCGCCAGGCCCTCGCGCCGGCCCTGGGCAAAACCCTCGTCGTGGGCCTGCTTCTGGATGCGCTCCATCTGATCGGCGGTCAGCAGGTTCGGCAGCTCCCAGCGCTGAAAGGCGGTCTCGGCACCGTCGCCGGAGATCACCTTGGACTTGGGCTTGGTAATGGTCTCGGACATGGGTAGTCAATCGTGATCCGTGACTCGCAATCCGTGACTGGCCAGTCGCAGTCGGTCGTTGTTTGGCATCACGAGTTACGAATCACGCATCACGCCTAGACATACTGCTCCCCGCCCTTGCCGCCGAGCACGAGCTCGCCGGCCTCGGCCATGCGGCGTGCCACCGACAGGATCTCTTTCTGTGCTTTTTCCACCTCGGAGAGCCTGACCGGCCCGCGCGCCTCGAGATCGTCGCGCAGCATCTCGGCGGCGCGCTTGGACATGTTCTTGAAGATCTTTTCCTTCATGGCCTCGTCGGCGCCCTTGAGCGCCACGATGAGCGAATCGGACGAGACCTCGCGCAGCAGCGACTGCACGCCGCGGTCGTCGAGCTGGACGAGGTCGGCAAACACGAACATCTTGTCCTCGATCTTCTGCGCCAGCGCTTCGTCGGCTTGCTTGATCTTGTCAGTGAGCTCCTTCTGCCTGGTGCTGTCGAGAAAGTTGAGGATGTTGGCGGCGGCCTTGATGCCGCCGACGCTCGAGGACTTGAGGTTTCCGGTCGCGTTGCCGGCAAACTGCTTCTCCATGATTTCGTTAAGCTCCTGCAGCGCGGTGGGCTGCACGCCGTCGAGTGTCGCGATGCGCAGCAACACGTCCGCGCGCAGCCGCTCCGGCAGGCCCATCAGCACCTCGGCCGACTGGTCGGCCTCCAGGTAGGACAGGATGATGGCGATGATCTGCGGATGCTCGAGGCGAATCAGCTCGGCCACGGCGCGTGGGTCCATCCACTTGAGCGTCTCCAGGCCCTTGCTGTTGGCGCCGAGCAGGATGCGATCGATCACGCCGCTCGCCTTGTCCTCGCCGAGCGCCTTGATCAGCACCTTGCGGATGTACTCGTCGCTCCCCACGCCGAGCGCGGTCTGGCTCTCCACCGTGTCGCAGAAGCCGGCCACCACCGCGTTGACCTCCTGCTTGGTAACGTTTTGCAGTGCCGCCATGGCCGCGCCGACCTTCTGCACTTCCTTCGGCGTCATGTGCTTCAGGATCTCGGCGGCCGCCTGCTCGCCGAGCGTCATGAGCAGGATGGCGGCGCGCTCGGCGCCGTTGCGGCTGCTCTGCGTCTCAGCCATCGTTGCCGACCCAAGTCTTGACGACCTGCGCCACGCGCTTGGGGTCCTGCTGCGCGATGGACTTCGCTGTCGTCATGTGACTTTCGGCCGAGCCCGCCGTGAGCGGCGCAGCCGCCCCAGCGCCTGGCCCGGCCTGGTCGAGCGCAAGCGTGGTCGCCCCGCCCGCCGGCAGCGCGGCCGTTCGCGTGATGCCCTTGAGCAGGGGGCGCACCACCAGCAGCAGAATCAGCAAGGCCGCCAGCCCCCCGCCGATCTGCTTGGCGACATCCCACACCCATTGCTGTTTCCACAGGGGCGGCTCGGGGATCGGTGCTGCCGCCGGGGGGGTGTTGAATGCGGCATTGACGACACTCACGGTGTCCCCGCGCTTCTCATCGAAACCGATGGCTTCCTTGACGAGTGCCGTGTAGCGCTGCAGGTCCTCGGCCGAGCGCGGCTTGCGCGACACCTTGCCGGTCTTGCTGACGCTCACGATGTCGTCCACTACCACGGCCACCGACACGCGCTTGACGGCGCCGGTCGGGGTCTTGGTGTAGCTGATGGTCTTGTCGAGCTCGTAGTTGCGGGTCGCCCGTTTGCTGGTATTGACCGGCGCCGGTGCCTCGGCCACGGCATTGCCGCCGGCGCCGGGCTTCGGGTTGCCGCTGCGGGCCGCGGTGGTCTCCGGGACGCTCGCCTGACCGGGCGGCTGGTTCGACAGGGCCCCCGGAATCCCGCCGGCCGCCGCGCCGTTGGCACTCACCTCTTCGGCGATCTGCTCGCTGCGCACGACCTGTTGCGGGTTGAAGCTCTCGCGGGTCTGCTCCGTCACGGTGAAGTCGAGATCGGCGGCGACCTGCGCCCGGACGCTGCCCACGCCCACCACGGGCGCAAGGATCTCCTCGATGCGCCGGGCGTAGGCACTTTCGAGCTTGCGTGCGTAGTCGAACTGGCTGGCGGCGGTGCTGAGATCGCGCGCCGCGTCGTTGCCGGTGAGCAGCCTGCCCTTGTGGTCGATGACCGTGACCTGCTCGGCCGACAGATTCGGCACGCTCGAAGCGACCAGGTGCACGATGGCGGCGACCTGACCGTCGTCGAGCACGCGCCCGGGATGGACATTGACCAGCACCGAGCCGCGCGGTTTGGCCTGCTCGCGGATGAAGGCCGACTGCTTGGGGATGGCGAGATGTACGCGCGCGCTCGCGACATTCGCCATGCTCGAAATGGTACGGGCCAGCTCGCCTTCGATGGCGCGGTGGTAGCGCGCGGTTTCCTGCAGCTGGCTCGCGCCGAAGGACGGCTTGTCATCGATCAGCTCGAAACCAACACCGCTGCCCTTGGGCAGGCCCTGCGAGGCGAGCTTCAGGCGCGCGTCGTGCAGCTGCTTGGCCGGCACCAGGATCGCACCCGAGCTCGGGTCGAGCTTGTAGGGAATGTTGGCCTTGGTGAGGCCGTCCAGCACGCCCGCGGTATCCTTGTCGCCGAGATTGCCGTAGAGCAGCGCGTAGTTGGGCTCCTGCGCCCACTGCACGACCGCCACACCCAGCGCCACAGCGCCCGCGAGCGCGGCGAGCATCAGGATCTGGCGCATGAAAGGCGGCAGACCGGCGATACCGGTCATCACAGCGCCTTGCGGGACGGTCATCTCGTTGGTCATGGTTCGGTTTAGAGCTTCTGGTTTCTGGTTTGAGGTTTCAGGTTTGAGGCTATCAACTAGAAACTAGAAACCTGAAACTTGTAACTGGTCTTAGATAGACATTCCCATGATCTCCTGGTACGCCTGCACCAGCTTGTTGCGCACCTGGGTCATGGCCTGAAACGAAAGGCTCGCCTTCTGCATCTGCACCATCACCTCGGCCAGCTCCACCTTCGGATCGCCGGCCTCGAATGCCTGCGCCAGGCTCTGCGCCTTCTGCTGCTCGCTGTTCACCGCGTTGATCGAGCGCTGCAGAACCGAGGTGAACTCCGTCCCCGCCGGCCTGACCGCCGACGCCTTCGCGGTGCTGCTCCCGCCCTGCGCCTGCAGGCGCATGGCGCGCATCTGCGCGAGCACTTCGTTGATGCCAATGTCGTTCATTGCACCCTCCCGCCGATCACTCGAAATCCGCAAGGCTGTGCCCGGGAATCTCGATGCCCGCCTCGCGCATGCGCGCGAGCTTGTAGCGCAGCGTGCGCGGGCTCAAACCGAGCTTCTCGGCGGCGTACTTGCGACTGCCGCCGCCCGCCTGCAGCGCCTCCAGAATCAGTCGCCGCTCGCGCGACTTGAGATCATCGCCGAGCGGCTCATCGATCCGCGCCGCCGCCGGCTGCACGGCCGGGTCAGCCCCGGCGGACTCGAAGCTCAAGTGTGCGGCCTCGATCGGACCGGCGCCGGCCAGGATGAGCGCGCGCTGCACCACGTTGTCGAGCTCGCGCACGTTCCCCGGCCAGCGGTAGGCGAGCAGCGCCGCCTGCGCGGCGGCCGAGAACTCGGCAACTGCCCGTCCGGCAACGTGGGCATGCCGCATCGCCAGGTGTCGCGCCAGCGCCACGATGTCGGCTCCCCGCTCGCGCAGGGGCGGCAGGCGCAGCGGAAAGACGTTGAGCCGGTAAAAGAGATCCTCGCGAAAGCGCTTGGCCGTGACCTCCTCGCGCATGTTGCGGTTGGACGTCGCCAGCACCCGCACATCGAGCGTGATCGGCTTGCGCCCGCCCAGGCGCTCGACCTCGCGCTCCTGCAGCACGCGCAGGAGCTTGGCCTGCAGGGGCAGGCTCATTTCCGAGATTTCGTCGAGCAACAACGTGCCACCCTGGGCCTGCTCGAACTTGCCCGGCGTCGACTGGTAGGCACCGGTGAAGACCCCCTTCTCGTAGCCGAACAGCAGGGCCTCGAGCATGTTCTCCGGAATCGCCGCGCAGTTGATGGCCACGAACGGACCGTCGGCCCGGCGCGAGTGGCGGTGAATGAAACGCGCCAGGACTTCCTTGCCGGTGCCGGACTCGCCAGTGATCAGGACCGTCACGTCGTTCTCGGCCACGCGCCGCGCCAGGCCCATGAGCTCGCGCATGCTCGGGTCCTGCGGCGCCAGCATATCGGCATCGAGCGGCGCGCTCGCCGGAAGGTAGGCGGCGACCTTCGTGACCAGCGACTCGGCCTCGAACGGTTTGATCAGGTAGTCCACGGCGCCGTTGCGCATGGCGTCGACCGCCTGCGGGATCGTGCCGTAAGCGGTCATGAGCAGGACCGGCAGCTCCGCCCGGCGCGCCTTGATGTGCTTGAGCAACTGGTAACCGTCCATGGGCTGCATGCGGACGTCGCTCACCACGAGCGCCACCTTGGCGTCGTCGATCGCCGCCAGCGCCTCGCGCCCGTCGGCCGCGGCCTGCACGGCGTAGCCGGCAAGCGCGAGGGTGTCGACCAGCGCCTCGCGCAGATCCTTGTCGTCCTCGACGATCAGTACGGTCCCCTGGCTCATACGGTCGGCTCCAGATCGGCGGTTGCGAGCGGCAGGCGGACGACGAACTGCGCGCCCGCACCCGGCTGCGATTGCAGCTCGATCTCGCCACGATGCGCGCGCACCACCGCCTGCACGACCGCGAGTCCCAGGCCATTGCCGTCCGCGCGCGTGGTGAAGAACGGCTCGAAGATGCGCGCTGCCACGGCCGGCGCAATGCCCGGGCCGTTATCCGAAAACACCAGCCGCAACTGATCCGCTTCCCGCATGACGGTCAGCGCGAGTCGTCCCCCCGGCCCGCAGGCCTGCATCGCGTTGACCGCGAGGTTGAGGAACGCTCCGAGCAGCGCCTCGCGGTTGGCGTACAAACTGCCCGATGCGTCGCTGTTGATCGTGAGCGTGCACCCGTGCTTCTTGAGCAGCGCCTCGACGGCCTGCCGGAAGCCGTCGATGAGATCGGCCACCGCGAGTGGCTCGGTCACGGAGGCGCCGCCGCGCGCGAACAGCAGCATGTCGCTCACCAGGCGCTCGAGATGGCGCAGCCGCTCGCGTATGCGCTCGGCCGCACGTATGCGCTCCTGCTCCGGGCTCCTGGGGTTCGAAAGATGCGAGGCGTAAAGCAGCGCCGAGGCGAGCGGCGTGCGGATCTGGTGCGCCAGGCGTGCCGCCATCTCGCCCATGGCCGAGAGGCGTTCATGCCGGGCGAGGCGCTCCTGAAGCTCGCGCGTCGCCGTCATGTCCGTCAACAGAACGATCTGGCCCGGTTCCGGCGTGAGGGCCTGGGTGGCGACACTGACACGACGTCCGTCGCGCAGCGAGATCTCGCAGCCATCACCGGCGCGCGGCGCAAAAGCGCGCGCAATCACTTTTGCCCACGGCTCTCCGAGCAGCGGCGCGCCGAGCAGCGCCTCGGCCGCGGCGTTTGCCTCTTGAACGACGCCGTCCCCGTTGATGATCACCACGCCGGCGGGCAGGGCCGCCAGGAGACAGCCGAAGCGATTCGCCAGCCGCTCGCCCTCGCCCATGAGCGCGGTGTTGCTGGTCGCGGCGCACGCCGCGGCATCCGCAATCATGCGAACCGCAGGCTTGCGGGCTGGCGGTTCCGCTGCAGCTACAACAATGGCACTGGCTGACATTCTTGGTGAAGCTCCAGCGTCTGACATTGGCGTCACCGCCTCTCGGGCGTGACGCGACCACCAGAGCAACTTCTATGCCCGAGAAAAATTCGCTACCGAACAGCGTGTTAGCCGCGGGCCAGTCAAAATCCCGCCGCGATTGATCGTCGTTTCCTTGTCCGCCGACACGCGCGCCAGCCGGCTGGCGGGAAAGCCGCTCGTGAGTGCGAAGTACGAAGTGATGCGCTTGAGGCGCGCGCTACGCGCGCACCCAGGCTTGTCACTGGCGGCGCGGAGCTGATCACTGCCGCAAAAAAAAGGGCGCGGCAGCCGCCGCGCCCGATGTTCCCTGTTGCTGCCCGACCGTCCGTGGCCAACCAGGAGAATGCGTGGCGTCAGAAGCCCGCGGCCCGGTCCTCCGGCAGCGCCGAGCGTTGCAGCCCGTACTTGCGCAGCTTCTCGACCAAGGTGGTGCGGCGCAGGTGCAGCCGCTCGGCGGCGTGCGCCACGACGCCACCGGATTCCTCAAGCGCCTGCTTGATGAGGGTGACCTCGAGATTGCTCAGGTGCTCCTTCAGATCGATGCCCTCGCGCGGCAGGCGCGGCATCGACAGCGGATGGGTTGGCAGTTCCTCCACCGTGCTCGCTTTGGGCGAGGCGATCGCCTGCGCCACCGAGCCCCGGAACTTGTCCGGCAGGTCCTGCACGTCGACCACGCTGTTCGGATAAAGAATGGCCAGACGTTCCACGAGGTTCGCGAGCTCGCGCACATTCCCCGGCCACTCGTAGGCGGCCAGTGCCTGAACCGCGGCGTGCGTGAGCCGCAGCCCCGCGCGCTTCTCGGACTGGTAACGGCGGATCAGCTCATCGATCAGCAGCGGCACGTCCTCGCGCCGATCGCGCAGCGGCGGCATGTGGATCGGGAACACATTCAGGCGATAGAACAAGTCTTCGCGGAACTTGCCGGCCTGGATCGCCTCTTCGAGGTTGCGGTGCGTCGCGGCGATGATGCGCACGTCGGCGCGGATCGAGCGATTCCCGCCGACACGTTCGAACATGCGTTCCTGCAGCACGCGCAGAAGCTTGACCTGCATGTGCAGGCTCATGTCGCCGATCTCGTCCAGGAACAGCGTGCCGCCCTCGGCCAGCTCGAACCGGCCCTGGCGCGCAGTGATCGCGCCGGTAAACGCGCCCTTCTCGTGGCCGAACAGCTCGGACTCCAGCAGCTCCGACGGGATCGCTCCGCAATTGAGCGGCACGAACGGGCTCTCGCGGCGCGAGGAGAAATAATGGATATTGCGCGCCACGACTTCCTTGCCCGTGCCCGACTCCCCGAGGATCAGCACGTTGGCGTCGGAGTTCGCGACCTGCTCGACGAGCTTGCGCACGCGCACCACGCCCGGGCTGTTGCCCACCAGCGAACGGAACAGCTCCGGCGAGCGACGCGCCAGCGTGGTGACATTGCTGCCGCGGCCGTCGCGAATGTCCTGCAGGGCGGTGGCGAGCTGCGCGTGCCTGAGGGGAAGCTCGATGCACCCGACGGTCTGGCGCACCAGCTCCGGATGCAGACCGTTGCGCGCGCTCTTCTCGCAGAGCAGCAGGACCGGGATATCCGCCTGTTGCTGGCGCAATGCCCGGAACGTCTCGAGCGCCTTGTCCTGCACGCAGCTCGGTCCGAACAGCGCAACCCAGGCCGCTTCGCCGGCCGCGCTCTGCGCCAGGTCCTCGCGGCCGGCAAGCAGAACCGGCTCGAGCCCCATGAATTCGACGATCGACTTCAGGTACTCACCGAGCTTCTTGTCGGCCTCGATGATCAATACGGATGCCCCAGTCGACATTGCTGTTTACCCCTTTGATTCTCCGTCGTTTCTATCGCCAGCAGGCTGGTGCCGCACTTCCGGCACCATCCCACTATCCCCTGGCCCCGCCTGCCGTTCGCTGCCACCCCAACAGGGCCCGGCGGGTCACGTAGCGTGGATTGCAAGAGGTGTGCCGATTTTTTGGCGCTGAAAATCAGTCGCTTAAGAAACTGACGGCGAGCGAAGTGCCGTGCCGTTGACGGGCTCCGGCAATCGACTGCGCAAATTTCGGCCACCGCAGACCAGCCGTGGGCGGCCCGAGCGTGCCGGCCTAGGCGTGACGTTGTCCGCGGCGGGCGACAGCCACGCGCCGGCGATGATTGCGGAAGATGAGCTTCTCCAGGGCGTCCTGCACCGGCTTGCCCAGGTCATGGAGCACAACCTGCGCAAAATCCGGCCGCGTGGCCGCGTGTGCGATCCCCGGTAGCACCAGTGCCCGTGGATAGTGGGGAGAGAGATAGACCTCGACCAGCACCTTCGTGCCGGGCGCCGGAGCAGTGGCGCACTTCCACTCGATGTGACCCGATGCAAGCCGCACTGGGACGCGCGCGGGCAGGTCGAGCTGCTTGCTCAGCACCTGTCCCAACAGATCGAGGACCAGGTTCAGCTTGAATTCCAGGCGCTGCAGCTCGACCGCCACTTCGGCAGGCTCTTCCTCGAGCTCCGGGTGATGCTCGTCGAGCGACAATATCGTTTGCAGCACCGCCTGATTGGTCACCTGCAGATTGACGAGGTATTCGGGATCATCCGAGGCGCTCTGCGCCCGCCAGGCAACCGGCAGCAGGTCATCGAGTGTGACCCCCGATCCCAGCGGATTATGCTCCGGCCCGTCCACGCGTGTCGTTCCTCAGATGTCAGGCGCCCGATCAAAGACTAGCACGGCGGTCGGCAGTGACCGACGAGCGCGCTCGCCAACGGCGCATCCCCGACGTCAGCCGGCGGCGCCTTGGTAAGCGGCGCTGGCGCGCTGGCCCTGCTGCAGCAACTCGAGCTCGCCACCGAGGGCGCGTCGGCCAGCCTCGACAAGCATCATAATGTCGCGATCAAGCTCGAGCACTTGCCGGATCATGGCCTTGAGCGCAACGGCGTCGAACGCTTGCGGCGCCGCAAACACCGCGGCCAGAAGCTGCCGGCGGCGCGCCTCCTGATCCGCAACGCCGAACCAGTCTTCCGCCCGGGCGGTCTGCAGCATCTGCTCGGAAAGCGTCAGGATAGCCGCCAGCGCGGCCTGTGAAGCGCCGCTTTCCCCGCTGCTGGTCAGCTGATCCATCACGCCGGAGCTCGTGCGGTCGTGGGACCAGCCTGCGAGCCGTGCCCCTGGGGCGGCGTGTCCGCGGCGTGGCCGATCTGATCCCAGGCGCTCTTGATCTCCCCGAGCAGGCGCGTCACCTCATCGAGCAGGCGCGGATCGTTGCTGGTGTTGGCTTCGAGCAGCCGGCGCTCGTAGTAGTCATACAGCCTCTCCAGGTTGGCGGCGATCTCGCCGCCGGCCTCATGATTGAGACTCTTGCGCAAGCCCGCAACGATCGATATGGCCTTGCCGATTGCCACGCCCTTGGCCGCGACCTCGCCGCGCTCCATGTGGCCGCGCGCGGCGGCGATGCGCCCGAGCGCGCCCTCGAACAGCATCTGGATCAGCCGATAGGGGCTGGCATAGTCGACGGCGGCATCGGTCGCCACCGTGTTGTATTGCTGCATTGCCTTAGCGTAACTCATGAGTGTTCCTCGCGATTCGAGATTCGTGATCAGTAAACAGTGATCAGTAATCGGTACTACCCGCCTTTCACTTACTGATTACTGATCACAGCTCACTGCTCACTGTTCACTGTTGGCGCGCTCAAGAGAGCTGGCGCATGAGATACTCGCCCGTGCTGCGCATCGAGCCCAGCAGCGAGTCGAGCGCGCTGTACTGGGCGCGCAGCCGCTTCTCCACGAGCTCCATCCGCGCCTGCAACGCCGCGATGCGGTCCTGCACGCTGTCGATGCGGCTGTTGAGCCCGTCTTGCCGCGCATCGACGATGCCGTCGACCGCGAGATAACCCGTTACGACGGCCTTCAGCCGATAGGCGAAGCCCTGGTCGTCGTTCGCAAAAAGCTCGGTAACACCGGAGAAATCCGCGCCCACGGCGTCGGTCAGCGCGCTGGCGTCGAGCTTCATGGTGCCATCCTTCTGGATCGACACGCCAACTTCGGACAGGTACCGGAAGCTGCCGGTGATGCCGCTCGCCGGCGTGTTGATGACCGACAGGATGCCGGCCTGGATGCTGTTGAGGGCCAGGTCGCCCTTCAGGTCGCCGGCGCGCAGGTCGTTGATGCTCTTGCGCAGCGCGTTGTAGGCATCGACGAAGCTCTGCACCGTTTCGGCAATCTTGACGTCGTCGCGTTCGACCTTGACCGTGGCGGTCCCGGCCGCCTTGAGGTTGAGCGTCACACCAGGGATGACATCGGCGACGGTATTCGAGGCGCTGGTTGCGGCGAAACCATCTACTGTGAAGGCGGCGTCCTGCGCCGCGTCCACCTGCGACAGGTTCTTGGTGCCGGCCGCGCTCCAGATGAGATTGGACAAACCGCTGGCGTTGGCGTCGTTACCGTCACCATCGCCGCTGACGGCAACCGTGAGCGCGTTGGCCGCGCCGCTCTCCGCGGCCGTCAGCACCAGGCGGCTGCCGCCGGTGACGTTGATGATGGTCGCGCTGACACCGGTGTTGTCGGCGGCCGCGTTGATCGCGTCCCGGATGCCGGCGAGCGTATTGTTGGCGCTGTCGATCGCCACACTGAATGACTCGCTGCCTACCGAGATCGTGAGCGTGCCGGTGCCCACGACGGTGCCGGCATCCGTGTAGGCGCTCGAGGCAAGCTTGTGGTTCTGCGCAAGCTGCGCGGACACGACCACCTGATAGGTTCCGGGCGATGCACTGGCGGAGGCCGATGCGGCGAGCACAGCCTCGTCGGAGGAGCTGGCCTTGTAATGCTTGAGCTTGGAGGTCGCGCTCAGCGCGTCCATCGCCGACTGGAACGTCGACAGCGCGCTCTTGAGCCGGCCGTAAGCGCTCAGCTGCGACTCGAATGTCGCCTGCTTGCTCTGCAGTGCGCTGAGCGGGCGGCGCTCAAGCGCCATCAGCTGGCTGATAATCGAGTTGATGTCGAGACCGGAACCGACGCCGGCGGCAGAGATCGAGGCCATGTTCGTGTGCTAGCGGATGACGTCCATAACGTGCTTTGCCTAGCGCAAAGCAAAATCGGGGCCACGACTTCGCGTCACCCCTTAGATACCCCGGCCGCCGGCGATCAGGCCTCGACCTTGAGGAACACGCCGCTCGCGTCCGCCAGTCGCCGCGCGATCGCCAGAACCTCTTCGCTCGGAATCTGGCGGATGACCTCGCCGGTCGCCGGATCCACCACGGTCACCACCGTCTTGCCGCTGTCCTCGTCCACTGTGAAGTGCAGATCCCGCTTAAGCGACTGGACATAGTCCGAAATGTTGCGGATCGCCTGGTTGACCTCGGCGGGGGGCGGCGGTGCGCTCACCGCCTGGGCCGGCAATTCTTGCCGGGTCGCAGCCGGGGCTGCCGGCGCGGCGACCGGTCCGGATTGGGCGGTCGCCGGCCGCACCTGGGTGACGGCGCCTTTGACGATGACTTCTACTGCCATGACACCTTACCTCTCGTGTTTCATGAGAGTGGGCGCCCAGGGCCGTGGCCCTGGGCGCCCCGCACTACCGCGTGACGCTCACGCCTACCGCAACAGCGCCAGGGCCGTCTGTGGCAAGGCGTTGGCCTGCGACAGCACCGCGACACCGGCCTGCTGCAGGATCTGCGCCTTGGTCAGGTTGGCCGTCTCCTGGGCGAAGTCCGCGTCTAGGATGCGGCTGCGCGAAGCCGTCAGGTTCTCGGCGTAGTTCTGCAGGTTGCTGATCACCGCTTCGAAACGGTTCTGCACCGCACCGAAGGTGGCGCGAGTGCTGGACACGGTGTTGATCGCGGTGTCGATCGCCGCCAAGGCGGCCGAGGCCGCGGCCTGGGTGCTGACCACCACAGTCTGGCCGCCGGTCAGGTCGGCGGAATACACTGCCGAGATGCCCGCCGCCGAGGTCATGTTGGTCGTCGAAACGGCCACCTGGTTGTTGGCATTGCCGTCGGCACCCACCTGGAAGGTAATGGAGCTCGCGGCGGAAAGAAGCGCAGTGCCGTTAAACTGCGTGGTCTGGACGATGCGCGAGATTTCGCGCGTCAGCTGGTTGACCTCAGCCTGCAGGCCGCTGCGGTCCTCGACCGTGCCGTTGGCGGCCTGCACCGCGATCTCACGGATACGCTGCAGGTTCTGGGCGACCGAGGCGAGCGCGCCTTCCGCCGTCTGACCGAGCGAAATGCCGTCGGCGGCATTGCGCGTGGCCTGGTTGATGCCGCGGATGTCCGCGGTCTGCAGCTCGACCTGATACAGGCCGGCGGCGTCGTCCTTGGCGCTGTTGATGCGCAGGCCCGAGGACAGGCGCTGGATCGACAGCGACAGTGCGCTCTGCGTGCCCTGCAGGTTGCGCTGCGCGTTGAGTGACGCGACGTTGGTGTTGATAACAAGTGCCATACCGTTTCTCCTTGCTCGGCGCGGAAGCGCCGATCGCGGCCCCCGCAAAGTTGATTGACCCGTTGAACCGGCTGGGGACCGGGTGGCTGCCCACCCGTGTTCTCAGCCTCTGCCTAACGTATCGGCGCTAATGCGCGGAACTTTAGGGGCATTTCCTGCCGCACCGACGCAGAACGCGGCGCCACTGACCTTATCGGCCGCGGGCGCCGTGACTTTAGGCTAGTGAGCTGGTGGAGCGCCGGTCGAGAGGCGGTAACAAATGGCTTCGTCCGGTGGGAGAGATGTGGATACTTTCACCTGCGGATTCAGATATTTATTGATGTTTTGTAAGGCACACTCTGCGGTGTGCTAACGAGCTCGAGAGCGTCGAGCCACTCATCGAGATGATCTTCCAGCATGTAGTGGCGTAGCACCCACTCCCTCATCTGGTCGCCTTCTCGACCCGCGGCGTCGAGGTCATGGGCCCGCTCGCGGATGGCTTCGATCCAGGCCCCGGGCTCGTTCGGGACGCGCTTGGCGGGGGCGCCCTGGTACGGGTAGATATCGGTGCACACCACCGGCCAGCCCATGATGCCGTACTCAAGCAATCGCAGGTTGGTCTTGGCCTCGTTGAAAGGGTGATATTCGAGCGGCGCCACAGCCAGATCGAGGTTGAGGCTCGCCAGCTTGGGCGCGTACTGCTCGTACGGCACGAAGGCATGAACCTCTTTCACGTAGGGGCGCAGCTCGTCCAGGCACATGCCGAAGAACACCCAGTCGACCTCCCCGGCCGTCGCCTGAACCACCGGAATCATCAGCTCGAGGTCGGCCTGATGCTGCTGCGCCCCGGCCCAACCGACCCGCGGGCGGGCGCCCTGCCGGCGTTTGGAGACCAGGCTACCCCAACGCGCCCGCTCCAGGCGCAGCGGCACTATTCGAATATCGCTGATCAGGTGCCGGTAAGCGTCGTAGAGCGGCTGGGTCGTCACCGTCATGCGGTCGCAGCAGGCGAGCGCTTCCCGCAGGCGGCGCTTGAGCTCCGGGAACAAGATCCTCTTGCGCGAGTTCTTGTCCGGCACATTGGTCTTGAGGTCCTCGAAGTCGAAAACCTTGAACACTCGATTGAAGCGCTTGTATTGCTTGAGGCACTCCAGATGCCGGTCGTGCAAAGTGCTCTGCAGGTAAAGCGTGTCCGGTTTGAGGCGCTCGAGCTCGGCGACGCTCGGCATGCGCGGCCGCGCCTGCAGGTCCGAGCAAGGCGTGAAGGCGATATGCGCATGTCCGGTGCCTTCGAGGGCGCGCAAGGGCGCAATGGCGCGATGCTGACCGACGCCCAGCACATCAAGCGGCACCGCCAGCACGCGCGGGCGCTCGTGGAAATTGACATCCCAGGAGACGTCGAGATCGCCCTCGGGCCGCGGTGTGGCGTGCTCCAGGCTGAGGTTGCGGTTATAGGCCGGGTCGCGGGCGAGTGACGCGAGCCAGCGTGTGTATATGACCTGTCGCTCGGCGTCGAATCGGCGCCGTTGCTCTTCAGCCGAAACATCGGGCTGCAGCTGAAAGCGGTTGTGGTGCACGAGCGTAACGTACGGCGTCCAGACGATCTTGTAGCCGCGCGCGCCAACGCGCAGGCACAGATCCAGGGCGCCGAAGGAATGTGTGAGCTCGCGCTCGTCCATGGCGCCAGCTTCTGCAAACACGCTCTTGCGGATCAGCAGGCAGGCGCCGCTGACCGCCGAGTAGTTCTGATCTACTTGGGCGCGCCCGAGGTAGCCGGCCGCCTCGAGCGCAAGGCCAGCGTGCACGTGCCCCGCCACGCCAAGGCTGCCCATGCCGAGCACGATGCCCGCGTGCTGCACGCGCTGATCGGTGCTCACCAGGCGCGCCCCGACAATACCCACCTCCGGGCGCTGCCCATGGCTGAGCAGGCGCTCGAGCCAGTCGCCCTGCAACACCTGGGTGTCGGCGGCGAGCAGCAGCAGGTACTCGCCTTGCGCCGCGAGTGCTCCCTCATTGACCATGGCCGCGTAGTTTCCGGCGTTGCGGCTACCCACCACGCGCACCCGGTTGGGGTGCCGGGATATCAGCGACTGATAGAAATCGAAAGTGTCCTCGGCACCGCTGGCGCCGTCGACCAGCACGACTTCGAACTCCCCGTACGATGTCTTGCCGAATACGCTGTCCATGCAATCGGCGAGCAGCGCGGTCTGATCGCGGGTCACGATGACCAGCGATACCAAGGGCCTCGTCCCGTGCTCGTAGCGCACGCGCCAGGTTCCCGGCAGTACGCCATCGCTGACGCGTGCGTTGATGCCGCGGCGCGCGAGGTGCGCCGCCACGGCCGCTTTGCCCGCGCTCTCCCTCTGCGGTCCGGAAACGGACGCCTCGTTGCTCTCGTGGCGCTGAAACAGCACGGCCGGGACGTGGCCAATCGACTCCTCGCCGCACAGATCGAGCACACGCAGGGTCAGGTCATAGATCTCGACTCCCGGGTCGCGGCCGAACCCGCCCGCGGCGACGAGCACATCGCGCCGGGTGAGCGCAAAGCCGCCGACATACGCCTGCGAGCGCAGCAAGTCGAGATTGAAGTCCGGCTTGAACTGCGGGTCGCGCCGCTCCCCGTTCGAGCTAAGACAGTCTTCATCTGGATAGATCAGGCGCCACTGCGGGTGGCGGTGCAGGTAATCGCCGAACGCGAGCAACGCATGCGGCTCGAGCATGTCGCCCGCATCGAGCAGCCCGACCCAGTCGGCGGTGGACCGGGCCGCCAGCCCGTTGATGCAGTCCACCGCGCCCTGCCCTGCCGCGAGCGCCACCCACTCAAGCCTGCCCGGCGCGTGCGGAAAATCGGCGGGCGCATCGGCCTCGGAGATCACGGTCAGGCACCAGCGATCATAGAGCTGGCGCGACAGCCCGTTGAAGGTCGCGGCCAAGCGCGTCTCCGCCCCCGGCGCGGTGCGCAAGAACAGGTGCACGAGCGGGCGGGTCGACCATGATCGTACCATGCGCTCGGCCAGCACTTCCGCGTCGATCTCGCGCAGGCTGTGCTTGACGAGCCAGGTCGCGTAATCGAAATTCTTCTCAACCGGTCTACTGCCGTGCGCCGCGCTGTCGGTCGCTGCCGGCGACTGCCGGCGCAGAAGATCGAGGCACTGCTCGCGTTGCGCGCGCACCGTGGCGCTGCACAGGTCATCGGTGCGGCGATAGATCTCCCGATAGGTCTCGACCGCAAGCCCGCTGCCCTGGCCGGTGCGCGAGTCGCGCCGATCCGCGCGATGGCGCACCTCGACCGTAACCTCCGCCACACGCGCGACGCGGCCGTGCCGCACGAAGCGCAACAGCAGCTCCCAATCCTCCAGGAACGGCAGCTGCTCATCGAAGACCCCGGCCCGCTGTACCAGCTCCCATCGATGCGCCCAGGCGTTGAGCGGGATGTAGTTCGTCACCAGCAGCTCGTCACGCGAATAGGCCGGACGCGAAAACGGACGATCCCGTCCAAGCACGACGCGCTCGCCGGCGCGCAACTCCTCGATCACCCGCTCCGAGTCGGTGTAGACGAGATCGGCCCCGGTGTCGGCCAGCGCCCGCACGACCGTCGACAGGTGGTGCGGCCGGTACAGATCGTCGTCGTCGAGATAGCAGACGATCGTCCCGCGCGCCTGGCGCAGCGCCGCATTGCGCGCGGCCGCCGGACCGAACGATGCGCGCTGATTGATGACGCGGACGCGGCCGAGCGGATCGGCAACGCGCGCCATCTCCTCGACGCTTGCGCCTCCGTCGTTAACGAGCAGCAGCTCCCAATACGCATGATGCTGCGCCACCACCGAGGCGAGCGCATCCCGCAACAGCGCGTGGCGATCGCGCGTGGCCATGATGATGCTCACCAGTGTCCGCTTTTCGTCTTCGGTCTGCATTGCTCAGCGTTCTCGGTTTGGATCTGCCTATTGGCCGACGATTCGCCGCGTCGGTGCGGCCGCCTCGCCCCGCGCGGCGCTCACCGGCGACAGGGCGTCGAGCCACTCCTGCAAGTGGTCTTCCAGCATCCAGTGGGCGTGGACCCACGCGCGCAACCGCTTACCCTCCCGCTCGGCGGCGTCCAGGTCGTGCACGCGCTCGCGAATCGCGTTGATCCAGGCGCGCGGGTTGTTCGGCAGGCGCGTGACCGGCGCACCGCGGTACGGCTCGATGTCGCTTGCCAGCACCGGGTAGCCGCACGCGCCGTATTCCAGAATGCGCAGGTTGCTCTTGCACTCGTTGAAGCGGTTGTGCGCGAGCGGCGCGAGCGCCAGGTCGAGCGCGAGGCTCGCGAGTTTCTCCGGGTATCGATCGAACGGCACGCCCGCGTGGAACTCCGCGCCCTGCGCCCGGATTGCCTCGGGGCACATGCCGAGGAACACCCAGTCGACCTCGCCCGCCGTCGCCTTCACCACCTCGACGAGCAATTCGAGGTCGCCCGCATGCTGCATGGCGCCCGCCCACCCCACGCGCGGTCGCTGCCCCTGGCGGCTGCGGGGCTGAAGCGCGCCCCACACCGACCGCTCCAGGTAGTTCGGCACAATGCGAATATCGCCGTGCAGGGCGCTCAGGGCGGCGGCCAGCGGCTCCGTGGTAACGATCAACCGGTCACACAGCGCCGCCGCGGCGCGCAGGCGTTTTTTCATGTCCTTGAAGACGGTCTGCGAAAACGGGTTCGTGGGCGGCAATTCCGTCATGAGGTCGTCCTGACCGAACACCAGGTACGCGCGGTTGTGGCGGCGATACAGCCCGATGGCCTCCAGGTGCACGTCATGCACGGTGTTGTGCAGCAGCAGCGTCGTGACGTTTAGCCGCGCCAGCTCCGTGACGCTCGGCACGCGCGCACGCCTGTCGAAGAACGGCACCACCGAGGCCTGCAATTGCCCGGCGCGGTCGAGGTTTTCCATCGGCACGCGCACGCGATGCTCCCAGGATCCGCGCGAGCCGAAACCGATGGCGAGCGCGCCCGGTACCGTGGTGCCCGCGCCCCGCCAGCGCCGATCGAGGTCGACCTCGGCGACGGCATCGAGTTGCATGAGCGAGAGATTGCGGTTGAAGTACGGGTCAGCCGCGAGCTGCGGCTGCCAGCGCTCGTGCATGGTCGCCACCTCGCGCCGGTACTGTTCCACGACCTGCGGGTCGCGGTTGCCGGATCCGACACTGGCCGAACCGTGGTGCAGCAGGGTCGCAGAGGGTGTCCAGATGATGCGCCAGCCGCGCGCCCGCAGCTTAAGACACAGGTCCACGTCGTTGTACAGGATACGCAGGCGGTCGGCGTCCATGCCGCCGACGTCCTGGTACAGACTCTTGCGCACCAGCAGGCAGGCACCGGTCACGGCCGAGACCTCCTGCGTTAACTGGGCGCGCCCCAGGTAGCCGGGATCGTCCATCGGCAGGCCGAGGTGCAGGTGGTTGGCGATGCCGTCGGCGCCCATGCCGAGCACGATGCCGGCGTGCTGCAGGCGACGGTCCGGGAAAATGAGACGCGCACCGACCGCACCGACGTCGGCGCGGCGCGCCTGCGCCATCATCCGCTCCAGCCACTCGGGATGCAGTACGGCGGTATCGTTGTTGAGCAGCAGCAGGTACTCGCCGCGCGCCTCGGTGGCGGCGAAATTGTTGATTGCCGCGTAGTTGAACTCATGCGGATAACGCAGTATCCGCACGCGCGCGTCACCTCGCGCCAGCTCCTCGAGGTAGGCCAGGGTGGCGGCTTCGCGGCTCGCGTTGTCGACCACGAGCACTTCGAGGTCCGGATAGCGCGTCTGCTGCAGGAGACTGCTGAGACAGGGCTGCAACACGTCGAGGCGATCGCGCGTCGGGATGATCACGGACACGCGCGGCGCCGGGCCGTCATGCCGGTAGGTCACGGCCAGCGTTCCGGGTAACGGCCCGGATTCGATATGTGCCCCGATCCCGCGCCGTGCCAGGTGCTGGGCGAGCGCCTCGGCGGCGCCGTGCAGATCGCAGGATGCTTCGGTCTTGCCGGCGCGGTGCAGAAGCACATCGGCCACGTGACCGACACCCTGCTCACCGACATGGTCGACGATGCGCAGGACAAGGTCGTAGTCCCCGATCGTGCCTGTGTCCCGCCAACCGCCGACCTGCGCGACCGCCGCACGCCGCGCCAGCACAGAACCGAGATACGGACGCGCACGCAACAGTTCGAGATTGAAGTCCGGTTTGAATTGCGGATCACTGCGCCGGCCCGATTCGTCGACCTGGTCTTCATCGGCGTAGACAAGCTGCCACGCCGGATGGCGCTCGATGGCGTCGGCGAAGCTGGCGAGCGCATGCGGCGCCAGACGATCACCGGCCTCTAGCAACAACACCCAGTCGCTGTCACACTGCTGCGCCACCTCGTTCAGGACCCTCGCCTCGTCATCCGCCGGTGTCAGCGCACGCCAGCGCAGCCGCTCCTCGCCGCCGCCGAATGTGCCCGAGGGGGGCAAGGCGTCTGCCACCACCGTGAGGCGCCAGCCCCCGGCGCTCTGGGCAGCGATCGAATCGAGTGTGGCGGCCAGCCGCTCATCGCTGCCCGCACGTGCGCGCACCAGCACGTGCACCATCGACGCGGCAGTACGCCCGCCCAACCGCTGCCAGTCGGCGTCCCGCGGCGTGTGGGTCGCGAGCCAATGCCGGTAGGCTTCGGTGCGCGCCTGCACGACCTCCTGCTTGCGGCGCCAGCCAAGAAAATCGTGGATCCGTCTGGACCGGCGCTGTATCACGGCCCGGCGCAGGCTGTCGCCGGCGTCGCCCTGCTGGCGGCCGAGGTGGCCAAGCTGCGCATGGAGCGCATACAGCTCGTCAACGAAACGAGCCGCGCGGGCGCGTGCGTGGTGCCGGGCGATATCGGCGGCGGCCTTCTGCCCGAGCGCAGCACGCAGGGACGGCTCATCCACGAGGCGGCGCATCCACACGGCGGCCTGCTCGACGTCGGGCTCCGCCCAGACCGTGTCCTTGCCGAGTGTCTCACGGCTGTAGTGCGAGATGCTGCCGTCCACCGGGACCAGCCGGTAGCCCACGAGCGCGGCATTGGTGTGATCCATGTACGACATGTTTCCCGACCAGGCCGTCGCGATGGCCGGCCGGCCGAGCGCCATCGCCTCCATCGGGCCGAGCCCCAGACCCTCGGAGCGGTGCAGCGACACAAAGACATCGCAGCTCGCATACAGGCGCAGCACGTCGTCGTAGGCGAGCGATTCGTTCAGGAAACGGATGCGCGGGTGCGTGGCGCACAGCTGTTCGAGCTCGCGCACCACCGGGTGCGGCTCGCCGTTGACGCGGGCGTTGTTGAACTTGATGACGAGCTGGGCGCGTGGATCGTCGCCGAGCGCGGCCAGAAAAGCGCGCACCGTGGCAAAGGGGTTCTTGCGTTGCGGATCGCTTGCCGGCTCGAAACCGGTGTAGAAGATCACGGCGTCCTGCGGCAGGCCGAAGCGGGCGCGGTCCGGCCGTATGTCCGGCGGCAGGTACAGCGGGTGCGCCGCCGGGATGGTCAGCACGTCGGAAAGATTGAAGTCGAAGGCGAAGCGAATGAAGTCGGATTCGGCCACCAGCGCATCGAGCGCCTGCATCGGCCGTATCCAGGCGTCGGGCAAAGCCGGCAACTCCCACATGCAGAAGCCGACGTTCATGGCGGCCGGCTTGCACGCCAGTATGCCGGGCAGCAGTTCGCCGATCGCGGCCGGCGGCAGCACGATCAGGTTGATCGGATGCGGCAGCTCGCCGAGCCTGCCGACCGTGTCGCTCTCGTAAGTGCGGTCGAAACCCATGCGCCCGAGACCCGGATCGAGGTCGAGTATCTTGATCGGACAGCCCCGCTCCTTCAGCACCCGCACCACGTTGCGTGCCGTGACGCCGATACCGAGGTTGCCGCTCACATAGCCGATGACGTTGAAGCCGACCTGGTGCGGATCCGCTGCTGGCCTGCCTGCGCTGCTGCCGTTCATCGTTTTCTCCAGGGATAACGCGAGCGCGTCAGGTTGCGACGCGCCGCTGCTGCGAGGCCGCTGGCGACAAATGCGCCAGCGCGTCGTGAAAGGCGGGGTCACCGGCGCTGAACCAGCGTGTATCGGGGAGCAGCCCTCCGGCCTCGGCTTGGAACGCCGCCCAGGCGTTCCGCAGAACATCATCATGGGGGAAGCGTTCCAGGCCATAGCGCAGGCAATCGGCGGCCTCCGCCGTGCGTCCCTCGCGCGCGTGCGCCCGCGCGGCCGCGAGGATCGCGTCGATCCCGGCCTCACCGAGGGCGGCGCGCACCCACTCGTGGCTTCGCCCCTCGGCGCGCCGGAACACGCTGCGGCCGACCGAAGTGTACGTCGCGTCGGCGTGGTAGACGACACAGTCCGGGCGGTGCTCGATGCGAAAACCGGCGGCGTGGCAGCGGTGCGCGAAGTCGACGTCTTCCGACTCGTAAAACCGAAGATCCTCGCGCCAGCGCAAAACGTTCGCCACGCGCCGCTTCATGATCCAGCCGCCACCCCCGGTCATGTAGGTATGCGCGTCGGTTTCGTGCGGCGCAAGCAACTGATGCCCGCGCGCACCACCGCAAGTGGCGTGGTCCCAGTAACGTGTGCCGTCCGGCAGGCGCACCTGTGAGGTCAGAATATCGAAGTCTCCGCCTCCGCTGCACAGCTTCTCGTACCAGTCCGGCGCCAGCACGATGTCGTCGTCGAGGATGACGATGTTCTCGTGCTGCGCGGCCGCGACCGCGGCGTTGCGCAGCGCCCCGAGGCGCCCGGCCTGCGCCGCTTCGGCCATCGGCAGATAGCGGATGCCGTTGGCGACGTGATGCTTGCCGGCCACGACGATCTCGTAATGCGGGATCGACTGCGCGTGGATACTGGCGATCACCCGCGCCAGCATCTCGGGCCGCTGGCCGGCGGTGATGACGCAGAAGCTGACCGGCAGGCCAACCGACCTCTCCCGCGCAGCTGGCGGCGGGCGCTGACGATCGAGCACAATCATCACGTTGCGCGCCGCATCACCCTCCCCGGCCAGCAGGCCGATGTGCGTGAGGCTCACGTCGCAGCCGCTCGATGCTTTATCGCACAGCGCCAGCAGCTCCTCGCACGAAAGCAGCCGCGTAGCCGCGCCGCGCCAGTCTACCGAGTCGCGATTGTGCTCCAGCACGATCACGCGCGCGCTCTGGTGCAAGGCCCGCTCGCAGACACGTACGACGCGCTCGCGCGGCATACCTTCACCCACGAGGATGTGCAAGATGGTGGTGTCGGCGGGATACGCGCCGTCCAGGTACTGCTCGACCGTCACATTGGTGCGCTCGAACTCGTGGAAACCCCACGGCAGTTTGTGCGTGACCTCGACCACGCGCCCGAACACGTACGGCGCGATGCCGGCCAATGCATAGGTGTGCGGATCGAGCCGTAACACGCCCACCCCGTTGTGGCTGCTGATGAGCGTGAGCTGGCCCTGGTGCCGGGCAACGTCGCGCACCCAGCCGTCGACCCGCGGCTGCCAGGCGTCCGGAAACCAGTCGTCGATATTGGAGACGTGCAACACCAACGATGCGGCGAGATCGCCCAGCACCCGCAGGTCCTGGGTGAGCAGGTTGGTGTGCACGAATGAGACTTGCGCCTGGGCAAGCACCCGTTGCACCCGCTTGAACGCCGCCTGTGAGGCAAGCCATCCGTGGCCGTAGAAAAAGGTGTTGGTGTTCGGCACCAGCCGGCCGGCCTCGTCGCAGCCGAGCGCCTGCCCGCCGCCGACCGGCACGCGCTCATTGACGGGCCAGCACGGCAACAGCCGCCGACAGTTGCGCACGCCGTCGAGATCGGTGCCGGCGTGGAACGGCACAACAAACGCCAGGTAGGTACGGCGCGCGGCCTCAGACAGCTGCACGACCGTGTCGGCGACCAGTGCCGGGTCGACGGGCATGGCCAGGTACCGGTCCTGGTTATCGACACCCAGGTCGGCATTGCCATGGGCGGCGCGAAACGCCGCGACCGGGCGACCGAAGATGCGGCCGATGAAATCGGCATGACTGTCCGCAAGTGCGATCAGCTCGACGATCAGCCGCGCGTAGTCGAGCGCCGTGAGATTCACGTCGAAGAACACCACGCGCTGCGGATCGAGGCGCAGCAGATAGTTAAGCCCCGAAAGCCCGCCGATCACGGTGGCATAAGTCGCAACGCGCGCGGACGGAAACTCCGCCAGCCGCTCAAGATTGGCGAGCACGCAATCCATTCGATCGGCACTCGCCAGATACAGCTCGGCGGGCGTCGAGAAATGGCCGCCCCCGGTGTTCGCCGCCGCGGCGCGCTCGCACGGCACGCACAGAACGTTGGCGCTGCGATCCATGCGATCGACCTCCGCGAGAAACTGCTCGCGGCCTCGATAGGGTGTCGCATCGCGTTCCCGGCACAGGACATACCCGAGCTCGCGCTCGAGCAGCTCGGCAACGGCCGCGCAGCTGCTTCCCGCCTGCTCGAAGTTGGGTCGCGAGAACTCGAGCAGGAGCAGCGGCCGCAGGCGCCTGAGCGTGCTGCGCGCGCCGGCGAGAAACCGGCCTTCGTCTCCGTCGAGGTCGGCCTTGATAAGATCGAGGCGATCCGGTTGGCCGGCCGCCACGCGGTGGGCCCACCAGTCATCGAGGCGCTCGAGGCGCGCGCGCTCCACCGCGCGCGGCTTTCCCGCTACGATCCAATGCATGGTTGCCGAACACTCGCCCACGTAGAACTCGCGCTCGGTGGCGGCATCGGACAGCCCGAACGGCAAGATGGTGACGTTCGCCAGCCCGTTTACCAGCACGTGCCGCTCAAGCCGGGCGCGATACTCCGCCACCGGCTCGAACGCGAAGACGCGCCCCGAGGCGCCGACCCAGCGCGAGAACAGCGCCGTGTAGTACCCGAAGTTGGCGCCGACATCGAGCACGGTCATGCCGGGTCGAACATGGCTCGCCAGCAGCCGCGTCGCTTCCGGCTCCCATAGGCGCCCGGCGGCCAGCTCGCGGTCGAGATAGCGGCGCGTGTCGAGCTCGAAGCGCAGCGTGTCGAGCTCGACGACGGCGCGCTGGCCGTCGTGCTCCAGCAGCCGCGGCGCGGCAACCATTGCCGGCGCGCTGCCGGCACGCAGCACCGCCTCGAACATGGCGCGGTAGTGTCCGGCCTGGACTTTCCAGTCCCAACTCTCGATCGATTTGCGAACGGCGCGCCCCATCTGCCGGCGCAGCGCCACGTTGTCGCGCAGCAGGCGCAGCTTGGCCTCGATATCGGCGACGTCGCGCTCGACGAACAGGCCATTGACCCCGTGTTCGATCAGCTCCGGCATGTTGCCGACGCGCGTCGTCACGAGCGGCACGCCGCACGCCGCCGCTTCGAGACAGGGATTGGGCGTGCCCTCCTCGCGGCTGGCACAGACGTAGACGTCGAGGCAGCGGTAGAACTCACGCATCTGCTCCGGCCCGCGCCAGTGCTCCTCGCGCGCCGCGGTGATGAGCTCGACACCCTCCAGCCGGGCAACCGCCGGGACGATGAAATCGTGATAGCCGCGCTTGTTGCCGTGGTTGCGCAGGCTGCCCGCCCAACCGACCCGCAATGTCGGCTGTGCATGGCCCGAATCGACCGGCGTGTAGAAACCCGTATCGACCCCGTTCGGGGTGTAGAACACCGGCACGTCCAGGAGACGCACGAGCTGCCGGTACTGCGCAAGGTTGTTGACGAACACCGCACGTGCGCTGCGCAGCGCGTTCAGCCCCGGTTCGTGCCACTCGCCCTCGAGCTCGAAGTTCGAGCACACCCCGATCAGCAGCTTGTGACGGTTGCGCTCGAAAGCCGCCGCGAGCTGCGGCATACCGCCGAACTGCAACCAGTAATACACCACGACCAGGTCGGCCCGATCGAGATCTGCCGCACTGACGTCGCCGTGGAAGCGCTTGTCTACCCGGTAATGCGCCTGCAGGTGCCGCGCGAGGTTGTCCGTCTTGAGGTCGTGCGCCCAGCGTGGCGCGTCCACGACGAACAGCACGCGCGGCCGTCCATCGTCGGTCGCTTCGATCCCCATCGGGGCGACCGGCGCACGCACCGGCGGAGCGGCGACACGACGATACAGGCCGCAGTGGCCGTTGTAGGCGACCGGCAGATCGCCGACCCGCTCGAATCCGCAGCCTTGCAGCAACTCCTCCTCCTGCCCGCGCAGGTGGCCGTGCAGATGGCAGGAGATGTTGTCCTCGAACATCGCCACCCAGACCAGCAGCCCGTCGGGCTTGAGCGCCGCGTGGATCTCGCGCAGCATCGCCCGCGGGTCGTGCACGTGCTCCGGCACGTCCATGCACAGAACGGCGTCGACCGGCTGTGCGAGCGCCAGCGGCTCGATCGCGTCCGTGAGCATCAGCACCCCCGGCACCCGCTCCGGCGCCGCGGCCTCGATCTGCTGCGCGCGCCAGGCCACGAACGGATGAAAGACGCCATACTCGTGATGGACCACGCGCTCGAAGCCCATGGCCCAGGCCAGGAGGCTCGTGTGTCCGCCACCCGCGCCATAGTCGACCAGCGATCTCACCCCGCGTGCGTGGAGCGCCTTCAGCAGGTCGACACGCCGCAGCCAGTTCTCGCGCCGGCCTTCGACGTCGTGATCGGCGAGGAATACGCCGTGACCCCAGGGCAGGATCGCGGCGCTTTGTATGTAAAAATTCACGAGCGCCGTGCGATCGGGTTGCCCGCCCGGCCAGATCTCGTCGAGCAGCCGGTAGCGGTTGTTCGACAGCGCCACCAGGTCAGACGGCGCGTAGCGTCCGCCGCTGTAGCGCGCGAAGGCGAGAATCTCGTGGGCGGCATCCCAGGCGAGTGGCCGGCCGTCCCACAGCAAGGGCGTACGACGCGCCTCGTCCAGCACCGCAGGGATGCAGATGCGTTCGAACCAGTAGGCGAAGCGCGAATCACGGTCTTCCACCGCCGGTTCGCCAGACGGCTGCGCTGGAGCTGAAGTCTTTTTCGCATTGCCGCGTGCAGAGCGTTGCTCCTCGATGTGTTGTTCAAGGAGATCGAGGCGTAGGGACATGCGGTGGCGACTGCGGATCAGCTCGCGTCCGGCAGCGCGAATGTCGAGATAATCCGCCGGGTGCGCCAGGTAGTCGGTGGCGAGCGCCTCGAAATTGGCGCGATTGAACACGATGCAGTTTCTGAGGTGCTCGAAACCGAGGCGCGCAAGATCGTCGGTTTCCTGGGCAAACAGCAGCGAGCCGGCGGCGGCAATCTCGAAGTACTTCGGGACCGTGAGGCGATAGCGCGGATCGTCGGATCCCGCCGCGATCGCGGCGTCGTGCGACGCCAGCCACCCGAGGTAGTCGGCATCGCTCACTACCTTGTTTTCGACGCCGCTGTTCGGCGCCGAGACGACGAACGGGAAGCCGCGGCACCAGTTGCGGATTGTGTAGGCCTCGTGCTGAGCGGCGCCGAAGCACAGCAGCCGGGTCTGGCCGCGGAACCGGATCGGCTCGTCGCTCAGCCAGTCGTCGGGAATCGACCAGGGGAAGTGAATGACACGCGCCGGCGGCAGGCGTCGAAAGTGGTAGAAGGTCGGCGACCAGAAGTAGGCCAGCACGAAACCGAGGCCGCTGTCGAGAAAGTAGTCCTCGCGCCAGGCGTTGTCGTGCGGATCGCTGTACATGATGTACGACGGGATCGATGCGAGCTTTGCCCGCAGCGCCGGGGTACGCGAGAAATCAAGGCGCGGCGCCGCCCAGCCCGGCTCCATCGACAACAGCGCATCGAGGTCGCCGAGCTGCGCCTCGTAGTCGCGCTGGTTCTCGATCCAGCGACAGTCAAAACGCGACAGCAGTGCCTCAACCAGGCGCGGCGTGAGTGCGCTTACCCATCGCCCTTCCTGGTGGAAGCGCTTGTCGAGCACCAGACCGAGAAGTACCTTGGCCATGTGCTTCTCCCTACCGGATGGCCTGACCGAGCGGCTGAGACAGCGCTAGGCCGTGGAAGAAACCAGGGTTGGCGCCACCCCCCGGTGGGTGTGCGGGGAACTGCGCGCTGCGCTCGACTGCGGTGGGTGTCGCGCCGGACTCGCGAAACCGGAAAGACACCGGCCCCTCCATCCCGCATGCTCTGCACAACCGGGCGCTCGAGGCTGGCATTTCCGGGCAATGGCACTGCAATTGGCGCCCATGATCGTTGCACCGGGCGGCTGCTGGCACGGGTGGCTCCTCACGCTGGTTTGTTGGCGGCCCGACCGGCCGCTTTTCGCTCGGCCGGTAGATGCAAGACGGGTGCCACTGCGTTCGTGCTTAAGCCTTTGTCTTACAGAGACTTTACGTTGAAACGAGCCAGGCGCGCGTGCCAGCGTTTTGACGGACCCAAGAAGCGTTGAGATCGTGGCCAGCCCACCGCGGCGGAAAATGCGGCGGAGCTGGTCCATCGAACGGGCAAGATACGTGGCGGCGGCGCCGTCCGCTTCTCCACAAGCCCCGGGACCACAGCGGATCGGCGATCAGGTAGGCGAATGCTGCGCCTATCGCAGGAAGTCGAACAGCGACAGGCCCTGAACCTTCGTGTAGGTCTGCTGCGCGGCCTGCAGGGCGAGCAGCTGGCGGTTGAGGCGGCTCACCGCCTCGGCGTAGTCGAGATCCTGCACATCCGACAGCTGCTGCTCGACGGTGAGCTTGAGGCTTTCGTAGGCAGCCTGTTGCGATTCGACGGCATTCAAGCGCGCACCGACGCTCCCGCGCACGCCGAGGACATGCTCGAGCGCATTGTCGATGTCGTTGAGACTCGCCTGCGTCGGGCTGTTGGCCTCGAGGCTAACGGCCAGGTCATACAGCGTCTTGAAGGCGCTCTGCACCCCGCCGCCGCTCGCCGGGATGTTGAGAAACACCCCGGCCCCGTGATCGCCGACGGCCACCTGACGGGAACGGCTGATCTGCAAGTGCCGCTGTCCCTGGTCGCCGTTGTACGTGAAGCTGCCGCCGCCGTTGTCGACGAACGCCTCGCTGGCGCCCTTGTAGAAACCGCTGAACAGGAACTCGCCGTTGGCGTCGCGCGTGTTGGCCACCGCCAGGAGGTCGTCCAGGCGCTGGCGCACCTCGATCGCGATGCCGTTGCGCTCCGCCGCCCCGAGCGTCCCATTCAGGCCGCGCACGGCGAGCTCGCGCACCCGCTGCAGGATATCGCCAGCCTGGGCGAGCGCGGTTTCCTCCATCTCCAGGCGCGCCCGCGCGGCATCGGCGTTCTTGCCGTACTGCTCGGCCTCGGCCAACAACTGCTTGAGCCCCATGGCCTGCATGCTGCCGGTCGGATCGTCGGCGGGCTGCACGATGCGCCGCCCGGTCGAAAGCTGCAGCTGGGTCTTGGCGACCGCCGCCTGGTTGTCGAGTATCGTTGCCACGCCCTGCTGGTGCAGGAGACTGGTTGAGATGCGCATGGCTTATCTCCGCAACGTCACGATCAGGGTCTGGAACAGGGTGTCGGCGACCCCGATCATCTGGGCGGCCGCCTGGTAGGCCTGCTGGAAGCGCAGCATGTTGGCGGCCTCTTCATCGAGGTTCACCCCGGAGACCGATTCGCGTGCTGCGACCGCCTGATCGAGCAGGGTCTTCTGGACCCCCGCGTTGATCTCGGCGGAGCGCGTGCGCGTGCCGACCTCGGCAGTAAGCGACCCGTAGGCGTCCGTGTAGGAGGCGGTGCTGCCGTCGAGCTTGAGCTGGGTGGCAAGCGCGCCGAGCGCCAGCGCATTGCGGTTGTCGCCCTGCCCGTTGGTGTTGTTGCCGATGGTGAAGCTATCACCCGCGGCCGGCACGCCCGAGATCGTGAAGCTCACCCCACCGTAGGCCGCGAAGGTAAAGGACTTGCCGGCGCTCTCGGTGGCCGGATCGTACAGGATCGGCGAGGCCGGCCCGCCGCCGACCACAAAGCCCGGCACACCGGCACCGCCGGCATTGGGATCGAAGGTGAGCGTAATGGGCGCGCCGAGCGGCAGGTTGCTGGTGTTGCTCACGGCCCCGGCGCTGATCTTGCCGCTGCCGCCGTTGCCGACGGTGGCGGCGGTGCGCAGCGGCGCCGCGGCGGCGATGAGGCGCGGGTCGCCGATCGCCACGGCGATGTCGCCGGCGGCGGCGCGTGTCGGGCTGATCAGGAAACGGTCGCCCGCGGCCGGCGCACCGCTCAGGCTCAGGCTCAGGCCTTCACTGGCGAGGTTGGCGGGAAACGCCGCACCCGAGTAGACCGTGGCGTTGTCGCTCACGCGCGTGACCGTGTAGCTCGCCCCGTCATAGGCGAGCAGGTAGTCGGCGGTCTTGAGCGCATTCGGGTTGCTGACCGCGACGGCCACCGCCGCGCTTCCGCCGTTGAGACTGCTCGGTGCGGCGTTCGGGCTCGATGTATCGATGGGCGCAAAAAAGTTCGCGCCCAAGTTGCCGTTGAGGTCCTGGCCGAGCGCGTGCTGGGCGTTGACCTGGGCGCTCACCGCGAGCGCGATCCGTCCCAGGGCATTGCGCGCCGGATCGAGGACCTCGGCACGAAACGCGAGTACGCCGCCCAGCTTGCCGCCGCTCAACTGCGCCGTGATGTTGACGCTGCCGGCGCCGGCCTGGTAGCCGATCTCGTAGCGGGTCGGGTCGTATCCACTGGCCACCGCCACGAGCGACTGGGTGCGGCTGCCGACCACGAGCGTCTGGCCGCTGCCGATGAACACGTTGATCGATCCATCGTCCTGCTCGAGGGTGCTCACCGACACGAGCTCGGAGAGCTTGCGCACCAGCTCGTCGCGCTGATCGAGGAGATCATTCGGCGCCTGGCCGCCGCTCTGGCCGCGCGCCAGCACGATCTGGCCGTTCATGTCGGCGATCGCCGTGGCGTACTGGTTGATGTCGGCGACGGTACTGCCGATGAACGTGTTGACGTTGCGCTCCGTGTCCGCGAGCCCCTGGTCGAGATAGTGGAAGCGGTCGGCGAGCGACTGGGCCTCGGACATCAGGACCTGGCGCGCCGGCAGCGAGCTCGGATCGTTGGCCACGGTCTGAACGGCGGCGAAGAAACTCGCAAGCGCCGGCGCCAGCCCGGCATCCGGGTCGCCGAGCAAGTTGTCGACGCGCGCCGCGAAGCTGTGGTAGGCGGCGAGGCTCGCCTGCGCCGAGGTGGAGGCCTTGAGCTGGCCGGCGAGAAACTCGTCGTAGACGCGCTCAATAACGGTCGTCTGCACACCGTTGCCGATGAAACCGCCGGCAAACGCGGTGGGCGTGCGCGCCGTCAGCTCCACCCGCTGGCGTGAATAGCCGGGGGTGTTGACGTTCGAAATGTTGTGGCTCGTGACCGACAGGCCGCGCTGAAATGCGAGCAGCCCCGAGATCGCGTTGCCGAGCGCGTCACCGGTGGCCATGAATACACAAGGCGCTTCTAACGCGCGTTCCTACATGCAGGACAGCGACGAGCATGTCTGGTTCCTTAACCGGTTAGCGGCCGATCGCCGCCAGACTTGAGGGCGGATTCGAGCGCCGGTCCATCGAGTATGGCGCTGACCTTGCGGGCATAGGCCGGGTCCGTGGCGTAGCCCGCCCGCTGCAGCGCGACGGCGAAGGCCTTGGGATCGGCGGCCTGGGCCAGCGCTTCCTGGTAACGCGGGTTGGCACGCACGAAGCGCGCAAAGTCCGCGAAGCTCTCGGCGTAGGAATCGTACGCGCGGAACACCTCGCGCCGGCGCACGGCCACGCCATCTTCAAATTCAATCGTCTGCGCCGTGACGGTCGCCCCGTCCCAGCGGCCATCGGCCTTGATGCCAAAGAGGTTGTGGCTCGGCACCCCGTCGGCGTGCCGCAGGATGGCGCGCCCCCAGCCGGTTTCGAGCGCCGCGATCGCCAGCAATGCCTCGGGCCGCGTGCCGAGCTCACGCGCCGCCGCTTCGGCGTGCGGCGCGAGCGCCGCGACAAAGTCGGCCGGTGCGCTGAACGCAGCTCCAGCGGGCGCGGCGGACCGAGGC
>CAYZVX010000026.1:0-31650 GCA_964482055.1 uncultured Acidiferrobacteraceae bacterium
AGCGCCCCGTAGCCGGCGCGCTGTCCACTCGCGGCGTGCAGCACCGTGCCGCGCTCGGCGCGGCACTGCGACTTTGGCACGCCGAAGCGCCGCGCGGCCGTGGCAATGAGCCGTTCGCGCGCCGCCGCACCCTGCTGGCGCAGCCATTCCCATTCGCCGCGGATGCTGCTCGAGCCACCGGTGAACTGCCCGCCCCACAGGCGATTGTCGTATGCGGGATCGGCGGGCGCAAAAGTCACGCGCACCTGCTCGAGCTCGACCTCGAGCTCCTCGGCGATCAGCATGGCGAGCGCGGTCGTGACGCCCTGGCCCATCTCGGAACGATCGATCACCAGGATCACCTGCCCGTCGGGCGCGATGCGCACCCATTCGTTCAAGGCGACGTAGTCCTGCGTTTGCGCGAACGGAATCATCACCGGGACGGTCGGGCGCGCGGTGGGTGCGGCCGCGCCGCTCACCGCACGGGCGATGGCGCGGCGGATGCGCGGGTAGGTGCCGCAGCGGCACAGCACCCCGGACAGGGCCGCGTCGACCTGCTGCGGTGTCGGTTGTGGGTGTCGGTGCAGCAGCGCCGCGGCCGCCATGATCTGGCCGGGCTGGCAGTAGCCGCACTGCGGAACCTGCTCGGCAATCCAGCTCTGCCTGACGGGATGGTCTTCGGCGAGACCTTCGATGGTCGTGACGCGGCGCCCGGCGAGGCGCGCAAGCGGCACCATGCAGGCGTGATGGGGCTCACCATCGATGAGCACGGTGCAGATACCGCACAGACCGACCCCGCAGCCGTACTTGGTGCCCTTGAGCCCGAGCGCATCGCGCAACACCCACAGCAGCGGCGTGTCCGGATCGATGGAAAGCGCGAACTCTGTGCCGTTGACGTTGAGCGTGATCATGGCCTGGCCATGGCGCTGCGTCCTCCCTGGCCGCAGTATATGTCGGCCGTGCTTGGCGGTGCCAGCGCGTGGCGTTTTCCGACCAGTGGCCGCTGGCGCTGGCGCTACTGCGTTACAATCGCAAGTCACGTCGTAACCATTGTTCGGAGGTTGGTCATGGGATGGAGATTTTGCATGTCGTTTGCGCGTAGCGGGCTCGCTGTGATTGCCGCGGCGGTGCTCGGCGCGTGTGGCGGTGGCGAAAACAGTGACGCAAGCGGCACGCTGACGCTGCACATCACTGACGCGCCCGTTGACAGCAGCACGGTCGAGCACGTCTACGTGCAGTTCAGTGCCATCGAGCTGCAAGGCGAGGGCGGCCGAGTCAATTTCTTCTACTGCCAGGATCCGGCCGACACGACCAAGACCATCGTCAGCGCCTCGCCGTGCGCAACGCCCAAGCCCAGGCAGATCGATCTGCTCGCGCTCACCGGCGGGTTGAGCGCTGCGTTGCTCGAAGGGCAAAGTCTGCCGGCCGGCCACTACAACTGGATCCGGCTGGCGGTCGACACCGACGGCGCGATGGACTCCTACATCGTGGTGAGCGCCTCGCCCCATGAGCTCACCATCCCGAGCGGCGGTGAGACCGGGCTCAAGCTCAACCGCGGTTTCCTTGTCCCGGCCGGCGGGCACGCCGATTTCACGGCCGATTTCGATCTGCGCAAGTCGGTGCACGTGACCGGCACGGGTGAGTACTGGCTGCGACCCACACTGCGCATCGTCGACAACACGCAGGTCGGCCGTATCGCCGGCACGGTCGCCGCGAGTCTCGTGACCGCGGGCTGCAGCCCGGCCGTGTACGTGTTCGCCGGCGCCGGGGTGACGCCGGACGACATCGACGGCAACGCGGCCGAGCCGGTGACAACGGCGACGGTCAAGTTCGACGGCGGCGCCTACCGCTACACGGCCGCGTTCCTGGAGGCCGGCAGCTATACGGTGGCCTTGACCTGCCAGGCCGCGACGGACGACCCGGCGACCGACGACGGGCTGGTGTTTTTGGGCACTACCACCGTGTCCGTCAGCGCCAACACCACAACGGTGCACAATTTCGAGTAGCCGGTCCGACACCGGCCTCCATCATGGACCCCGCATTCTGGCTGGAGCGCTGGCAGCAGAACCAGATCGGCTTTCACCAGGCCGAGATCAACGCGCACCTTCAGGATTTCTGGGGTGTGCTCGGTTTGCCTCACGGCAGCCTCGTGTTCGTGCCGCTCTGCGGTAAAAGCCGCGACTTGCTGTGGCTGCGCGCACAGGGTCATCCGGTGCTCGGCGTGGAGATCAGCCCGATTGCGGTCAACGACTTCTTCCGGGAAAACGGGCTGGCGCCGCAGCGCCGGCACGAGGGAGCCTTCGAACGCTGCGCGGCCGACGGCCTGGAAATCCTGTGCGGCGACTTCTTCGCGCTGACATCCGGGCAGCTTGCCGCGGTGGCCGGTGTATACGATCGCGCCTCGTTGATTGCGCTGCCGGGGGACATGCGCGTGCGTTATGCGCAGCACCTGCAGCACATCCTGCCGGCGGCTGCCGAGATCCTGCTCATTACGGTGGAGTATCGGCAGGCGCAGATGGACGGGCCGCCGTTCTGCGTGCGGCAGGCCGAGGTCGAGCAGCTCTATCGCGAGCGCTACGCGGTGACGGTCCTGTACACGAAGGACGTGCTGGCGGAGAACGCCCGGTTTCGCGAGCGCGGGTTGAGCGCGCTCGTCGAGAAGGTCTATCGGCTTACGCCGCGCGGCTAGAGGCTGGCGCGCGCGACCGTGCCATTGTTGCGTTCGATGAGGCGCTCGGTTCTGATGAGCCAGTCGCGGACGCGGTTGCTGTCGCCGTAGCGGCTCAGCTTGCCCCACGAGTTGAGCAGCACGAGCGTCACCGGCCGGCCGTTGATGACGCCCGTCATCAGCAGGCAGTTTCCCGATTCGGCGATGTAGCCGGTCTTGCTCAGCCCCACGCGCCAATCCACCTTGCGCGTGTAGGGATTGGTGTTGAAGAATTCGATGACCTGGCCGCTGCGCCGATCGAAGACGCTGAGTTCGGTGCTGGTCGACAGCACGCGCACCAGGGGATAGCGCTCGAGGTGCGTGACGAGCCGGGCCAGATCGTTGGCGGTCGACACGTTGCCCTTGTCGAGCCCGGTCGGGTCGACGAACCGGGTGCGCGTCATGCCAAGCGCGCGCGCCTTGTCGTTCATGGTGCGCACGAGCGCCTCGGTGCCGCCCGGGTAGCGGCGGCCGAGGGCCGCCGCCGCGCGGTTGTCCGAGGCGGCAAGTGCCACGTGCAGCAGCTCCTTGCGCGTGAGCACCGCGCCGAACGGCAGCCGCGAGCGCGAGCCTTTTAGCCGGTCGCGATCCTCGCGCGTGATCTCGATGGGCTCCTCGAGCGGCTGCAGCGCGTCGAGCACCACGACCGCCGTCATCAGCTTGGTGAGGGAGGCAATTGGACGCGGCTCATCGGCGTTGTGCGCCAGCATCACGAACCCGTCGCTGTCGTCGCGCACGAGCGCCACGCTCGACTGCAGCTGCAGCCGCTCGGGCCGGCCGTGGGCGGCAATCTCGCTGGCCGGAATGGCCGGCGTGCGGGTATGCGTCGGCGCCAGCGGCAGGGTGGAGGCAGCAGACGCCACGGTGCTGGGGGGCGCCGCGCCGCCCGGCAGGACGGCAGAGCTCGCCAAGGCCAGCGCTGTCGCGACAATCCCTGTCCAGACCACGGGTTGCGGGCGGTGCACGAGCCGTTCTTCTTAGTTATTCGTCTGGGTATCGATGGTGCGCGCCGGAATTATGACGGCCGACGCTTGGAGCCACAAGCGCAGGCGCGGCAAGGCGGCTGACTCGGTCTAGACTTGTGGGAAGCTCGACACATTGATCGTTTGCTCCATGCTGCGGCGACGCGCCTGCCAGATCCTGCTTTTCACCGCCGCTGTTGCGGCATCAGCGGCTGTCCTTGCCGCGGACGCCAAGGCCAAGGAAGGCGAGAAGGGCTTCATGGACGGGCTCAATTCCATGCTCAAGAGTGTAGGCGATGGCGCGCGCGCTGCCGGGGAGGCGGTCGGCAAGGGCGCCAGGCAGGCCAGCAAGGAGATCGACAAGTCCGCCGCGCAGGGACGCAAGGCCGTCGTCGGGGAACCGCGCTGATTCCCCGCGGCGCCGGCGTCGCCACCCGGATTTCCACCGCCGTTGGCCGGCGGCCCGCAGGCCGACCGCTCCGCGCGTGGTATCTTGTTGGCCGCACGCCGCGTCAGCCGGGCGCGCACAGGAGGTGCCGTGCGGTTCTACTTCATTGCGGGAAACGTGGTCGTGGCGATGGCGCTGCTGGTGTTCACCCACTGGCGCGCCTGTGACTACGGGCGGCTCACCGAGCGCGAGCAGGCGCATCGGGCGCTGGCGAGCCATCAGGCGCGCGAGGCGCAGCTCGTCGAGGCGCTGGAGGCGCAGCGCAAGAAGGTCCGCGTCGAATACAAGGAGCGCACCCGCATCGTGCAGAAGGCGGCCGACCCGCTCGCCTGCATCGACGAGCGGCTGCCGGGCGCGCTGCTCAGCTCGTTCCGCCGGGATGCGCCGTGAGAATGGCGCTGCTGACCGTGGCGTTGTTGCTCGGCGCCTGCCAAACGATCGACACGTCCCGGTGCGGCCGAACCCCGCGCTCACCCGCGACTGCGATTACCCCACCCTGGACGGCGAGACGTGGCGCGATCTGGCGCAGGCCTACGAGCGTCGCGGCGAGGCGCTCCGGGAATGCACGGCGCGCCTGCGCGCGATCCGCACCGGCGAGATCTGAACGCGCCGGGCCATGCGGTGTGCCATCGAAAACCGCGCGACCCCGTCGGAGGCGCTGTCAAACGACGCGCGGTGCGAACACGCTGGCGGCTGCGGTGCGGGCCCGACCGGGCGCGTCGCGGGCGCCGCACTACGGCAGCTTGATCTTGCCAGCGCCCGGCAGACCGCCCGGTGCGCCGAGGCCGCCGGCCGCGCCCGCTTCGGGAATGATGATGGAGGAGGCGGCTTCGCGCCGCATCTGCTGTAGCTCCTTGACGGCGCGTTCGATGCCGACCTTGGCCGCAGCCGGGAACTTGGCCACGGCGTCGGCCAGCGAGGTGGCGTCGATCTCGAAGGCGATCGGGAGCGCCCCGACCGGCGTGAGCAGCTGCGCCTCGCCGATGTAGAGCGTCTTGCGCTTGTCGTCGGCCGAACCGTCACTGGTGACCGGGGTCATGCGGCGGATCGTGCCCATCTTGCGGTCGGTGAAGATGTCCTCGCGATACAGGTTGGCGGGGTCCATCTTGATGTCGGACGGCTTCTCGTCGGGTCTCATGGCTTGGCGTCGCAGGCGGATTGCGGTGGGTCTGACGCGCAAGCCTACCATAGCTGCGACAGGCTTCGGCACCCCCGCCCGGGCGGTTGAGCGCCCGGCGCAGAACGGTGCGGCGTGCGTGCTATCGTGTCAGCGGCCATGACCATCACTGCCCAGGACCTCTACAACTACACCAAGTGCGCGCACCGCGTGTACCTCGACGCGCACGGCGACCCGCTGGAGAAATCGGAGGTCAGCAGCTTCGTGAAGCTGCTCTGGGAGATGGGCCTGCAAAAGGAACTCGAGCACCTCGGCACGCTGGCCGGCACCCCGATTGAGGACCTCAAGGCGCTGCCGGTCGCGGCGGCGGCCGAGCGCACCGAGGAGCTGATGCGCGCCGGCGCGCCGCTCATCTATCAGGGCGTGATCCACGCCGACGGGATGCTCGGGCGGCCCGATCTGCTGGTGCGGCGCGACGACCATGCCTCGATCCTGGGCCCCTGGTACTACGAGGCGATCGACATCAAGGCCGGGCGCGGCTGGGAGGAACGCGAGGGCAGCCGCCCGAAATTCAAGCGTCACTATGCGCTGCAGATCATGTTCTACCGCGACCTGCTCGCGCGCGTGCAGGGTTTCGCCCCGCCAGTGGGGCGCATCATCAATGTCGACAGCGTGATCGAGGAGTTCGACTGTGCGGAGTTCGCGGCCGACTACGCGGACGCGCTCGCGCAGGTCCGGCGGCTGGTGAGCGCGGAAGAGACCTCCGAGCCGGTCCTGTCGAGCGCCTGCGCGCAATGCGAGTGGTACAAGCGCTGCCGCCGCTGGGTCGAGGAACGGCGCGACCCGAGCGGGCTGTTCTTCATCGGCAAGCAGAAGTTCGCGCTCAAGGACAAGGGCCTCGACACGATCGAGGCGATCGCGGCGATGGACGTGGAACGCTACCTCACGGAGCCGAACAGGATTCCACGCATGGGCCGGGCGAGCCTCGAGCGCATGAAGCGCCGCGCCCAGGTGATGCTCGCCGGGAAACCGGAGATTCGCCCGGGCTACCGCTTTCCGGCGGCGGAGGAGGAGATCTACTTCGACATCGAGGACGATCCGACGCAGGGCCTGGTCTACTTTTTTGGAATGGTCCTGCAGGATCGGTCGGGGCGCGATGATTTCCTGTACTTTCAGGCCGACGGCGCGGAAGAGGAGGAGAACACGGTGCGGCTGTTCTGGGAGTTCGTCCGGGCCCACCCGCGCGCCGTGTTCTACGTCTACTCGCACAAGGAGCGCTCCACCCTTCGCGCGCTCATGCGCCGCTACCGCCTGGACGCGTCGGTCTACGAGCAATACGCCGAACAGGAGTTCGATCTCTACCAGTTCATCGTCGACTACTCGGACTGGCCGACCTATTCCTACGGGATCAAGCAGATCGCCCGCCAGGTCGGTTTCAACTGGCGCGACCCGGACCCGAGCGGCGCCAACTCCATCGCCTGGTTCAACGATTACCTGAAGGACCGCTCGCGCAAGGAACTGCTGCAGCGCATTCTCGACTACAACGAGGACGACTGCCGGGCGATGATCGCCATCAAGCGCTACTTCGAGCGCCACCCCGCCGCGCCCTAAGGCGCGCCCGGCCGCGCACCTCGATCCGCGCCGTGGTTCCCAGCGCGGCCGCTGGCCGCACCGGCCGGGCACGGATTCTGGACGGCTGGCTCAGCGATGGATGCCGATGCCGATGCCGAAGTGTATCTGCGGGTCCGAAGGCTGGCGCGTCTCCTTCGGCCACAGGTGCAGGCGGGTCGTGGCGACAACCGGGTAGACATAGCGCGCTTCGCCCACCGTGCCCTCGCGCGTTTCCGTTATATCGCCAACCACCGTCAGCTGGCGGCCGGGGCTGTAGTCGGCGGTCTCGAGGTAGCCCGGGTGCAGGGCGAGGAAACGGCCGAGCGGGGCGGCCTTCGTGTCCGGTCGGTTGTCGGGATCGAGCGGATAGCCAAGCACCTCGATCTGTGTGGCGTTTTGAAGATTCCGGGCGTTCACGATTATCCCGCCCCAGGCCACGGTGCGGCCGCGCACCGCGCCGATGTCGGCGGTAGCCTGTTGCGGTGTGGTCTTGCGATCGGCAGTACCGACGTCAAACGGTGTGGCGCACGCGGCAAGTGCGGCGAGCGCGGCGAAGGCAAGAATGGCGCGTGCGCGAACCATGGACGCTTACTCCTGTGTAGGTTGGTCAATAGCGATAGGGTGGATAGTACGGCCAGTAATACGGCCAGCCCCAGGGATAGGCCGGATGCCACCAGTACGGACCATAGTAAGGATAGGCGGACGCCGGCGGCGGCCGCGCCGCCCACAGGTGCAGGTGCTCGACCTTCACGACCGGGTACTGGTAGCGGAACTCGCCAATCGATTCCTCCACCACGCCTTCGATGCGACCCCGCACGGTCACCTCCCGGTTTTTCTTGTAGACCGCCGGATCGAGGAACCCGGCGACCTTGGCGAAAAACCGCCCCTCGGTCTGGTCCTCGTCGCGCGGCTGTCCAGAGCTGTCGAGGCGGCGCGCCACGATCTCGAGCACGGTGGCGTCGCGCTCGTTGCGCACGCTGACCACGCTCCCGCCCCAGCGCACCTCGGCGCCGATGAAGCGTTGCGGTTGTGCGCGCACCTCGCCGAGGTGTACGTCACCGGCCGGCGCGGTCTTGATCACATCCGGAACGGTAGCGCATCCGGCCAGCCACGCCGCAGCGATAAGAATCAGCGACCGCATCTGCATCCTGCCATTGTATCCGCACGGTAAGCCGCAGCCCAAAGGCTCCGCACGATGGTTTTGACCGCTGCTCAGCTGGAACGATCCACCCGCGCCTACAGGCGAAGACCAACCACCTCGAAGGCAATGTCGACCTGATCCTGCACCGCGAGCGCTCCGCCCAGCAGGCTGTACGGAACCATGCCGAACTCGGTCTGGGTGAGGGTGAAGCGGCCGCGCACGTGCAGGCTGTGCTCGGTGGTGTCGAGCTGCACCGCAACGGGCAGCGTGCGCGTGACGCCGTGCAGCGTGATGGCGGCGTTCAGCACCGGCGCCGGGAGGTCGCCCGCGAGTCGCGTGAGGTGCAGGCGCGCGAGCGGGTGGTCCTGCGCCTCGAGGGTCTTGTCCAGCATGTTGCGCCGGGTCCCCTCGATGTCGGCGGCGCTCGGGGTGGTGTCGAGGCCGGCTTGGGCGCGCAGCGCCGGCTCATCGACGCTGAGCGAGTCGAGCAGCACATAAAGGTCGGCCCGCGCCAACGCGATGTCCCGTGGAACAAGCGCGTAGCCGCGGATGTCGCGGGCGGCCACGACGTGATCGTGCCCAAAGCGCGCCAATCGTCCGCCCCGGTAAATACGGATGACCGCCTGTGACTGATGCGGGTCGACGGCATACACGCGCTCGCCGCGCTCGTGCGCCTGCCAGTAGATTTCTGTCGGGAAGTCAGGCGGCGGCTCGTGCGCCACCGGCGCGGGTGGCGCCGCCGTGGTGCAGGCGACGAGGAGGAGCGCCGTCAGCGGCGGCAGGGTTCGCCACGGCCGGAACATATCGATTGCGATCGCGCCTGTCGTGTAATTGTCACGTGTAGCTTACCTCGACCGCCGCTGGGACGCTTGAATTTCAGGCGCCTTGTATGCTTTTATGGGCGCGCGCAAGGGGCGGTAGCGCCCCGCGCGCACACAGCCGGATTGGCCGCAGGCCAGCAGTACCTTGCGGCCGATCAGGTTGGGAATGCTGCGGTCGCGAGATCTGGTCATCGTGAAGCCTTTTCGTAGTCTCTCACCGGTGCGTCTCTCGTTCTGCACGCGTTTTTCGTTCAACTGTTAGAGAGGCCATTCCTGAAATGCAAACCGGAACTGTGAAGTGGTTCAACGATGCCAAGGGCTTCGGATTCATCACGCCCGCCGACGGCGGTAAGGATGTATTCGTGCACTTCAGCGCCATCCAGGGCAGCGGCTTCAAGACGCTCGCCGAGGGTCAGCAGGTGCGCTTCGACGTGCGCCAGGGCCCCAAGGGCCTGCAGGCCGAGAACGTGCAGATCGCCTGAGGCCGCTTCACGTTGCTCGCTCACGGACCCCCGCCGCACGGCGGGGTCTTTTTTTGCAGGGCACACCCGTCGCCCGATCCAGGACCGGCCGGGCATCCCTCTCGCCGGTAGCGCTGCATCCACGGCACTTCTGCATTTTCGGCAATCCGCGTACTATGGTCAGCCAAGGCGCGGTCCGGGGCTGTCTCCGCGCCATGGGCGAGGTCCGCTGAAGTGGGTGTTCTGTGCACGGATGTGCTGGTCGAAACCCAGGCGAGCACGACAGTTCCCGGTCACGGCGAGGCGGTTGGTACCAACACTGGTTTAGGAGCAAGCAATGAAGATCTTCGTGGGTGGTTTGTCCCGTGACGCGACGGAAGAGGATGTGCGCAATGCCTTCAGCGCCTACGGCAACGTGGCGAGCGTGGCGGTGCTGAAAGACAAGTTCACCGGCGAGCCGCGCGGCTTTGGATTCGTCGAGATGGAATCGAAGGCCGAGGCCGAGGCCGCCATCAACGGTCTGAACGGCACCCAGCTGAAGGGCCGTACCCTGACCGTCAATGAAGCGCGCCCGAAGGCCGAGCGGCCGCGCGGCAGCGGCTTCGGCGGCGGTGGCGGTGGCGGCGGTCGTGGCCCATGGGGCGGTGGTGGCGGTGGCGAGCGTCGCGGCGGCGGTGGCGGCGGTCGCGGCGGTTTCGGTCGCCGCTAGATTCCTCCCGCCCCGATCACTCGATTAGCGATAACTGAGACCTCGCCCGCGCGGCGAGGTCTTTCTTTGTGAATGTGCCCATGGTCCCGCGGGCCGGCGGACGGCCAGGGCGCCCACCGGCTGCACACCGTAGACTAGCGCGCATGGTCAGCGCCGTTTACCGCTGGTTCGACCGCAACGTGCTCGAGCTCGGGCGCGAGCTGCGGCTTTCCTACCTGCCACCCCTCATGGTGTACATGGCGGCCGGCATCTCGGGACTGACCGGCATCGTCGGCACGTTCTTCGTCAAGGATTATCTCGGGCTGTCGGCGGCGTTTCTGGCCGCGCTCGGTTTTTGGGCCGGCATTCCCTGGGCCCTCAAGATGCCGCTCGGGCACCTGGTCGACCTGCTGTGGCGCTGGAAGGCCTATCTGGTCTACCTCGGCGCGGGGCTGATTGCCGTGAGCCTCCTTATTATGGTGGGGCTCATCAGTGATCGTGCTGCCATGACCGCCGTAATGCCGGCGGAGGCCTGGTACGTGGTCTCGGTCCTGCTCGCGCCGGTCGGCTACGTCGTGCAGGACGTCGTCGCCGACGCCATGACCGTCGAGGCGGTACCGCGCGTGGACGAGCGCGGCAGCCCGATCGATCCGGCCACCCGCAAGCTCATGCACACCACCATGCAGACGCTCGGGCGCGTGGCCATCATCGGCGGCAGCGTGCTGGTGGCGCTGATCAATCTCTACGTGTTCACCGGCGTGCAGCAGCTCCCGCCAGAGGAGATCGCCCTCATTTACCGCAACGTCTACCTCATGGCGCTGGCGATCCCGTGTATCTCGGTGCTGGGCGTGGTGAGCGCCGCGTTGATCCGGAGCCGCGACCGCCGCCGGCTGCTGCGCCAGGGCCTGGCGCCGGAGCAGGTCGCCGCGCTGATGAACGAGCGCGTCGAGCCGACCCGCCCCAACTGGTGGATCCTCGGCGGAAGCCTGCTGTTCGTGGTGTTCACGCTCGCCGTGGGTCTCAACCGGGTGCCATACAGCGAGGAGATCGTGTTCGCGGGGTCGCTCGCGATCGTCGCGTTCCTGATCGTGCGGCTGACGCGCGTGCTCGAGCCACAGGCGCGCGCCACGCTGGTCGGCACCGCGCTCGTCATCTTCGCATTCCGCGCCGTCCCCGGCCCCGGCGAGGGCGTCACCTGGTGGATGATCGATGCGCTCGGGTTCGACCAGCACTTCCTTTCGGTGCTGTCGCTGATCGGCAGCGCGCTCACGCTGCTTGGCATGTTCCTGTTCCGCCGCTTCATGGCCGAGCGCTCGATCGCCTACGTCGTCGGGTTTCTCACGCTCGCCGCCTTCGTGCTGGCGCTGCCGATCCTCGGCATGTACCACGGGCTGCACGAATGGACCGCGGCGCGTACCGGCGGCGTCGTGGACGCGCGCTTCATTGCCCTGGTGAACACGGCGCTCGAGTCGCCGCTCGGCCAGATCGCGATGATCCCGATGCTCGCGTGGATCGCCAACTCGGCGCCGGCCAACCTCAAGGCGACTTTTTTTGCTGTGATGGCCTCGTTCACCAACCTGGCGCTGTCGCTGTCGCAGCTCGGCACCAAGTACCTCAACCAGGTGTTCGTGGTCACACGCGAGGTGCGCGACCGCGCCAGCGGGGCGGTGCAGGTGCCCGCCGACTACAGCCAACTCGGTGACCTGCTCCTCGTGCAGATTGGCCTGGGTCTGGTGCTGCCGTTCGCGGCGATCCTGATCGCGCGCGTCACCAAGTTTCGCAGTGCCTGACACCCTAGCGGTAACTGCGTTCGATCTGCTCGCGCGTGAGCACCCCGTAGATACGACCGCCGCTGTCCGGTGGCTCCGCGACGTACACGGCTTCCGCGCCGGACTGGTCGAGCGTGTCGAGGGCCTCCTGCAAGCTGGCCTGTAGGCTCACGCGCATGATATCGCGGCGCTGCGCGGGTATCGCGAGCAGGTCGAGCGGATCGCTCGCCCCAGGTTCCGCCAGTGCCTGCGCCACGTCGATGGCCGGCAGCAGCGTCGCGGCGCCCTCCGGGGTTTGCACCAGCAACCACGTCGGATGCCGGGCGAGCGCCTCGCGCGCGTGCGCGTGATCGAGCCGGCGCGGCACGATCGCCACGTCCTTGTCCATCACCCCGCCGACGCCGATGCGTCGCAGCGACTGCACCACCGGGTCATGGCGGTAGTCGAGGCCGCGTGTGCGCAGCAACACCACGAACACCGACGGCTGGCGAAAGACCACGCGCGCACAGACGGCGGCCGCCACCACGGCGAGCATGCCGGGCATGATGACGTGCGGGTTGCCGGTGAGCTCGAACACCGCCGTCAGCGCGGCGAGCGGCGCCTGCAGCGCACCGGCCATCATCGCGCCCATGCCGACCAGCGCGTACAGTCCGGAGGAGGACGCATGGGTCGGGGCGATGGCCTGCGCCAGCAGCCCGAACGCCCCGCCGGCGGCCGCGCCCATGACCAGCGTCGGGCCGATCAGGCCGCCCGGCAGGCCCGCACCGACAGCCGCGCTCGTGGCGAGCAGTTTGGCCAGCACCACCGCGAGCAGCAACCCGAGGCCGAGCTCGCCGAGCAGCGCGGCGTTCGCCGTGTCGTAGCCGATGCCCATGATCTGGGGCACCGGCACGGCCAGCAGGCTCGTGGACGCGCCGGCGAGCGTCAGGCGCGCCCACACGGGAAACGCGGTGAGGCGCGTGCCGGTGAGGCGCACGAGCACGATGAACGCCGCGGCCAGTGCCCCGATCGCGATGCCGAGCGCGAGGATATAGGGCAGCTCGAGCAGCGAACCGAGCTCGATGGCCGGCACGCTGAAGGCCGGTTGCGGACCGAACACGAGCCGCGCGAAGGCCGTGGCGGCGACCGCGGCGAGGATCACCGGCGCAAACCCGGCGACCGTGTACTCCATCATGATGACTTCCATGGCGAATACCACGCCGGCGAGCGGCGTGTTGAACGCGGCGGCGATCGCTCCGGCCACGCCGCAGCTGGCGAGCACGCGCAGGCTGTTGTGCGGCAATCCCAGGGCCTGTCCCGCCAGGCTGCCGCAGGCCGCGCCCAGATGAATGGCGGGCCCCTCGCGACCCATGGAATGTCCGGCGATGATGCTGGCGGCCGCACCAAAGAACTGCACCAGCGCGTTGCGCAGCGGGAATCTTCCCTGATGATAGGCGAGCCGCTCCATCACGTGCACGACGCCGACGTGGCGCGCGGCCGCCGGGAGGAAATGGTAGATCGCACCGAGCGCCACGCCGCCGGCAAACGGGAGCAGCAGCCGCCACGTTGCGGGCAGTTGCTCGTAGTTTTCCGGATCACCGCCGGGCAGGAACAGGCTCTGGATGGACTCGATGAACAGGCGAAACACCACAATCGCCCAGCCGGCCAGCAGCCCGCACGCCAGCCCGAGCAGGACCAGAACCGGCAGCGCCTCGGCATGCGACGCGCGCAGGCGCAAGTCGTGCAGCAGGCGCTGCGGCAGTTCGCGCCAGGGTGGGTGATCGGGCATCGGTCGGCGTTGGCGTTTGCCGTAACGCTAACGTGCAGCCCCGGGGGCTGACAAGCCGCGCGCCTTGGCAATTGCCGGCGCCACCGGCGACCGTGGCTTGCGCTACAGCTCCCGAACGATCGAATTGACGAGCTCGGCGTGCGTGGCCGGATCGATCTCCCGTTGCAGAATCTTCGCCGCGCCCGCGACGGCGAGCTCCGCGATCACCGCCCCGAGCTGGGCGCGCGCCCGCGCCAGCTCGGCGGCGATATCGGCCTTGGCGGCGATGACCAGGCGCTCGCCCTCGGCGCGCGCCTGGCGCTTGGCCTCCTCGATGAGCAGTTGCGCCTGCCGTTCCGCCTGGTTCAGAACCTCGGCGGCATCGGCGCGCGCCTTCTTCATCGTTTCAATCGCCTTGGCCTGCATGAGGGCGAGCTCGCGGTGGCCGCGCTCTGCGGCGGCGAGCCCGTCGTGCACGCGCCGGGAGCGTTCCTCGAGCAGGCGCGTCAACGGGCCCCAGAGGAAACGCCAGATGAAGAACACGAGCACCGCGAAGGTGCCCATCTGTCCAAGCAGTGTCAGATTCATGGCTGGCCACCGCTGCGGGTTCACGGCCCGCCCAGCCCGCGCACCGCCTCGAGCGCGGCACCGACGAACGGGTTGGCAAAGGTGAAGTACATGGCGAAGGCGACCATGATGAACGGAAACGATTCCATCAGGCCGGCGGTAATGAACATCTGGATGCGCAGCACCGGCAGCATTTCCGGCTGGCGCGTGATGCCTTCCATGAACTTAGCGCAGATGAGGCCCCAGCCGAGGGCCGAGCCGAGCCCGGCGGCGGCGAGCACCAGCCCGACACCGAGCGCGGTATAGGAATAGATGGAGCTGACGGTCGAGATCAGGCTGACATCAACGGACATGGTGGGTCTCCCTCGGTTGGTGTTTACACGGGCGCATCGTGGCTCTCGTGCGCCATGGCGAGATACATGATCGTGAGCATCATAAAGATGAAGGCCTGCAGCGTGATGACCAGGATGTGGAACACCGCCCAGCCGCCGCCCGGCAGCCACTGGATCCACCACGGCAGCAGGGCGATCAACAGGAACACCAACTCGCCGGCGAACATGTTGCCGAACAGGCGCAGCCCCAGGCTCAGGGGCTTCGAGATCTCCTCGATCAGCATCATCACGACGTTGACCGGCGCGAGCCAGATCCCGAAGGGATAGCGCACGAAGTCGAGCAGGTACTCCGCGCCTTTGACCTTCACGTTGTAGAACTGCACCAGCACGAACACGGTGAGCGCGAGCCCGAGCGTGGTGTTGGGGTCGGCCGTCGGGACCGCCTTGAAGTGCTCGACGCCGAACAGCGACAGCAGCCAGGGCAGCACGTCGACCGGCACCAGGTCCATGGCGTTCATCAGGAACACCCACAGGAACACGGTGAGCGCGAGCGGTCCGATCAGGCGGCTGCGGCCGGGGAAGATGCTGCGAATCTGCTGATCGACGAACTCGAGCACGGTCTCGAGCACGTTCTGCAGGCCGCGCGGGCGCTCGAGACTGAGGCGCCGCCCGACGTAGTAGCTGGCGATGATCAGGGCGGTGGCGATCAGCCAGCCGACGATGAGCGTGTCGAGGTGCAGCGCCCGCCAGCCCTCGCCCACGCGCAGGTGCGCGAGGTGGTGGGTGATGTACTCGACCGGACTGGTGCCGGACGCCGACATGGGCGCGTGCCTGGTGTCGCCCCGGGTCAACCGCTTACCAGGGTTGCGAAGAATCCAAGCTTGGCCACCGAGAAGGCGGTGATCAGGGGCGGTGCGGCGAGGTGCAGCGCGCCGATGCCGATCGCCAGCAGCGCCAGCACCACGACGAAGCGCAGCGAGCCCATGGCGTAGATCAGCACGCGGCTCGCGAGGCTGCGCGCGACGGCCGCGCGCCGCACCTGGCGGCCCAGCCACCAGCTGGTGACGACCGTGATCGCGCCGCCGTACAGCGCCGCCGCCGCGGCCGGCCAGCCACTCACTGAGAAGAACAGCAGCGCGACAGCGAGGGCCAGGACTGATTGAACAACGACGGCACGGCGTACTCCACGACGGAATGCAACAGCGGCAACAGACATTAGCTCTCTCCTCCTGCGGCAGTGTGTAAGCGCCTTGTGCTCGGCGCCGGTTCGCCCGCTCGCGCGCCGGTTCGTGGCGCGCGCGTTGTTGTTCTCGGAGCGATGGCAACACGATAAGCAAGTGTTCGCGCCACGCAAGAGATCAAAGAATCTTCTCGACGTACAAAAAATTTCTGGGTGGGATGCGCAGCAGGCGTGCCAATGAAGCGGATTGATGCGCGCACAAGCTGGCTTTCTGAGCCGTGCGCGTAATGCGCTGAATCGCAAGCGCGAAGTTCTGGGGCACGGTGGCGCGCTCGCGCGCGCCAGCGAGCGCATTAGCGCTTCATGATGTGCTTTCAAAAAGCCGGATAATCGGCCAATCCAAAAATACGATCACGCGCGCGCTCAGCATGCCACGCGATTGCGCCGCCACCGCGCCGCCGTGCGCGCGCCGATCCCGAGGACGAGCAGCGCGAATACGCCAAGCGCGCCGAGGCCCGGAATGAAACAGAGCAGCCACAGCAGCGCGAAGGTCGCCGCGATCGGGGCCGATCCGCCATGCTCGCGTCGGGGTTTCGGCTCGGCGCGGGGGTCGCCCGAAATTGGCGAGCGCGAGGGCGCCGGTGAGCAATCCGGCGCTAAGCAGCGCCGGCAGCACGATCGGCCAGAGCACAACGCCGTGCCGGGTACGCAGGGCGGGTGTCTTGGTCCGGATGGCGTTGCGGCATTATCTCGGCCGTCCGCCGCGCCCGGCAAGCGCGGGGCGCGTGATCCTGGTGCGCCGATATCTGAGCTGCGTCAAAGATTCACTCTGTTTCCACCGCTAGGCTCGAGCGGTGCAAACTAAACTCACCGCGTTCAGGCGCAAGACGGAGGCAAGGCATGAGTGAACCCGAAGACAAATCCGAACACACTGCGCGCACCGAGGAGTTCGAGATATCGGGCGAGAAGCTGGTCGAGACGGTCAAGAAGCTCGTCGCCGAGGGCAGCGTGCGCCGCCTGATCATCAAGAAGCCGGACGGCGAGCCGCTGCTCGAGATTCCACTGACCGCCGGTATGGCCATCGGCGGGGCGATGGTCGTGTTCGCCCCGGTGCTTGCCGCGATCGGTGCGCTGGCGGCGCTCATCGCCAAGGTGAGGATCGTGGTGGTGCGCGAAGAACGCCTGCCGCCCGCCCCGCCGCCGGGCGGCAAGTGACGATGGTGCGCCCCGACTATCAGGGTGGCGGTATCGCCAACCTGATGGTCTCGGTGATCGAGGCGCTGGGTGGCGTAGCGCCCGGTGCGTACGCACCGGTGCGCGGCGTCGACACCAGCGCGTGGGGCACAAGCCGCACGGTGCTGCTGCTGGTGATCGACGGGCTCGGGTACGATTATCTGCTGTGGCGCGCCGCCGGCGGGGAGCTGGCGCGGCATCTTAAGGCGCGCCTGACCTCGGTGTTTCCGTCCACCACGGCAACCGCCATTACGACGTTCCTGACCGGGCTCGCGCCGCAGCAGCACGGGTTGACCGGCTGGTTCATGTACTTCCGCGAGCTGGGCGCCGTGCTGTCCGTGCTGCCGTTCACCACGCGCGGCGGCGGCGCGCCGCTCGGCAAGCAGATCGACGCCGCCGAGCTGCTCGGGGCGAGCTCGCTCGCCACGCGCCTGCCGGTGCGCATGCACGTGGTGTCGCCGCGTCGCATCATCCACTCCGATTTCAACGTCGCGCACACCAATGGCGCGCTGCGCCACGGCTATGACACGCTCAAGGAGATGTTCCAGGTGCTCACGCGCCTGGTGCGCGAGCTCGGCGGCGCGCGGCAATACGTGTACGCCTACTGGCCGGAGCTCGACGGGCTGGCGCATCAACACGGCATCGAAGCCGCGGTGACGGCCGCCCACCTCGCCGAGCTCGACGAGGCGTTCGGGCATTTCCTCAAACGTATCGCGGGAGCCGACGCCACGGTCATCGTCACGGCCGACCACGGGATCGTCGATTCCAGGGCGGAGCGCCTGATCGAGCTCGACCGGCATCCACGCCTCGCCGAGATGCTGTTGCTGCCGCTGTGCGGTGAGCGGCGTGTGGCTTATTGCTACGTGCAGCCGGGGCAGGCTGCGGCATTTGAAAGTTACGTCGCTGGTGAGCTCGCGGCTTATGCCGAGTGTCACGCAAGCGCCGCACTCCTGGCGCAGGGTTACTTCGGCCCGGGCGAGGCCCATCCGCGCCTGGCCGGACGGCTCGGCCACTACACGCTCATCATGAAGGAGAACTACGCGATCAAGGACTGGCTCGCCGGCGAGCGGCGCCACGTGCACCTCGGCGTGCACGGCGGACTGACCGAGGCCGAGATGTATGTGCCGCTCATCGTCGTGAACGTCTGAGCGCACGCCAGGCGGGAGGACCAGGAGCCATGACGATCATCAACCAGCGCATGACCGCGATCATCGACAAACCCTTCGTCGTGTTCCTGATCGGCAGGCGCATCAACCGGCCATGGAAGATCAGCCAGTGCTACCCGCTGACCTCGGGCCATGCCGCGCATGCTGAAGGAGCTGGAGGCCGGCCGCGCGCCCGGCTTCCTGGGCGCGTCGATGTGGGGCGGTCGCACCACCATCATGGTGCAGTACGGGGATCGTTCGATGCGCTTGAGCACTACGCCAAGGAACGCGACAGCGCACACCTGCCGGCGTGGCGCGAGTTCAACCGGCGCATCGCCTCGGGCGACGACGTCGGCATCTGGCACGAGACCTGCCTGGTCAATCCCGGTCAGTATGAGTGCGTTTACCACAACATGCCGCCATTCGGGCTGGGCAAGGTCGGCCGGCTGGTGGAGGCAAGCGCAGCGCTCAGTACCGCGCGTGGCCGCTTGCAGCGGGACCTGACGGCAGTCATGTCGGGCGCATGACCATTCGGCGCGCGCGGCATGGCGCGCCTGTTTCGCATGGCTGACGGTGGCGAGGGTCGATGACCGCGCCGTTGGGCGCCGACGAATGCGCTTGAATGCTGCGCGCGAGGCGCGGTAGCGTAGCGCCCTCGACCGCGGCGACCGGGATGTCGTGAGCTTGAGTCGTTGCGCGGCCGTGGCAGCACACGCCCACGCGACGCGCCAGGCGCGGCGCATCGCGCAACGACCACGAAAGGAGGCACTTCATGCGCAACTCCCTCATCGTCGCTTTCCTGCTGTTCGCCAGTCTGTCGGGCTGCACGCAGCCGCAGGCCCCGAAACCACCGGCCGCGAAGATCGTGGCCGTGGAACCGGCCGCGGTCGAGGCCCTGCTCGAGAAACGCGTGACGCCAGCCTTCGTGCCGGGCGAGGTGGTGGTCAAGATGAAACCCGCTGCCGCCGGGGCCCTGCGCTTGATGCCTTCCACCGAGCTCAAGCGCCTCAATCTCGAGACCAAGCAGGAGGCGACCTCGGGCGGCGAGGTCGTCTACCGGCTGGCGCCGACCATGCTGAAGACGCTGTCGGCGCAGGAGGCGGGCGAGCGGACGCTGGCCGCGGTGAAGAGTCTCGCCGCGCGCCCCGACGTCGAGTACGCGCAGCCCAATTACGTCTTTCAGGTCACGGCCACCACGCCGAACGACTCGGCCTACGCCAAGCAGTGGCACTATTTCGACAACGGCAGCGGCGCGGGACGGGCGCCGGGCGGCATCAACCTGCCGACCGTCTGGGACACCAACAAGGGCAGCTCCGCGGTGGTGGTGGCGGTCATCGACACCGGCATCCTTCCCGGGCACGAGGACATCAGCGGTTCGCCCAACCTGGTCAGCGGCTACGACCTGGTGAGCGATCCGGCCACCGCCAACGACGGGGACGGGCGCGATGCCGATGCCACGGACCCCGGTGACGCGATCGCCGCCAACGAGTGCTACCCGGGCAGCCCGGCGCTGCCGTCGAGCTGGCACGGCACGCACGTGGCCGGCACCATCGGCGTGGGCAAGACCAACAACAGCCTCGGTGTGGCCGGGGTCAACTGGCACGTCAAGGTGCAGCCGGTGCGCGTGCTCGGCAAGTGCGGCGGTACCATGGTCGACATCAACGACGCCATCCGCTGGGCAGCGGGCCTGCCGGTGCCGGGCGTGCCGAACAATCCCACACCGGCCAAGGTCATCAACATGAGCCTGGGCGCCGCGGCGCCTTGCTCGGCCTCGCCGGCCACGCAGCGGGCGATCAACGACGCGATCGCCCAGGGCGTGACCGTGGTGGTGGCGGCCGGCAACGAATCCTCGGATGCCTCCGGATTCATCCCGGCGAGCTGCAACGGCGTGATCACGGTCGCGGCCAGCGACCGGCGGGGTTTTCTCGCCACACGCTACTCCAACTTCGGCGCGCGCGTGGACCTCATGGCGCCGGGCGGCGACGTGCGCCAGGATTCGGATAGCGACGGCAACCCGGATGGCGTGCTGAGCATGGTCGACGGTGGCTATGCGTTCTACAACGGCACCTCGATGGCTGCACCGCACGCGGCCGGTGTGGCGGCGCTGCTGCTCGCGCAGGACGGCACGCGCACGCCGGCGCAGATCCTGAGCCTGCTCAAGGCTGCCGCGCTGCCGCGCTCGGCAGCCGAGTGCCCCAAACCGTGCGGCGCGGGACTGCTGAGCGCCATCCCGAAGGACGGCGGCCCGCAGCCGCAGCCGCCCGTCGAGCTTACGTTGTCGCCGCCGACAGTGACCGTGGATGCCGGAAAGACAATCGAGGTCACGGCGACCGTCAAGCGCAGCGGCGCTGCCGATGCTGGCAAGACCGTCACCTTCCTGTCGTCCAACCCGCTGGTAGCGACCGTCGCGCCGGCGAGTGCCCAGACCGATGCCAGCGGGGTGGCCAAGGCGACCGTCACCGGCGTGGTGCCGGGCGATGCAACGCTCACGGTGGAGTCGCAGGGGGTGAGCAAGACCGCGCCGATCAAGGTGCCGCTCGCGGTGCCGGCGTTGTCGTTGCCGGTCGCGACGCTGCTACTGTTGGCGGCGCTGATCATTGATGCGTGGCGTGCCCGCCGCCGGCCCGGCGCATGACGGCGGCCGCGCACGTTGTCATCGCAGCGCCGCACGGCGCGGTGCGGCGGGTGTTCCTGGCGCTCGGCGCCGCGCTCGCCGCCCTGTGGGCGATCGAGCTTCATCCCGGCGGGGAGGCGCTGTTCGCGCCGCTCAACCTGCTCACCGCGCAGCTGACCGCGACCATGCTGGGCGCGGTCGGCCTGCCGGTTGCACGCGAGGCGGCGGTGCTCACGCATGCAAGCGGATTCGCCTGCTCGATCTATCATGCCTGCACGGCGTTCACGCCCGCGGTGCTGCTCGCGGCGGCGGTGCTTGCGTGCCCGCTGCCGTGGCGGGCGCGGCTGGCGGGCATAGCCGTCGGAACGGCGTTCCTCATCGTGCTCAACCAGCTGCGCCTCGTCAGCGTCGTGTGGATCGGCGTGCATGCCCCGCCGCTCTTCGACGTCGTCCATTTCTGGCTGTGGCACGCCATCCTGATCGCGGCAACGGCCGGCTACTGGCTCGCCTGGGTGAAGCGAAGCGTCGCTGACGCCAAGTGATAACGCGTGATAGAGCATCGGTGCGCCGCGGGTCGCTGTTGCTGGTGGCCGGCCTGATGGCGGTCGCCGCGGCAGCCAATGGCCCGTCGTCGTTCGTGGCCGGTGATCTCATCGTCAAGTTCACGGATGCGAGCGAACCGGGACGCGCCGTGGCGCGCGCCATGCGCGCCGAGAGGCTGCCGGACGAGATCACCGCGATCGCCACCGGCCTGTCGGCGGATCTGGGCGTGGCGCTCGTGGCCGCGCGCGTGACCTCGGGACGCGAGCTGGTGTTGAGCATCGACCGCGAGCGGCTCGTGCAGGCATTGCGGCAACGGTTGAAGCGCGATCCGGCGGTTCGCGATGTTGTACCCCTCGGGCCGCCAAAGACGGCACGGCCCGCCGCGCAACTCTTACTCGTCGTTGACCTGGCCGCCGACAGCGAGGCGCAGCGCCAGGTTGAGCAGGCGTTCCGCGCCGGTCGCCGCACCACACCCGACGTCGACAGCCTTGTCGCCCGGCTCACGGCTGATGCCTATCCGAAACCGGCCGGTCACGTGAGCGCGCGCGCCGAGCTTATCCTCACGGTCGACGTCGCGGCATTGACGCGCGAGCTGATCGAGCGGCTGAAGCGCCACCCCGACGTCGAGTATGCGCAGCTCAGCCATATCGTCCGCCCGTATGGCGGTGAGGCCAGGTAGGATGGCCGCGGCGCGGCAAGGATCACCTGGCGTTTCGCTGCGTTGGGTGCGGCATTCACGCATCCAGAGCACTTAAAGCGAAGGCATGAGCATCGCCAGAAAGTGGCCACTGCGGTCTGCGTTTCTGATCGTTGCAGGGCTGGCGGTCGCGACACCGGCATTGGCCGCGGCGCCGTGGACCGAGGTGCCGCCGGATCGCGCGGCGGCGACGGCAGCCACCCGGAATCTGCCGCTCATGCCGAGCCGCTATCGGCTGTTGCGCCTGGACGAGACCGCGATGCGCTTCATGCTGGCGTCGGCCCCGCGCGAGAGCGGTGCGCGCGCCGCTGCCGGCGCGACACGCCTGACGCTGCCGATGCCGGATGGCACGAGCCTCGAGGTCGCGGTCGAGGATTCGCCGATCATGGAGGCGCCGCTCGCCGCCCGGTTCCCCGAGATCCGCACCTTCCGTGCCCGCGCCGAGGGCGTGAGCGGGCGGCTCGACATCACGCCGCAGGGGTTTCACGCCATGTTGAGCACCGCGGACGGCACGGTGTTCATCGATCCACGCGGAGATGCGGCTGATCGCCACTACCTGAGCTACTACCGGCGCGACTATGCCCCCGCCGACAAGCGACGTCCGGCCAACTTCTGCCGAATTCACGACCTGGACCGCGCGACGACAGGGCGGGCGGCGCGCGTCATCGACGCTGTCGCGACGCGCACCGGCGAGCAGCTGCGCACGTACCGTATCGCGATCGCCGCCACCGGGGAGTACACGGCATTTCACGGCGGTACGGTCAACGGCGCGCTGGGCGCCATCGCGACCACGCTCAATCGCGTCAACCAGATCTACGAGCGCGACCTGGCGGTGCGCATGGTCCTGGTCGCGAACAATGACCAGATCGTCTACACCAATAGGGCGATCGATCCTTACGACAACAGCGACGGGCTCGCCATGCTCTTGCAGAACCAGGCGACCTTGGAGAGCGTCATCGGCTCCGTCAACTACGATATCGGCCACGTGGTCAGCACCGGGGGGCGGCGGGATCGCGGGCCTGGGCGTGGTGTGCGCGAGCTCGAGCAAGGCGCGCGGCGTGACCGGCTCACCGCAACCTGTCGGTGATGCATTCGACATCGACTACGTGGCCCACGAGATCGGCCATCAGTTCGATGCCGAGCACACCTTCAACGGCACATCCGGTGCGTGCGGCGGCAATCGCAGTGCGGCAAACGCCTACGGGCCCGGCAGCGGCTCGAACATCATGGCCTATGCAAGCATCTGCGGCGCCGAGAACCTGCAGGTCACCTCGGATGCGATGTTTCATGCCGCCAGCATTGCCTCGATCGTGAGCTTCACCACCGCTGGCGGTGGAAATGCCTGTGCCGCGGTCGCCAATACGGGCAACAATCCGCCAAGCGTCAATGCCGGTCAGCCCTACACGATCCCGCGCGGCACGCCGTTCGAGCTCACCGGCTCTGCGACCGATCCCGACGCCGGCAGCACGCTCACCTACGCCTGGGAGCAGATGGACCTGGGCACCGCGTCCTCGTCACCGGCGACGATGGTCGACGACGGCACGCGACCGATCTTTCGTTCCTTTGCGCCGAGCACCAGTTCGACCCCGACCTTCCCGATGCTCGCGGACCTGCTGAACAATACCAGCACCATCGGCGAGTCGCTGCCGGTGACCAATCGCACGCTCAACTTTCGCCTGACCGCGCGCGACAGGCTGGGCGGCGTCGACGCCGCGAACGTCGCCGTGGCAGTCACTACCGCCGCGGGGCCGTTTACCCTCACCGCGCCGAACGGCGGTCAGAACGTGTTCGGCAGCATGACCGTGCAGATGCCCTGTCACGGGGCCGTCACGACGGCGACGCTGCCGTGGCGCACGCTCGTCGGGCGATGCGCTGAGGTTATCGGTCGCACGGAACAAGTGCGCGCGTGGCCTGTCCATCCGGTCGGTGTGCCGTGGCAGGCATTGCACCGGCGCGCACTCGGCGCAAGCGGCCTGCTTCACGTCGCGGACGCCAACACTGCATCACAACAAGGAGACCGATGCTATGGGAGAGACGCCACTAAGCTTTTCGAAGTTGCCATCGATCGCATTTACCGTGTCGCCGGCGACCGGCGAGACCGTCGCCATCCTGCGCGGAGAGTCGGCGTGCTATCACATCGGCAGCAACAAGAGCCCGGATGAGCTGAACCGCCTGTACGGCGTGACACGTGCGCAGGCGCGGGCAATGCTGGCCGGCGCGACCTACGGCTGGACCACGCCGCTCGCCGATCCCGACAACTACGACGCCGACGGCAGCTTCCTGAGCAGCCAGGGCGACTGACCGCCGCGCGCACGGTGCTGCGGCGGCAAGGCGCTGGCCGGCAGTTGCGCTAAGCTTCGTTCCCATGCGCCACGCCCTGCGCTCGTTCAAGCACCGCAACTTCCGCCTCTTCTATCTCGGCCAATTCGTATCGCTGTCCGGTACCTGGATGCAGAGCCTCGCGCAGGCCTGGCTCATCTACCGCCTTACCGGGTCGGGCTTGCTGCTCGGCCTGGCGAGCGCCGCGACACTCGCCCCGAGCCTCGTGTTCGGACTGTATGGCGGCGTGCTCGCCGACCGCTTCTCGCGCCGCCGGTTGCTGATCGCGGCGCAGGTGCTTGCGATGCTGCAGGCCCTGGCGCTTGCCGCGCTCACGCTGGCCGGCCTGGTCGAGGCCTGGCACATCCTTGTGCTCGCGCTGCTGCTCGGCGTGGTGCAGGCGCTCGAGCTGCCGGTGCGCCACAGCTTCGTCGCGAGCCTCGTGCCGCGCGCCGATCTTGCCAACGCGATTGCCCTCAACGCCAGCCTGTTTCACGCCTCGCGCCTCGTCGGGCCGGCCATCGCCGGCGTCCTGGTGGCGGCGATCGGGGAGGGCTGGGTGTTTCTCATCAACGCCCTCACGTTCGTCGCGGTGCTCACCGTGTTGGCTGCCATGCGGCTGCCGCAGCCGGCGGAGGCGCGCGCCCCGACCGGGCACGGGCTGTATGCGGGTCTGAGCTATGTCCGGCAGCACGCCGCGATCCGCGCGGCGCTTGGCCTGGTGACCTTAGTAGCGCTCCTGGGCAGCGCGGCCGCGGTTCTGTTGCCGGTGTTCACGGTCGAGGTGTACGCGGTGGGCGTCCAGCGCCTCGGCTTGCTGATGGGCGCGATCGGCGCGGGAGCCCTGGTGGGTGCGTTCCTGCTCGCCGGGCGGCGCGACGTCCTCGGGCTCGAGCGGGTCATCGCCACCGCCGCCATTGGCGTCGGGGTCGGGTTGGCCCTGTTTGCGATCACACCCGTGTTTCTCGCGGCGTTGCCGCTGCTGGCGCTGATCGGATTCTGCATCACCAGCGTCAACGCCTCGAGCAACGCCTTCATCCAGCTCGCGGTCCCGGACAACCTGCGCGGGCGGGTCATGTCGCTCTATTCGATTGCGCTGCACGGCATGGTGCCGCTTGGCAGCCTCGCCGCCGGCGCCGCCGCCGATGTGATCGGGGCGCCGCTTACCGTCGGCGTGTGCGGTGCGGCGCTGGCGCTGGCGGCGTTCTATCTTGGCCGGCCTCTGCGCCTGGCGGCGCGCCACGCGGTGTCCAGCGGCTAAACGCTTGGTGTGCGCGCGAGCCCCCTGGCAGCGGGCGGCGTCACTTCTCAAGCAGGCGCGGCATCAGCTCGACGAGGTTGCAGGGGCGGGTGCGGTAGTCGAGCTGCGCCTCGATGAGCCGGTCCCAGCCGGTGCGGCAGGCGCCGGAGGAGCCGGGCAGGCAGAAGATATAGGTGCCGTTGGCGACCCCGGCCAGCGCGCGCGACTGGATCGTCGAGGTCTTGATGTCTTCATAAGAAAGGGTGCGGAACAGCTCGCCGAAGCCCTCGAGCTCCTTGTCGAGGAGCGGTGCGATTGCCTCCGGCGTGCCGTCGCGCCCGGTGACGCCGGTCCCGCCGGTGGTCACGACGGCGTTGACGTCGTCGCGCGCGATCCACTCCGACACCTTGGCGCGTATCTTATATATGTCATCCGGCGTGATGGCCTTCTCGGCGAGGCGATGGCCGGCGCGGGTCAACCGCTCCACCAGGGTCTTGCCGGAGGTGTCGGTCTCCTCCGTGCGGGTGTCCGAGACCGTGAGCACTGCGATATTGAGCGGGATGAACTGGCGTTCCTGTTTCTGGTGCGAGTGTTCTGACATGGCGCGGGGTCCTGGCTTGAGTCGTTTGTGGTGACGGGGTCTGACCGGGGTCTCAGGGCATGAGCCCGAAGAACGGCTGCACCGCAACGCGCATGCCCGGCTCCACGTCGCCCCCGTTCTCCGGCAAAACGACGAAACAGTTGGCCTGGCTCATGGAGCGCAGGATGCCGGAGCCCTGGCCGCCGGTTGCGCGCACCACGAGCTCGCCGTTGGCGTCGTGCTCGGCGATGGCGCGCTGGAACTCGGTGCGTCCCGGCTGCTTGCGAAAACGCGTGAGGCTGCGCGCCTCAAAGGTGGGCGGCGCGCCGACCGGGTCTTCGCCCATCATGCGCCTGAGCGCCGGCTGCACGAACTGATAGAAGGTCACCATGACCGCCACCGGGTTGCCGGGCAGCCCGAAGAATGCAGCGCCCGTGGTCCGAGGCGAAGCGCTTTCGAACACGGGCGCCGGGTCGCTGGTTCTAGCACGCTCGGAAGGAGCGCCCTGGTCGCCGCTGCCGTCAACGCCTTGTCCCCGGCGACCGGCGAGCGCATCGCCGACTTGACCGAAGGCGAGCGGGCGGCCCGGCTTCATGGCGATCTGCCAGAAGCTCACCTTGCCGAGCGCCGCGAGCGTTTCCTTGACGTAGTCGGCCTCGCCGACCGACACGCCGCCGGAGGTGATGATCGCGTCGGCGACTGCGGCGGCCTCGCGGAACGCGCCGCGCACCGCCTCGCGCTCATCGCGCACCACGCCCATGTCGAGGATGTCGACACCGAGCGCGGCGAGCATGCCGTAGAGGGTGTAGCGGTTGCTGTCGTAGATCGCGCCGTCGTCGAGCGGCTCGCCAATCGAGCGCAGCTCATCGCCAGTCGAGAAAAACGCCACGCGCACGCGCCGGTGCACCGTCACCTCGGCCGTTCCGATCGAGGCGAGCAGCCCGAGATCCGCGGGCGTCAGGCGCCGGCCAGCCTTGAGCGCGACCGCGCCGCGCGAAAGGTCCTCGCCGGCGGCGCGCACGTTCTGCCCGGTGCGATGCCCCGCACCGATGCGCACCGTCTCGCCTTGGAGCCGGACGTGCTCCTGCATGATCACCGTGTCGGTGCCGGCCGGCATCGGCGCGCCGGTCATGATGCGGAGGCACGCTCCGGGCGGCACCGGGTGCGCGAACGCGCGCCCGGCCCAGGCGGTACCGATGACGCAAAACTCCTTTTCCCCCTGCGCCGGCAGCTCACCGCCGGCGAGCGCGTAGCCATCGACTGCTGAGTTGGTGTGCCCCGGGACGTCCACCGGCGATATCACGTCGTGCGCGAGCACGCGCCCGAGGGCGCTGCGCAACGCGAGCCGCTCGCGGCCGCGCACCGGCGCCACATCGGTGAGGATGCGCCGCCGCGCCTCCTCGACCGGCAGGCGCGACTGGCCGTGGCCGCAGTCATCGCGTGGTGCCGAGACAACGCGACTCATGCGGTTTCGCTCCTCGTGCTGCTCAGCGTATGAACGCGCGCCGAGGTATTGGCGTTGGGGCGGCCGATCATCCCGACAATGAACTCCGCCAGCGCCTGCGGCTGGTTCAGGTCGAGCACCGGGATGTGCAGCGCGGCTGCCGGCGGCTCATCGGTGGCGAGCGCGATGATCGAACGGTCCGTCAGGCACATGAGCGGATGGCCGCAACTCGGCCGGTGCAGCTCGATCTTTGGAATCGGCTCGGCCTTGAAGCCCTCGACCAGGATCAGGTCGAGCGCCTCCTGCGACAGGTGCGCGATGAGCTCCGCGAGGCGCGGCTCGCCGGTGTCGCCGGTCTCGGTGATGAGCGCCCAGCGGTGGCGGGAGGCGACCAGCATTTGCGTGGCGCCCGCGCGCCGCAGCTCGTAGCTGTCCTTGCCGGGGTGGTCGATGTCGAAGCTGTGGTGGGCGTGCTTGACCACGGCGATGCGCAGGCCCTGCGCCTTGAGCATCGGCAGGAGCTTGCACAGCAGCGTGGTCTTGCCGGTGCCGCTGTAGGCAGCAAAACCCAGGATCGGCACGCGCGCGCTCGGCAGGCTCATGACGCCGAACCCGCGAGCCGCTGTTCGATCGCCGTGCGCTCCTCGGCGTCGTTGACGTTGATGAACGCCTCCGGCGCATCGCGAAAATCCGCCAGCGCCACGCGGTGACGCGCGAACCAAAGGTCGATCTTGCGCCCGCCGGCGTCGAGAAACGCCAGGAGATCGTCGAGCAGGCGGCGCCTGAGCAGCAGGAATACCGGGTGTGTCCGTTCGCCGTCGTGCGCCACCGCGATGTCGGCGCGCTCACGGGTGAACGCCTCGGCGAGGCGCGCCACCAGGTCGTTGCCGATCAGGGGCGAGTCGCACGGCGCGGTCACGACGTAAGCGGTTGTGGCGGCCTGAAGCCCGCTCGCCATGCCGGCCAGCGGGCCGAGAAAGCCGCCGCGAAAATCGGGAATCACCGGATAGCCGAGCGCCGCGTACTGCTCGACGTTGCGGTTGGCGTTGATGAGGAGCTGCGCGACCTGCGGCCGCAGGCGCCGGGCGACATGCTCGACCATGGGCCGTCCGTTGAGCAGCACCAGCCCCTTGTCGACGCCGCCCATGCGGCTGCCGCGCCCGCCGGCGAGAATCAGCCCCGTCACCGTTTCGCGGGTCGGCGCCGGCGCCTGTCGATCGGAATTGCGTTCAGTGAAAGTCATCGTTGAATGCGACATTAAACCATGCCGCACGTTCGCGTCGATCCGGCGGCCCGGCTTCCGGAGCCCCCAGGGCGGATGGGCGCATCGCCGCTGGCGCGAGCCGCCCGTCGCGCAGCTCCAGGTGCCGGTCAACGACACCGGCCAGCCACAGGGTCTCGTGGCTGGTCAGCACCACGGCGACGCCCGCGGCGGTGAGGCGCCGGATCAGCTGACCGGTGCGGTGGCGCGAATCCGCGTCGAGTCCGGCGAAGGGCTCATCCAGCAACAACACGCGCGGTGCGAGCACGAAGGCGCGCGTGAGCGCAACGCGCTGGCGTTCGCCGCCGGAAAGCTCGCGGGCGTTGCGCGGCGCCAGGTGCTCGAGGCCGGCCCAGCGCAGCGCCCGTTCGACGTCGCGCTCAAGTTCCGCGCGCGGGCGTCGCGACTGGCGCAGCCCGTAGGCCACGTTGTCCGCCACGCTGCAATCGAACAGGTATGCCTGTTGGTGCAGGTAGATCACATCGTGACGAAAGTGGTGCCGTGCCACCGACCAGGGCAGGCTCCTGTCGCCGTAGTCGACCAGCGCGTAGTCGGGTCGCTCGAGCGCGCCGATGATCTTGAGCAGCGTGGTCTTGCCCGCGCCATTCGGCCCCGAGACCATGGTGCAGGTCCCGCCGTCGATCGCCAGCTCCTCGATGTCGAGCAGCCGGCGATCCCGCCCGAGGGTTTTGCGCAGGTCGCGAAACCGGAGTATCGGAGCTTCCGCGCTCACCGCATCGCCCCCTTGCCGTGCAGCACGCTCAGGGCAAAGTTGAGCACCAGGGCCAGCACCATCAGCACGATGCCGAGCGCGATGCCCTGGGCGTATTCGCCCTTGGCCGTTTCGAGGGCGATCGCAGTCGGAATGTTGCGCGTGACGTACTGGATGTTGCCGCCGAGCATGATCGAGGCGCCGACCTCGGCAATGATGCGGGCGAAGGCGGCAATCACCGCCGCCAGCAGCGCGAAGCGCACCTCCCGCATGACGGTCAGCATCGCGCGCCACGGCGCCGCGCCCAGCGTGCGGGCCGTTTCCCAGGCACGCCGGTCAGCGGCTTGCAGCGAGGCGTGCCCGAGCGCAAGCAGCAGCGGAAAGGCCAGCACGATCTGACCGATCACCATGGCGGTTTGCGTGAACAGCAGGCGCAGATCACCGAGTGGCCCGTTGCGCGTGAGCAGCAGGTAAACCGCAAGGCCTACCACGACCGCCGGGATTGCCTGCAGGCTGTGCACGATCGTGACGATTGGCCGCAGTCCCGGGAAGCGTGCGTAGGCGAGCACGAAGGCCGCCAGCAGCGCGAACGGCGTCGCGATGGCGATGGCGGTGAGCGAGACGCTGAACGACACGCCGATGATGCCCCATAGCTGCGGGTCGCCGGCGATCAGGAGCTCGATCGCTCCCCAACTCGCCAGCGCGATGCTGTCCATGAGAGCCCCCGGCGGCCTACGGGCGCCTGGCCTGTCCGGCGGCCGGGACGAACAGGGGCTGGCCGCTCATCTGAAAGGCGGCGATGCGTCGCTGCCCGTCCGCGGAGGTGAGCCAGTCGATGAGCGCCATGGCGCCGCGATAATTCACATCCGCATAGCGTTTCGGGCTTACGGCAATGATGCCGTACGGGTTGAACAGGCCCGGGTCGCCCTCGAGTAGCACCGCAAGATCGAGCTTTTTGTGCAGCGCGATCCAGGTGGCGCGATCGGTGAGCGTGTAGGCTTGCATCTCGGCGGCGATCTGCAAGGTCTGCTCCATGCCCTGGCCTACGGCGCGGTACCATCGGCCCTTGGGCACGATGCCATTCGCCTGCCAGAGCTCCAGCTCCTTCTTGTGCGTACCGGAGCTGTCGCCGCGCGAGGTGAACGTTGCGCCCTGTTCGGCGATGCGGGCGAGCGCGGCGGCGGCGGTTCCGGCGCGGCGCACCGCGGCCGGGTCCTGCCTTGGGCCGACCAGCACGAAATCGTTGTACATGAGTTCGCGTCGGTTGACGCCATGGCCCGCCGCGACGAACTTCTCCTCGTCCGACCGCGCATGCACCATGACGACGTCCACATCGCCGTCCTGCCCCATGCGCAAGGCCTTGCCGGTGCCGACCGCGATCACGTGGACGCGGTAACCGCTGGTGCGCTCGAAGGCCGGCAGCAGGTGGCGCAGCAAGCCTGAGCTCTCGGTGCTCGTGGTGGTGGCGAGACGAATGACTTTTTCGCCCGCCTGTGCGGGCGCGCCGAGCGCGAGGACGCACAGCAGACTCAGCAGCCCCCGTCGCAATCCCGATTGAAGCATGGTTATTCTGGTCTGCGTGGCTTACGTACCGGCGCGATTGCAATTACGGTGCCACAGGGTAGCCCCACCGAACACCGGTGGATATCGAATCGCAAAAACGACGAGAATTGACACTCGTATCAAATTGACGCAACTTAGCTCGTGCATTGCGTCGAAATGACGCAGTAATTGTGGGCGCGGGATGCCCCAGTGGCCTATAGCCATGCCATTTCCAGCATTTCTTGTCGTTCTGCTGGCGTGTTGGTGGTGGATCGGCGCACGGGCGTGACGGGAGGAGGTCAGGTTCATGGCGCAACGTCCGGCGAGCCACGCCCCGATGCAGCAGGATATCGCGCGCAAGGTCGACGCCCGCGGCAAGCGGCAGGTGTCGATCCTGATCGTCGACGACGAACCTGGCATTCGCAGCTTCTTGCAGCGCGCCCTCGCGAAGGACTACGGTTTGGTCGAGGTCGCGGAGACGGCGGACGCGGCCGAGCAGTTGCGGATGCGCTGCCGCTTCGATCTGCTCATCGTCGACATCAGCCTGCCCGGCCGTTCCGGGCTCGAATGGGTGGCGGCGCTGCGCGCCGCCGGCGAGCGCGCCGAGGTCATCTTCATGACCGCCTATGCCGATCTCAATACCACCATCGGCGCCCTGCGGGTGGGCGCCGTCGACTTCATTCCCAAGCCGTTCCGTATCGAGCAGCTCAATGGTGCGATCGAGCGTGCGCTCGCGCGCCGCGCGCCCGCCGATGCCGCGCCCGAGCCAGCCGCACGCCGCGAGGGTTCG
>CAYZVX010000027.1:0-30729 GCA_964482055.1 uncultured Acidiferrobacteraceae bacterium
ACATCTTTCCGCCGACGCTCGCCGCCGGCGCCGCCGAGCTCGCGCGGCTCGCGCCCGACGCGATGATCGTCATCGCCTACGGACTGCTCCTGCCGCGGGCGGTTCTGGCCGTGCCGCGGCTCGGCTGTCTCAACGTGCACGCCTCGCTGCTGCCGCGCTGGCGCGGCGCCGCGCCAATCGCGCGTGCCATCGAGGCCGGTGACCGGGTGACCGGGGTGTGCATCATGCAGATGGAAGAAGGGCTCGATACCGGCCCGCTGTTCGACTGCGCCGAGACCCCGATCGGCGAGACCGAGACTGCCGCACAGCTGCACGACCGCCTGGCCGAGCTCGGCGCCAGGACCTTGATCGCGACGCTCGCGCAGATCGAGCGCGGCACGGCGCAGGCGCGGGCCCAGGACCCGGCCGGCGCCTGCTATGCCCGCAAGCTGCGCAAGGAAGAGGCGCGCATCGACTGGCGCGAGCCGGCGCGCACCGTGCACTGCAAGATACGCGCATTCAATCCGTGGCCGGTCGCGCACACGCGCTTTCGCGGGCGCCGCCTACGCCTGTGGGAGGTGGCGCCGCTCGCCGCTCCCGCCCCCGCCGTGCTGCCGGCGCCCGGCACGATCATCACTGCCGACGCGCGCGGCATTGCGGTCGCCGCCGGTGACGGCGCCGTAACCCTCACGCGCGTGCAACTCGAAGGCGGCCGGGTGCTGGATGCGGCGGCTTTTGTCAACGGTCAGCGCGTGACCGGCGGGGAATGTCTCGGGCCCTAGCGCCCGGGCGCAGCATGCCCGTGGCGCACCTGCCCGCCAATGCCCGCGCGCTCGCCGCACGCGTCGTGCTCGAGGTGCGCGAGCAGCGGCGCTATCTCGACGACGCCCTCGGCGCGGCGCTGACGCAGGCACCGGCAGGCACGGCACCGCTGGTGCAGGAGCTCGCCTATGGGAGCCTGCGCTGGTACCACCAGCTCGCGGCGATCGCCCAGCTGTGGTTGCGCAGGCCGTTGCGCTCCAGGGATCAGGACGTCCACGCCTTGTTGCTGGTCGGCCTGTACCAGCTGCGCGCGACGCGCGTGGCGCCGCACGCCGCCGTCAAGGAAACGGTGGAGGCCGCGGCTGCGCTCGGCAAGCCGTGGGCCAAGGATCTGATCAACGCCTGCCTGCGCGGCTATCTGCGCGAGCCGCAGCGCGCCGAGGCGGCCATGCGTGCTGACGAGGCCGTGCGCCTGAGCCACCCGCGCTGGCTGCTCGAGGAGCTCAAGCGCGCCTATCCGCAAACCTGGGAGCGCATTGCTGAGGCCAACAACGCGCGACCGCCAATGAGCCTGCGCGTGAACCTGGCGCGCATTGCACGCGCGGCCTACTTGCGCGAGCTCGCAACCGCGGGAATCGCGGCGCAGCCAAGCGCGCTGTGTGACTCGGCGGTGGTGCTTGAGCAGCCGCGGCCGGTCGGCGAGCTGCCAGGCTTCGCGCAGGGGCTGGTCTCGGTGCAGGATGCGGCCGCCCAGTTTGCCGCCGGCCTGCTCGACGCGCAGCCCGGCGAGCGCGTGCTCGACGCCTGCGCCGCGCCGGGCGGAAAGACCACCCACCTGCTGGAGCGTACGCCGCAGCTCGCGGAGCTGGTGGCGGTCGACCGCGAAGCGGCGCGCGTCGAGCGCCTGCGCGAAAACCTCGACCGTCTCGGCTTGCGCGCCCGGCTCGTGGTCGCCGACGCCGGCCGCCCCGATGCCTGGTGGGACGGCCGGCCATTCGACCGCATTTTGCTCGACGCCCCATGCTCCGCGACCGGCGTGATTCGCCGCCACCCCGACATCAAGCTGCGGCGCAAACCCAACGAGATCGAGCAACTTGCCGCCACCCAGGCACAGTTGCTCGCCGGCTTGTGGCCGTTGCTGAAGGGCGGAGGTAAGCTTCTGTACGTGACTTGCTCGGTACTGCCGCGCGAGAACGAGGCGCAGATCGACGCATTCCTGGCCGAGCACGCCGACGCGGGGGTGTGTGTGCTGCGCCTGCCGGCCGGGCACGAGCGCGGCATCGGCTGGCAGATCCTGCCGGGCGAGCAGGATCTGGACGGTTTCTACTATGTCTGCCTCGCAAAGCGTTAGGATGGCGATGCTGGCGCTGCTTCTCGCCGGCGCAAGCGGCGTGGCGCGCGCCGATTTCGGCGTAAGCGAGATCCAGGCGCGCCTGGTCGATGGCGCACTCGAGCTGTCCGGCGCGCTCGAGCTGGCGCTCACCCCCAAGGTCGAGGAGGCGCTCGGCAAGGGCATTCCGCTCGACTTCGTGATCGGCGTGCGTCTCAATCGCGTGCGCCCGTGGTTGTGGGACGAGCGCGCCGGGGAGTGGACGCTGAAACGACGCATCCGCTTTCATGCGCTCTCCGGCCAATATCTCGTCAATACGCTCGACGCAACGAGCGAAACGAGCGAGTCGTACACCTCGCTCAGCGAGGCGCTGCGGCAACTGGGCACGCTGGCGGCGCTGCGCCTGCGGCTCGCCGATCCGCCGCGTGCGCACGAGGACTACGCGGTGCAGCTGCGCGTGCACCTCGACCTGGAGGCGCTGCCCACGCCATTGCAGCCGGTCGCCTACACCTCGCTCGCCTGGCATCTGAACAGCGGATGGAGCACATGGCAAGTCGCGCACTGAGACGCTACCTGACGGGCGTCATCCCGCTCACCACCCTGTCGGTGTTGCTGCTCGCCGCCTTGCTCATGATGAGCGCGGCCACGCAGAACTCGGCGGTCTTCGGCCGGCTGTACTCGGTGCTGCTCGTGGTCAACGTCGCCGGCATCGGCCTGCTGACCGCGCTCATCCTGCTCAACCTGTTCCGGCTCATTGCGCAGTACCGCGCGCGCGTGCCCGGCTCGCGCCTCACCGTGCGGCTGCTGGTGATGCTGGTGGTGCTGTCGGTGGTGCCGGTATCCATCGTGTTCGTGTTCTCGGCTCAGACGCTCAATCGCGGCATCGACAACTGGTTCGACGTGCGCATCGAGCGCGCGCTCGACGACGCCCTGCTACTCGGGCGCACCGCGCTCGATGCGCTCAAGCAGGACCTCGCGAAAGGCGCCCAGGAGATGGCCGCCGAGCTGGAGAGCCTTTCTTATCTGGAACGCAATGACGGCGGTCGGCCCTTGCTCGCCACGCTCAACTACCTGCGCGAGAGCCGCGCCGTGAGCGAGCTCACGCTGTTTGGCCCCGACGGCAAGATCATCGCCTCCAGCATCGACACCGGGCCGGAGGCCGGAACATTCGTGCCCGAACGTCCAAGCGATGTCGTGCTGGCGCAGGTGCGGCAGGGACAGACCTACGCGGCGGTCGAGGCGGCCGGGCGCGGCGGGTTGCGCATCCGCGTGGCGGTGCCGGTGCACACGCGCGACGTGGCGGCGGTGCGGGTGCTGCAGCTGCTGCAGATCTTGCCGCCGCGCTACACCAAGCTCGGCGAGAGCGTGCAGACCGCCTTTGCCGAGTACGAGAAGCTCATCTACCTGCGCGGTCCGCTCAAGTTCGGTTTCACGCTCACCCTCGGGCTGGTCGCGCTGCTCACCATGCTGATCGCGGTGTGGGCCGCCATGTTCTCGGCGCGCCGCCTGGCCCAGCCGATCCGCGAGCTCGCGGAAGGTACGCGCGCCGTGGCCGACGGCGATTACCGCAAGCAGATCCCGGTCACCAGCCATGACGAGTTCGGCATGCTCGTCGAGTCCTTCAACGACATGACGCGGCGCATCCACCGCGCCCAGACCCAGATCCGCCGCAGCCAGCAGGAGGCCGAGGTCCAGCGCGCCCATCTCGAAACGGTGCTGGCGCATCTGTCCTCGGGCGTGCTGACGGTCGACCGCCGCCAGGTGCTGCGCACGCGCAATGCCGCCGCCGAACAGATCCTGGGCGTCGATCTCTCGCGCGCTGTCGGCAAGTCGCTGGCCTGGATCGCCGAGCACCATGCTGCGCTCGCTCCCGTGACCGAGGCGTTGCGCGGCGCCATTCAGACCGGCGAGGCCGAGTGGCGCACGCAGGCCGAGCTGCCGCAGGCCAACGGCGGCCGCACCCTGATCCTGCGCGGCTCCTTGCTGCCGCGCTCAAGCCTGCGCCGTGGCGGCTACGTCGTGGTCTTCGACGACGTCACCGCGCTCATCCAGGCGCAGCGCGACGCGGCCTGGGCGGAGGTCGCGCGGCGCATGGCGCACGAAATCAAGAATCCGCTCACCCCGATCCAGCTGTCGGCCGAGCGCATCCGCCACAAGTATCTGCGCCAACTCCCCGAAGAAGAGCGGGCCACGCTCGATCGTTCCACGCGCACCATCGTCGAGCAGGTCGAGGCGCTCAAGTCGATGGTCAATGCGTTTTCCGACTACGCGCGCGGTGCGCAGATGCGCACTCAGCTGGTGGAGCTCAACCAGCTGGTGCGGGACGTGGCCGAGCTGTACAAGAACGAGCCCGCCTTCGGCGGCGAGCGCGGCGCCGGCAGACAGGGCGCCGAGATCATCCCGCTGCACGGCGCGGCGGCCGCATCGCGCGCGGTGGCGCTCGAGCTTGACCTCGCTGCAGACCTGCCGCCCATCCAGGCCGATCCCGGCCGGCTGCGCCAGGTGCTGCACAACCTGATCATCAATGCGCGCGACGCGCTCGGTGCGCAGGCGCAACCGTTCGTGCGCATCTCGACCCGCGCGCTCGACGAGGCCGGGCAGCGGTTCGTCGAGCTGCGCGTGCAGGACAACGGCCCCGGCATCCCCGAGCAGTTCCTGCCGCGCCTGTTCGAACCGTACGTCACCACCAAGGAACGCGGCACGGGCCTGGGGCTCGCCATCGTCAAGCGCATCGTCGAGGAGCACGCCGGACAGATCCAGGCCTACAACGCCGCGGAAGGGGGTGCGTGCGTGGTAATTCGCCTGCCGCGCGCTGCCCCGCAACGCGACAGCGCGCCGCCGGCGGCGGCGCGCCAGACCGAGAGCAAGGGATGAACAGCGGCTACATCTTGGTCGTCGACGACGAGCCCGACATTCGGCGCCTCATCCGCGAGATCCTCGAGGATGAGCACTACCAGGTGCAGACCGCCGAAAACGCCGCGGCCGCGCGCGAGCTGTACCGCCGGCAGCGGCCGGACCTGGTGCTGCTCGACATCTGGATGCCGGATTGCGACGGCATCACGCTGCTGCGGGAGTGGGCGCGCGGCGGCGGGCTGGAGACGCCGGTCGTCATGATCTCCGGTCACGGCACGGTCGAGACCGCGGTGGAGGCCACGCGTCTGGGCGCCTATGACTTCATCGAAAAGCCCGTGTCGATGGGCAAGTTGCTCGTCACCGTGGAGCGCGCGCTCGAGAGCGAGAAGCTCAAGCGCGAGAACCTGCGCCTCAGACGCGAGGTCGAGCCGGCCACGTTCCTGACCGGCAAGAGCCCGGTGATGCGCGAGCTGCGCGAGGCGATCGAGCGCGTGGCCGCCACCGACAGCTGGGTGGTGGTGAGCGGCGAGCCCGGCAGCGGCAAGGCGGTGGCGGCGCGCTATCTGCACGCGCACAGCGCACGGCGCACGCAACCGCTCATCGAGGTGAGCCTCGGGGCGATCCCGCCGCAGAACGTGGCCACCCAGCTGTTCGGCGCCGAGCACGACGGCGTGGCCACACCCGGCGCGCTCGAGCAGGCGCACGGCGGCACGCTGCTGCTCAACGAGGTCGGAGACCTGGAGCCGACCGCCCAGACGCAGCTGCTGCGCGCCCTCGAGAAGATGCGCTTCCTGCGCATCGGCGGGCGCGAGGAGATCGGGGTGAACGTGCGCGTGCTCGCCACCACCAGCATCGACCTGGCAGCGGCCGTGGCCGACAACCGGTTTCGCGAGGACCTGTACTACCGGCTGAGCGTGGTGCCGATTCACATCCCGCCGCTGCGCGAGCATCGCGAGGACGTCCCGGAGCTCGTCAGTTTCTACGTCGACTGGATGGTCGACCACGAGCACCTCGGCTATCGCAAGTTCGCCACCGGCGCGCTCAACGCGCTGCGCAACTACAGCTGGCCGGGCAACATCCGTGAGCTCAAGAACGTGGTGCAGCGACTGCTGATCTTCAACCGCGGCCCGGAGGTGAGCGCCGCGGAGGTCGAGGCCGCGCTCGGCAGCCAGGCGCGCGCGCTCGCGCCGAGCGAGATCCCGGCGCCACTGTTCGACCAACCGCTGCGCGCGGCGCGCGACCAGTTCGAGAAGGCCTACCTTGAGCACCACCTGCAGAAGACGGGCGGGAACGTGGCGGAGGTGGCGCGCATCTCGGAGATGGAGCGCACCAACCTGTACCGCAAGCTCAAGCAGCTCGGCATCACGCCGAAGCCCAGCAAGGAGTAGGCGCGCCGTGGCGGCCCTGGCGGCCCTTGAGGCAATGCTCGCACGCGGCCAGGACGGTGCGTTGCTGCGCTACAGTCTCGGCGCGGAGTATCTTAAGCAAGGTAGCCCCGCGCAGGCCGTCGCGCACCTGCGCCGCGCGCTCGAGCAGGACCCCAACTACTCGGCGGCCTACAAGCTGCTCGGCAAGGCGCTCACCGACCTTGGCCAGGACGCCGAGGCCGCCCGGGCCTACGAGGCCGGAATTCGCGTCGCCGAGGCCAAGGGCGATATCCAGGCGGCCAAGGAAATGACGGTGTTTCTCAGGCGCCTGAAGAAATAGACCGGCGGGAGCGCCCGCTCAGCGGTAGAAGCGCGGCTCGCCTTCCGGGCGCGTCTTGAAGCGCTTGTGCAGCCAGAAGTACTGCTCGGGGGCTGCGCGCACGCATTCTTCGATCTCCTGGTTCATGCGCGTAGTGTCGGCCAGCACATCCCCACTCGGGTAGTTCTCAAGCGGCGCGCGAAACACGATCTCGTAGCCGGCCCCGCGCGGCAGCTGGCGCGTGAAACAGGCCATCACCGCGGCGTCGGTCATCTGCGCGAGCCTCGGCAGCACCGCGAAGGTCGCCGCCGGGATGCCGAAAAACGGCGCGAACACAGCATTGCGTCGCCCGGCGTCCTGATCGGGCAGGTAATAGAGCGGCTTGCCCTCGCGCACGAGGCGTACCAGCGCCTTGAACGGCTTGTTGTGCTCGACCAGGAAGGCGCCAAATCGGCTGCGCGCGCGCTGCATCAGAAAGGCAATGAGCGCGTTGTCGGGGTGGCGGAACACCGAGACCATCGGCCGCTCGGCCGACAGCCGAATTCCCCCGAGGTCCATGGCAACGAAGTGCGGGGCGAGCAGGATGACGTTGCGGCCCGCGGCGAGCGCGCGCTCGTAGTGCTCGCGGCCGCGAAAGCGCGTGAGGCGCTCGAGGCGCGCAGCCGACCCCCACCAGGCGATGCCGAGGTCGAACACGGCCTGGCCGGCGCGCCGGTAGTGGGCGCGCACCAGCCGCGCCTGCTCGCGCGGCCGAAGCTGCGGGAAACAGCGCGCGATGTTGGTGCGCACCACGCGCCGCCGCCCGGCGTGCAGCGCATAGAACAGCATGCCCACAACGGCGCCGAGCGCGGCGATCAGCGGCAGCGGCAGGAGCGTCACGCCGCGCAGAAGGCCGACCCCGAACCACGTCGGCCAGTAGCGCGGCGCCAGGAAGTCGCGCCAACTCTCGGCGTCAGCGCCGGTCACGCGCGGGCACGGCCTTTGTGCAGATACGGCGCCGGCGCGTTGTCCGGCCGCGTCTTGAAGAGCTTGAGCGTCCACATGTACTGCTCCGGCATGTCGCGGATGCCGTCCTCCATCGCACGATTCATGGCCGCGGCGTCCGCCATCCGGTCGCCGCTCGGAAACCTCGGGAGCGGCGCCTTGAGCACCACCTCGTAGCCGCGCGCGCGCGGCAGCAACCGCACGAAACACGGCACGACAGCGGCATCGGCCATTTCCGCCAATCGGCCGAGCGTGGGGAGGGTGGCGGTCGGGATGCCGAAGAACGGGACGAACACCGACTGCTTGGGGCCGAAATCCTCGTCCGGCAGGTAGTAAAACGCCAGCCCCGCGCGCAACCCGCGCACCACCGGGCGCAGGCCCTGCTCGCGCGCCAGCAGGCCGCCGCCGAAGCGCAGCCGGCCGCGATTGAGGATCCAGTTCACCACCGGATTGCGCTGCAGCTTCATCATCGAGAAGGTCGGGCGCAGGCGCGCCAGGATCGGACCGGCGAAGTTCATGCCGACCATGTGCGGCACCAGCAGAATCACGTTGCGCCCGCTGCGCAGCAGATCGCGGTACGCCTCGAGACCGCGTATCCGGCCGAGGCGCACGATGCGCCGCTTCGCGCCGAACACGAGCAACCCGAGATCGAGCGAGGCCTGGCCGCTCACCATGAAGTGCCGGCGCAGGATGCGCTCGCGCGCCGCCGCGCTCATGGCCGGAAAGCACAGCGCGAGATTGATACGCGCGATCCGCCGGCGTTTGCGGTTGGCGGCCATCATCGCGAGGCCGAGGATCGCCCCCAGCGGACGTGTAACCGCAAGCGGCAGCCAAGCGCACGCCCACAGCACGGCCACCAGCAACCAGCTCGGCAGGTAACGTAGCCGCCACGCGCTGCGCCCGAGGCGCGGCCGGTAAAACGCAATGCCGGCGTCGTCCTGCGGTTTGCGGTTCGCACCCATGCGCGAGGCGCATTATAGCGACGCGTGCCGTTGACGGCACGGCGCTCTCGGGTAGGCTGTGAACATGCGCAGCAAGAACAACAAGCGCGGCTTTGCCTTCCTGCTGGCCGGCGCCGTGTGGCTCATCGGGCTCGCCGCCACCACCGGCCTCGGGCTCACCAACTGGCTCGACAACAAGCTGCTCGACTTCAATCTGCGCAGCCTCGCCGCGCGCCTGCCGCCCGACCCGGACATCGTGCTGATCGACATCGACGAGCCGACGCTCGATGCGATGGCCTCGGAATACGGCCGCTATCCCTGGTCGCGCGCGGTGTTCGCGGCGCTTCTGGAGGGCCTTGCGCGGCAGCGACCCGCGGCGGTTGTCTTCGATATCCTGTTTGTCGATCCGCACAAAGACCACGCCGCCGATGACATCCTGTTGATCGAAACCGCGCGCCGCCTGCCCTATGTCTATTTTCCGATGGTGCGCCTGCCAGCCTCGCCCGAGGCCGATCGCGCCGGTTTCCCCGTGAAGCAACTGCCGGGCGCGACACCGCTTGACCCGCAGGCCGACCCGGGGGCGCGCGCGGCGCTGCTGCTCCCGCTGCCCGGGCTGGTGGCAACCGGGCGGATTGGCACGATCGATGTCTACCCGGACGCAGACGGCGTGGTGCGTCGCTACCCGCTGTACGTCGAGGCCGCAGGCTGGCGCATTCCGTCTCTGCCCGCGCGCGTCGCGCAGGGCCTCGGCTATGCGCTGCCGCCCGACACGGCGACATTGCCGATGGTGTGGCACGGGCCGGCATTTTCCTACCGGCGCGTGAGTTTCCGTGACGCCTTCTTCGACTTTGAGCGGCAGCAGCCGCAGCGCCCCGCCAACGAGTTCACCGACAAGATCGTCATCGTGGGCAGTACCGCGGCGGCGCTGCTCGACCTGCGCGTGACACCGATGGATGCGCGCTTCCCCGGCCCCGAGGTCATCGCCACCGCCATCGATAACCTGAAGCACGGCGATCGTGTGCAGCCGGCCCCAGCCTGGGTCGGTCCGCTGCTCATGGCGGCGGTGCTTCTGGCGCTGGCCGTGTTGTTTGCGCGCGGCGTGAGCGTGCTCGCCATCGGGTTGACGGCGGTGGTGGGCCTCAGCGGCGCGCTCGCCGCGGGCGGCTGGCTGGCGCTGGTGCAATACCGCGTGGCGCTGCCGGTCGTCGCGAGCATGGTGTTCGGCGTGTGGATCTATTACCTGGTCGCCGCCGTGCGCGCTTACCTGCTCGAGCGCCGCGACCGGCGGCGCGTCACACAGCTGTTCTCGCGTTTTCTCGACCCGCGCGTGGTGAGCGGCCTCGTCGAGCAGGGCGAGACGACCGGCAGCCTGAGCGGGCAGCGACGCGAGATCAGCGTGCTGTTCTCCGACATCCGCGGTTTCACCACGCTGTCTGAGCAAAAGACCCCGCAGGAGGTGGTGGACATCCTGAATCGCTACTTTAGCCTGCAGGTCGAAGTGATCTTTCGCCACCAGGGCACGCTCGACAAGTACATCGGGGATGCGATCATGGCGTTCTGGGGCGCCCCGACCGAGCAACCCGACCATGCCTGCCGGGCGCTCGCCGCGGCCCGCGACATGCAGGAGGCCCTGCAACGGTTCAAGACCGAGCTCGGTGAGGCCGGGCAGCACTTTGACATCGGGATCGGGATCAATTCCGGGGAGGCGGTTGTGGGCTTCATCGGCTCGCCCGAGCACCGCCAGGACTACACCGTCATCGGCGATACGGTGAACACCGCGAGCCGTATCGAAGGCGAGACAAAAGGACGGGCCCGCATCCTGGTGTCGGAGGCGACCAAGGACGCCTGTCCGAACGGGATCGAGTTTGTCGATCACGGTTTTGTTAAACTGAAAGGCCGATCCGGAAAGGTGCGCCTCTATGAACCCAGGTGGAAGTAACAGGCTGCCCATATTGATTGCGCTCATGCTGCTGGCGCTGCCGGCGGCTGGCGCCGAGGTCGGTACCATGCGCCAAGGCGCCACCCTCATGTCGGCTCCCTACCGCGACGCCACCGCGGCCGGGGAGGTCGCGCAAGACGCGACGGTCACGATACTCGAGCGGCGCGGCGCGTGGTTGCGCGTCAAGGCACCGGCCAGCAGCGGTTGGGTGCGCCTGCACCAGGTTCGCATCGGCGAGGGGCCGGAGAAAAAGGCATCCGGGGCGGAGGGTCTGGGGATGCTGTGGAACGTCGGACAGACCGGGCGCTCCGGGTCGACCGGCATCGTCGCCACCACCGGCATTCGCGGCTTCGACGCCGAGGCTCTGAAGAACGCGAAACCCAATCCCCAGGCGGTCCAGTCGATGGAGGCATTTCGCGCCACCAGGGACGGCGCCACGGCCTACGCCAAGTCGGCCGGGCTCAAGGAAGCCAAGGTCGAGTTCCTGCCCAACGTTTCGGAATGACGGACCGCCAGAGGTCGATCACCATGCGTAAGCTGATTCCCACGATCTGTCTGTTGGCTGGTCTGGGCGCTGCCGCGCCCTCGGCCGCCTTCGACTGGAACAAGATCAATCCGGATGTGCTCAAGGGCATGGGCGAGAAGCTCCAGGCGCTGAAGCCGGTCTCGGAACAAAAAGAGATCGACCTCGGCAAGGGCATCGCCGCCAACATCACGGGCGCCGCGCCGCTGGTCAACGATGCCGAGCTGCAGCGCTACGTCAACAACATCGGCCTGTGGTTGGCGATGCACACCGAGCGCCCTGATCTGCCGTGGCGCTTCGGCGTGCTTGATGACTCCATGGTGAACGCCTTCGCCACGCCGGGCGGGTACGTGTTCATCACGCGCGGCCTGCTCATGCACTGCCGCGACGAGGCTGAGCTCGCCGGCATCCTGGCGCACGAGATCAGCCATGTGGTGGCGCGCCACGCGCTTGAAACCATGCGCAAGGGCGCGCTCACGGGGCTGGCCGGCGACGTCCTCAACGAATACGCCAAGAGCAAGGGCAAGGAGGGCTACACCAAGCTCGTCAATGCCGGCACCGAGATCTACACGCGCGGTCTGGACAAGGAAGATGAGTACGCCGCCGATCGCGCCGGCGCGGTGATCGCGGCGCGCGCCGGCTATGATCCCTACGGCCTGCCCTCAGTGCTGCAGACGATCGCCTCGATCAACCCGCAAGACGACGCCGTGGCGCTGATGTTCAAGACCCACCCCGATACCGGTAAGCGCCTGGAGCTCGTGCTAGCCGCGATGGAAGGGCGCCTCGAACGCTATGCCGACCAGCCCCGGCTGCCCGATCGCTTCGCCCAGATGATGCGCACCCACGTCGCCCGCTATAGCCCGGCCAAGCGGTAATTTCCGGCTGTTCAGCGCCACTGGGAGGGCGATTCCGCCGCCAGAGTGACCTCTTCTTCCCACGATTGCCCGTCCCAGGCGCTGGTCTTGACGCTAGATAGCCTTCGGTGGGCCAGCAGGGGGCCAGCGTTCGATTTCTGGCGAAAAGTGGGAGTTACTGCCCGGCGTTTCGCTCGGCAATGACCATGAGTGGGCGTAAAGTCTGCAACAGGCTATCAAAAAGTCGCGGGTTAGATTGCTCCAAGGCGGCGAGCATCGCTTTCATGTGCTGCCGTTGGGTGGGCATACGGAAGCAAGCGGGGCAATTGTCAGTCGTCGGCGCCAAACCGGCGCGCCGCGCGAAATCCGCCGTCTGGCGTTCGCGCACATAGATGAACGGGCGGATCACGCGCAGATCGCCGGCGTCGATGACGTAGTGCGCCTTCATGGTACGCAGGCGCCCGTTGAAAAACGCGCTCATCAGGAACGACTCGGCCAGATCGTCCAGATGATGCGCGAGCACCAGCACGTTGTAGCCCTGCGTGCGGGCAATGTCGTAGAGGATGCCGCGACGCATGCGTGCACAGTAGGCACAAAACGAATCGCCGCGCATGGTGGCGCGCGCACGTTCCACGATGCGCTCCTGGCGGTAAAAGAAAGGCAGGCCCAGTCTCGGCACGTACTCCCGCAAGTCCGATGGGTCGAAGCCTTCGATGCACGGATCGACCGTGGCCGCCGCGAGCGCAAACGGCACGGGTGAGCGCCGTTGCAGCTGAAGCAGGACATACAGCAGGCTCAGGCTGTCCTTCCCCCCGGACAAGCCGAGCAGCAGGCGGTCACCCGGCCGGATCATCGCGTAGTCGGCGATGGCCTGGCCGGCCAGGCGCAGCAGGGTCTTCGGGGGGCGGACGCGGTACGGTCGCTCGCTGGCGGATGCCGGGTTGGGTTCCAGGGCGGGCGGCAACATAATAACGTCAAGTATGCACGAGCTGCGCCCGGCGCGGACGAGGTGAGCGATGCCCGAGGAAGTGAAGAGCCTGACGCCCAAGGAGGCATTTAAGTTTCTCCAGGAGCACCCCAACGCGCTTTTCGTGGATGTCCGCTCGAACATGGAGTACCTGTTTGTCGGGCACCCGTGCGGGGCGATCCACATCCCGTGGATCGACGAGCCGGACTGGACGATCAACCCGCACTTCGTCACCCAGGTGCGGCAGGCGATCCTGGGCGGCGCGAGCGGCGCCGCGCCGGTCGTCCTGATCTGCCGCAGTGGGGTGCGGTCGCTTGAAGCGGGCAAGGCCCTGGTCGCAGCCGGGGTCAAGGACGTGTACAACGTCAGCGAGGGCTTCGAGGGCGCCTTGGATGACAAGCACCACCGCAGCTCGGTAGGGGGCTGGCGCTACCACGGCCTCCCATGGGAACAGTGCTGACGCTGGCTGTGGGGCACAACGCCGCGGTGCTGCAAGCCTGCTGTGCCAATAACTCGGCGTCGCGCGATACGCCGACAGCGCTCTGGCTGTGGCGGCGGTTGTTAACCGTGCCGTCCATTGGTAAACGCCGGGCGGCTTGATAAACTGCGCCGCTTTCCGAAGTTCAATCCCCGGAGCCGTCATGTCCAATAGTTTTCTCTTCACCTCCGAGTCAGTGTCCGAGGGCCATCCCGACAAGGTCTGTGACCAGATCTCCGATGCCGTGCTGGACGCCATCCTGGCGCAGGACAAGCTGGGGCGCGTGGCCTGCGAGACCCTGGTCAAGAACAACCTGGTGGTGCTGGCCGGCGAGATAACTACCACGGCGCACGTCGACTTCGACAAGATTGCGCGCGAAGTGGTCCGGCAGATCGGCTACGCGGACGAGATGGGTTTCGGACCCGACACCTGTACGGTGCTCACCGCGATCGGCCGCCAGTCGCCGGACATCGCCGCCGGCGTCGACGAGGGCAAGGGCCTCGACCTCGAGCAGGGCGCCGGCGACCAGGGCCTGATGTTTGGGTATGCGACCAGCGAGACCGATGTGCTGATGCCGATGCCGATCACGCTCGCCCACCGCCTGGTCAAGCGCCAGTCCGAGGTGCGCAAGAGCGGCAAGCTCGCCTGGCTACGCCCCGACGCGAAATCGCAAGTCACCGTGAGATACGTCAACGGCCAGCCCGCCGGCATCGATGCCGTGGTGCTGTCCACGCAGCACGCCCCGGGCATCAAGCACGCTGCGCTCAAGGAGGCGGTGATCGAGGAGATCGTCAAGCCGGTGCTGCCGAAGGAGTGGATCAACAAGGACATCAAGTATTTCATCAACCCGACCGGCAGCTTCGAGATCGGTGGCCCGGTCGGTGACGCCGGGGTTACCGGGCGCAAGATCATCGTGGATACCTACGGCGGCATGGCGCGGCACGGCGGGGGGGCGTTCTCCGGCAAGGATCCGAGCAAGGTCGACCGGTCGGCGGCCTACGCCGGACGCTACGTCGCCAAGAACGTCGTGGCCGCGGGGCTCGCGGAACGCTGCGAGATCCAGATCGCCTATGCGATCGGCATTGCGCGACCGGTATCGATCCACGTCGATACCTTTGGTACCGGCAAGCTTGCCGACGAGAAAATTGCGCAGCTGGTCGCGCAGCATTTCGACCTGCGGCCGAAGGGCATCGTGCAGATGCTCGACCTGCTGCGCCCGATCTACCGGCCGACCGCTGCCTACGGGCATTTCGGGCGTACCGAGCCAAGCTTCAGCTGGGAACGCACTGACAAGGCCGAGGCGCTGCGCGAGGCGGCCGGCCTCAAGGCGAGGAGCGCGGCCAGCGCGTAGGATAGAGGATGCCGTTCGCGGGCCAGGCGCGCTCCCCGCGCCGCCGCCCCGGACGCGGGCACCCATGCACGTCGCCGCAACGGTGCGGCGGACCGGATTGCCGAGGAGCGTTGCAACCCTGCCATCGAGCCGATGGCGGGCCAGGCTCGGCGGTTCGTGAAGGTTAAGCAACGGCGCTCGCTACTATAGGAGCATTGCCATGTCTGCCGTGATCAATCCGAAGTTTACCGACTACAAGGTCGCCGATATCGGCCTGGCCGCTTGGGGCCGCAAGGAGATCGAGATTGCCGAGACCGAAATGCCCGGTCTCATGGCGCTGCGCGAGGAGTACGCGGCGAGCCAGCCGCTCAAGGGCGCGCGCATCTCGGGCTCGCTGCACATGACGATCCAGACCGCGGTGCTGATCGAGACGCTCATCGCGCTCGGCGCCGAGATCCGCTGGGCGTCGTGCAACATCTACTCGACCCAGGACCACGCGGCCGCCGCGCTCGCCGCGCGCGGCATCCCGGTGTTCGCCTGGAAGGGCGAAACCCTCGAGGAGTACTGGTGGTGCACCGAACAGGCCCTCACCTGGCCGGACGGCAAGGGGCCCAACATGATCCTCGACGACGGCGGCGATGCCACCATGCTCGTGCACAAGGGTGTCGAGTTCGAGCGCGCCGGCAGGGTCCCGCCGCCCGAGCCCAACGCCAACCACGAGTGGAAGGTGTTCCTCGAGCTGCTGCGCGCCTCGCTCGCCAAGAATCCAGGCAAGTGGACGGCCATCGCCAAGGGCATCCGCGGCGTCACCGAAGAGACCACCACCGGCGTGCACCGGTTGTATGAGATGCAGAAGCAGGGCACGTTGCTGTTTCCGGCCATGAACGTCAATGACTCGGTCACCAAGAGCAAGTTCGACAACCTCTACGGCTGCCGCGAGTCGCTCATCGATGGCATCAAGCGCGCCACCGACGTGATGATTGCCGGCAAGATCTGCGTGGTCTTGGGCTACGGTGACGTCGGCAAGGGCTGCGCCCAGGCCTTCCGCGGTATGGGCGCGACCGTGTGGGTGACCGAGATCGATCCAATCTGTGCGCTGCAGGCGGCGATGGAGGGCTACCGCGTAGTCAGCATGGATGAGGTGTGCAGCGAGGCCGATATCTTCGTCACCGCCACCGGCAACGTGAAGGTGATCACCCACGAGCACATGCGGCGCATGAAGCACGAGGCCATCGTGTGCAACATCGGCCACTTCGATTCCGAGATCGACATCGCCTCGCTTGAACAGTACCCGTGGGAGGAAATCAAACCGCAGGTCGACCACGTGATCTTCCCGGACGGCAAGAAGCTGATCGTGCTCGCCAAGGGGCGTCTCGTGAACCTCGGCTGCGCCACCGGCCACCCATCGTTCGTGATGTCGGCGTCGTTCTCCAACCAGACCATTGCGCAGATGGAGATCTTCAACAACCCGACCAAGTACGAGAAGAAGGTCTATGTGCTGCCGAAGAAGCTCGACGAGAAGGTGGCGCGCCTGCACCTCAAGAAGATCGGTGCGAAGCTGACGCGCCTGACGCCCGAGCAAGCCGGCTACATCGGCGTTCCGATCGACGGCCCGTACAAGCCGGATCACTACCGCTACTGACCCATTCCACAAGGGGGCGCCAGGCGTCCACGGCCGCGCGAGCGCGGTCGTGGACGTTGCACTGCAACCATGCAATCGCAACGCAAGTATCCGCGGACCTTCAGCTGCGAGTACTTTCCGCCCAAGGACGAGGACGGCAAGCTCAAGCTGGCGGAAACCACCCGCGCCCTGGCCGCCCTCAAGCCCAAGTACTTCTCGGTGACCTACGGCGCCGGCGGCAGCACGCGCCAGGGCACCTACGAGACCGTCAAGGCCCTGCACGAGCAGGGTCTCGTGGCAGCCCCGCACATCTCCTGTGTCGGCGCCACGCGCGAGAGCCTGCGCGAGCAGCTGCTCGCCTACAAGGCGCTCGGCATCAACCGCATCGTCGCGCTCGGCGGCGATCTGCCCTCCGGCATGGCCTCGCCCGGGGAGCTGCGCTATGCCTATCAGCTGGTTGAGCTGATCCGCGCCGAGACCGGCAACTGGTTTCACATCGAGGTCGCGGCCTACCCGGAGGTGCACCCGCGCGCGGCCAGCGTCCAGGATGACCTCAAGTACTTCAAGCTCAAGGTCGACTGCGGCGCCAACGGGGCGCTTACCCAGTACTTCTACAATCCCGATGCGTACTTTCGTTTCGTCGAGGAGTGCGAGCAAATCGGGGTCGACCTGCCGATCGTCCCGGGCATCATGCCGATCACGAATTACAAGCAGCTTGCGCGCTTCTCGGACGCGTGCGGCGCCGAAATCCCGCGCTGGATCCGCAAGCGCCTCGAGGGCTTCGGGGATGATCTGGAGGCGCTGCGTGCCTTTGGTCTCGACGTCACGACCGAGCTCTGTCGCCGGTTGCTCGACGGCGGGGCGCCGGGGCTGCATTTCTACACCATGAACCGCGCCGGCCCGACCCAGGCCATCTGGCAACGGCTCGGCCTGTGAGCCGCCCCATGCCGCCAGCGGCCCCGAGCGGTGCGCTCACCAGGCTCGCGGCCCGCCTGCCGAAGGACCGGCCGGTGGCGGTGCGCGCCGCGCTGATCGGCGAGCGCCTGCACCTGCGCGGCCTGGCCGAACCGGCCCAGGGCCTCGGCCCACTCGTGGTTCCGGCCGGCCGCTCAGGTCTCGCCATGTTGTTTCGCTATGGCGCGGTCGTCATGTTCGAAGTCTCGGAGCCGGAACAGCGCGAGCTGCTGAAGGGACTGCATGAGCGCCTCGAGCATCCGCTGCGGCGCGCCGAGACCGAGGACAGCGCGATCACGCTGGCCGGCAAGCAACCGGAGGGCGCCACGCCAGAAGGCATCCGGCTTTCGGACTATGCCTTCGCGCGCCTGCAGATCGTGGCCACGGTGCTCGCGCGCAGTGTCGCGCTCGCCTACTACGAGGCCACGGTCGCCGCGGCCTTCGATCTGATCGAGCCGCTCGCGCGCGAGCTCGAGCGCCCGCGCGGCGGGGGCAAGCGGCTGCGCGAGGTGCTGCGCCACATCGGCGGGGCCCTGCTCGTGCAGCAGCGCGTGACCGCGCGCGTCGAGATCCAGGACAAACCAGACCTGCTGTGGGACCACCCCGAGCTCGAGCGCCTGTTTCTCAACCTGGAGAACGAGTACGAGCTGCGCGAACGCAGCACGATACTGGAGCGCAAGCTCGCGCTCATCGCCCGCACGGCGGAGACCGCCGCCGATCTCTTGCAGAGCCGCAGCATGCTGCGCGTCGAGTGGCTGATCGTGATCCTGATCGTGGTCGAGGTGCTGCTCTATGGCTACGAGCTGCTCGGGCGCTTCCTCGGCGGATGATCGGTGCGTCGGCTGGCGCACGCGTGTGCTCGCGCCTCGGTCAGACCCCCTCCCCAAGGGTCTCGGCATGACGCGCGCTGGGCTGGTCGCGCTCTTTACCCTGTGCCTGGTTGCCTGTGACGGCAAGGCGCCTGAGCTAAAGGGCGACTACCCGACGGTGAGGCTCACGGAGCGGGCTTACGTGATCCACGGCCGCAATGAGCTGCCCAGCATCCAGAACCAGGGTTTCACCAACAATCCGGGTTTCGTGCTCACCGGCAAGGGGGTCGTTGTCATTGACCCGGGCCCGAGCGTGCGCGTGGGCGAGATGCTGCTCGCGCGGATCGCGGCGCTCACCGCCGATCCCGTGATCGCGGTGTTCAATACCCATGTCCACGGCGATCACTGGCTCGCCAACCAGGCCATCAAGGCGGCCTACCCGCGGGCGGTGATCTACGCCCACCCGAACATGAGGGCCAAGGCGGCGGCCGCTGGATCGCAGTGGGTGGACTTGCTCAATCGCCTGACGGACGGGGCCCTCCAGGGCACAGAACCGGTGGTACCCGACACGTACCTCGAGCACGGCGAGGTGCTCAAGCTCGGTGACCGACACTTTCGCAGCTATCATCACAACCCGGCGCATACCGACGGCGACCTTATGATCGAGGTCGTCGAGGAGCAGGTCATGTTTCTCGGCGATGTCCTCGTAACCGGGCGCCTTGCCTGCATGGACGACGGCGACTTCCAAGGCAACGCCGAGGCCATCGACCTGGCCTTGACGAGCGGCGCCCGCCACTTCGTTCCGGGCCATGGTCCGGCCGGCGGGCGCGAGCTGCTCGCCCTGTATCAGCGCTATTTGCGAACCGTGCATGGGACGGTGCAGCGTTACTACGAGCAGGGCCTGGCGGACTTTGAGATGATGCCGAAGGTCGCCAGTGCGCTGCTAGCGTTTCAAGGCTGGAAGGACTTCACCACCCAGCTCGGCCGGCATGTGAGCCGGGCGTACCTCCAGATCGAAGCAGCGTCGTTCTAGACCCATGCACAAGCTCTATCCCGAGATCGAACCCTACGCGACCCACCGGCTCAAGGTCGATGGCCCGCACGAGCTGTACCTCGAGGAGTGCGGAAACCCCCATGGGCTACCTGTGCTTTTCTTGCACGGTGGGCCGGGGGCCGGCTGCGAGCCCTACCACCGGCGCTTCTTCGATCCGAACGCCTATCGGATCGTGCTGTTCGACCAGCGCGGTGCCGGGCGCTCGACGCCCCACGCGAGCCTGGAAGCCAATACAACGCAGGAACTGGTGGCCGACATCGAGCGCATCCGCGTCCTGCTCGGCATCGAGCAGTGGGTGCTGTTCGGCGGATCGTGGGGTTCGACGCTCGCGCTGGTCTACGCCGAGACGCACCCGGCGCGGGTGCTCGGGTTGATCGTGCGCGGGGTGTTCCTGTGCCGGGCATGGGAGATACGCTGGTTCTATCAGGAGGGTGCCAACCGGCTCTTTCCCGACCATTGGCAGGAGTTCATCGCCCCGATTCCGGAGGACGAGCGCCACGATCTGGTCGGCGCGCACTACCGTCGCCTGACCGGCGAGGACGAGGTGGCACGCATGCACTCGGCCAAGGCCTGGTCGCTGTGGGAGGGGCGCACCGCGACGCTGCTGCCGAACCGGTCGGTCATCGACTTCTTCGGCTCCCCGCACACGGCGCTCTCGCTGGCCCGCATTGAGGCCCACTATTTCCGTCACGACGCATTCCTCGCACCCGATCAGATACTGCGCGACGCGTACCGGCTGAAGGACATCCCGGGCTATATCGTCCACGGTCGCTATGACGTCGTGTGTCCGGTGCAAAGCGCGTGGGATCTGCACCGCGCCTGGCCGCGGGCGAAGCTTGAGATCGTTCCCGATGCCGGCCATTCCGCCGCCGAGCCCGGCATCACCCATGCGCTGGTGATCGCCACCTACGAATTGGCGCAGCGCCTTGGGGCGGCGCCCGGCGGCTAATGGCCACCTACGCCATCGGCGACGTGCAGGGTTGCTTCGGGGCGCTGCGGGCGCTCCTCGACCGGATCGGCTTCGATCCCCGCCACGATACGCTGTGGTTCACCGGAGACCTCGTCAACCGCGGGCCGCAGTCCCTTGAGGTGCTGCGCTTCGTGCGCGATCTGGGTGAGTGCGCCATCACCGTGCTCGGCAACCATGATCTGCATCTGCTGGCCGTCGCGGCCGGTGCCAGCAAGCACAAGGCGCGCGACACCCTGCAGGAGGTGCTGGCTGCGCCCGATCGCGACGAGCTGCTCGCGTGGCTGCGCCGCCGGCCCCTGGTTCACTACGACGCGGCCCTCGGCTGGTTGCTGGTGCATGCGGGCCTGTTGCCGCAATGGGATTTAGCGCGGGCGCTGGCGCTTGCCGCGGAGGCGCAGGGGTTGCTGGCAGGCAGCGCAGCGCCGGAGTTCTTCGCCCATATGTACGGGGATCTTCCCGATCATTGGCGCGACGACCTGCAAGGGGTCGAGCGCATTCGCGTCATCATCAACGCCTGCACGCGACTGCGCTACTGTGATCTTGAGGGGAACATGGACCTGCGCCACAAGGGGCGCCCCGGTACCCAGCCGCCCGACCTGGTCCCATGGTTCGCCGTGCCGGGGCGGCGCACCCGAGCGATACGGGTTGTCTTCGGCCACTGGTCAACGCTTGGATGCTACCAGGGCGAGGGTGTTATCGGTCTCGATTCGGGTTGCGTGTGGGGCGGTTGTCTCAGCGCCGTGCGGCTGGATGGCGGCGAACTGCGTTTCGTAGCCGTTCCTTGTGAGGCGATGCAGCGGGTCGGTTGAACTGTTCACGCTGAGCGCGGGGTCATTAGGGCGTCAATTTCCCAGCGCATTGGACGACCTGCCCAGCGGCTCGCGAGTCCGGCAAAATATGGCCTCGAGGTGAGCCATGAAGACCAGCCAGCGCCATCAGATCGAGGTCTCGGTTAAGACCACGTATATTCCGTCGCAGTCGGTGCCGGAGAGCAATCGCTATGTCTTCGCCTATACCGTCACGATCACCAATAGCGGCGATGTGCCGGCGAAATTGTTGACGCGGCACTGGGTGATCACCGATGCCAATAACAAGACCCAGGAAGTCCGCGGCGAAGGGGTCGTTGGGCAGCAGCCGTACTTGTCGCCCGGCACCAGCTTCGAATACACGAGCGGCACCATTCTTGAGACCCCGGTTGGCATGATGCGGGGAAGCTACCAGATGCGCGCGGACGACGGGACAGAATTCGATGCCGAGATTCCGGCCTTCACCTTGAGCGCTCCCCGCACCCTGCACTAGCGCGTTCGCCGCGCGGCGCGGCTAGACGTCGAGGTTGGAGACCTGCAGGGCATTGCGTTCGATAAACTCGCGGCGCGGTTCGACCTGATCGCCCATCAGCGTCGAGAACACCTCCTCCGCCGCCACGATGTCGTCGACGTGCACCTTGAGCAGCCGGCGCGTCGCGACATCCATGGTTGTCTCCCACAGCTGCTCGGGATTCATTTCGCCCAGCCCCTTGTAGCGCTGGATGCTGTGACCGCGGCGCGCCTCGTCCATCAGCCAGTCGATGGCCTCCTCGAAACGGCTCGCCTTTTGGGTCTTGTCGCCACGCCGTACCGTAGCCTCGGTACGAAACAGGTCGGTAAGCTGCGCACCGAGCGCGCAGAGCGCGGCATATTCGCCGGAGCTCGCGAACTCGCTGTCGATCTTTGACTGCGCGATCGTGCCGTGCTCGGTTCGGCTCACGAGCAGGTCATGCAGGTTGTTGCGGCTATCAGTGCCTACGCTCACGGCGTACGTGGCGCCACCATCGCGCTGGGCCGCCAGTCGCTTCTGCAAGGTCGCGGCGTAGGCCTCAGTCGCGGCTCTTTCCTTCAGCACCGCGGCGCTGAGCGGCGGCAGGTACATAAGCTCGTGCAAGACACGTGCGTCATAGCGCCGCGCCAGGCGCTTGATGTGCTGTTGGACCGCGAAGTAGCTGCGACACAGATTGGCCAGCTCCGCGCCGCTGAGCTGGCGGCCATCGGCAAAGCGTAGTGAGGCATCGTCAACGGCGGCATCGAGCAGGTAGTTCTCGAGCTCTGCGTCGTCCTTGAGATAACGTTCGCGCTTTCCGGATTTGATCTTGTAGAGCGGCGGCTGGGCGATGTACACGTGGCCACGCTGGATCAACTCGGGCATCTGCCGATAGAAGAACGTGAGCAGCAACGTTCGTATGTGCGAGCCGTCGACATCGGCATCGGTCATGAGGATGATTCGGTGATAACGTAACTTATTGATATCAAATTCGTTTTTGCCGATACCGGTGCCGAGGGCCGTAATGAGGGTAGCGACCTCGGCCGAAGACAGCATCTTGTCAAAGCGCGCCTTCTCGACGTTGAGGATCTTCCCTTTGAGCGGCAAGACGGCCTGAAAGCGCCGGTCGCGCGCCTGTTTGGCGGACCCGCCGGCCGAATCGCCCTCCACGAGGTAGAGCTCGCATTGCGCGGGGTCGCGTTCCTGGCAATCGGCCAGCTTGCCGGGGAGTCCGGCCAAATCGAGGGCCCCCTTGCGACGCGTGAGCTCCCGCGCCTTGCGCGCGGCCTCGCGTGCCCGGGCGGCTTCGACGATCTTCAGTGTAATGCTTCGCGCGTCGGCCGGGTTCTCCTCAAGAAATTGCGCGAGCCGATCGTTGACGATCGTTTCCACTGCACCCTTGACCTCGGAGGACACCAACTTGTCCTTGGTTTGCGAGGAGAACTTCGGGTCGGGGACCTTCACGGACAGCACTGCCGTGAGTCCCTCACGGGCATCGTCGCCAGTAATCTCAACCCGTTCCTTCTTAGCGATCCCTGTGGCCTCGATGTAGTGATTCAGGGTACGCGTCATGGCCGCGCGCAGACCGGCCAGGTGTGTGCCGCCGTCCTTTTGCGGAATGTTATTGGTGAAGCAGAAGATGTTCTCCTGGTAGGAGTCATTCCACTGCATGCAGAGCTCGACCGTTATGCCGTCACGTTCGGCGGATATGTAAATCGGTTTCGGATGCAGCGGGGTCTTGTTGCGATTCAGGTGCTCGACGAAGGCCTGGATGCCACCCTTGTATTCGAACCTGTCCTCCTTGCCGGTGCGCTCGTCCGTCAGGTCGATTCGGACCCCGGAGTTGAGGAACGACAGCTCACGCAGGCGTTTGGCCAGGATGTCGTAGCTGAAATTGGTGTTAGAGAAGATCTGTGGCGACGGCTTGAACCGCACGTCGGTGCCGGTCTCGCTTGCCTCCCCGATTACCGTCAGTGGGCCCTCCGGCACACCGAGCCGGTAACGCTGCTGGTAGACCCGGCCGCCGCGTCGCACCGTGACCTCGAGCCACTCCGAGAGGGCGTTGACCACGGAAATGCCGACGCCATGTAGACCGCCGGAAACCTTATAGGAGTTTTGGTCGAACTTGCCGCCAGCGTGGAGCACGGTCATCACGACCTCAACGGCCGACCGGCCCTCCTCCGGGATGATGTCGGTCGGTATACCACGGCCATTGTCGGAGACCGTAACAGAACCGTCGTTGTGCAGCACGACGGCTATACGGTTGCAGTAGCCAGCGAGCGCTTCGTCGACCGAGTTGTCGACGGCCTCGAACACCATATGGTGCAGGCCCGTGCCATCGTCGGTATCCCCGATATACATTCCCGGGCGCTTGCGGACAGCGTCCAGACCCTTGAGCACCTGGATACTGCGGGAATCATAGGAACGTTGTGGTTCTGTATTTGTCTTTTGGACCATAAACGCATTGTACGCCAAATCGTAGGTTCCACGTGAAACCAGAGGTGTGGTTTCACGTGGAACCAAGCTGGCTTAAAGCCGCATCGGCATGATCACGTACCGCGGGTACTCCCGATCCGGGCTGTGCATGAGGCAGCTACTGTTGGGGTCGTTCAGCTCCAGCACCACTTTCTCCGACTGCAAGGCGCTCGTCGCCTCGATGAGGTAATTGACATTGAAGCCTACCTCCATCGCCTCTCCCATGTAGTCGGTCGCGACCTCTTCCTCCGCCTCCTCCTGCTCCGGGTTGTGGGCCACGATCCTCAGGCGCCCTTCGCCGATGCCCAATCGCACTCCACGGAACTTCTCGTTCGAGAGAATTGCCGCCCGACTCAGCGCAATACGCAACTCCTCTCGCTCCAAGGTGAGCTGCTTCGACTGCCGAGTCGGCAGCACTTTGCTGTAGTCGGGATAACGCCCATCGATCAGCTTTGCCGTGAACATCAGCCCTGGAGCTTGGAGCCGAACATGGTTCGCGCTTAGCAGCAGCTCCACGCTCGCCTCCCCGTCTTCTAACACGCGCACCATTTCCATTACCGCCTTGCGTGGCACAATCGCCTGCCGCGCTGCCTTTGCGCGTGCCCCTAGCTCGACCTCGCTCACCGCCATACGGTGACCGTCTGTCGCCACGGTTCGAAGCGCGCTGCCGTTTAGCTCCAGCAGCAAACCATTCAAGTAATAGCGCACGTCCTGCTGCGCCATGCAAAATCCCGTCTCCTCGAGCACGCGCCGCAATGCCTTCTGATCAAGGCTTATGCGCTCCTCCCACTGGGTAGTCTCGATGCTCGGAAAATCGCTGCTCGGCAAAGTCAGCAAGGTAAACCGGCTGCGTCCGGCCTTGATGATCGCCTTGCTTCCGTCTTTGCGTACCTCGATCTTCGCCCCTTGCGGAAGCGCTCGACAGATATCCAGAAGCTTTCGCGCCGGCAGCGTCATATCCACATGATTTCCTGCGCTCGCCGTACACTGCACGACTACTTCTGTCTCCAGGTCTGTGCCTGTCAACGTCACGCCTCCCGTACCGCTACGGATCAGGACGTAGGACAGAACAGGCAGTGTTTGGCGCCGCTCTACCACCCCCGTGACATACGTTAGTGGTCGAATCAGGGTTTCACGCTCAAACGTTATATTCATATGAGGATTAGTGTTTGTTGTGGTAGTTAAGCGCACGACTTGTTGTGGAAAACGCCATTCTAATGGGTTTTGAGCAGCCCCGGAGGCGCACTCGAGGCTTGTGGGTAAGCGGACCTATTCCTGTGGAGAGAATGCCGCTTTACCCATCGTGACTGCGGTGCCCTCGCTTATCCATACGTTTGTCACTGAATTGTGCACAACTCAAACTCACGTGGTCAGGAGCTTCAGGAGATTCTCGTAGTCCTCGCGCATGCGCGCATCCGAGCCAGTAAGCTCCACAATCTTGCGACAAGCATGTAACACGGTCGTGTGATCGCGACCTCCAAAGGCATCACCGATCTCCGGCAGACTGTGGTTCGTGAGCTCTTTGGCAAGTGCCATTGCAACCTGCCGAGGGCGCGCCACCTGACGCGACCGTGACTTCGAGTGCAAATCAGCCACGCGGATCTTGTAGTACTCGGCAACGATCTTTTGAATGTTGTTGATCGTTACCAGCCGCTCCTGAAACGAGAGCAGATCTTTTAAACTCTCGGTGGCAAGCTCCACCGTGATCGGTTGGCCGGTAAAGAGCGCACTCGCCATTACTCGCCGCAAAGCGCCCTCGAGCTCTCGCACATTCGCCCGCACGCGCTTGGCGATGAAAAACGCCACGTCCTCCGATAGCTCGATCGCTTCCTGTCGGGCCTTCTGCATAAGAATTGCCACTCGTGTCTCCAGCTCTGGCGGCTCGATATACACCACCAACCCAGAGCCGAAACGCGACACCAGTCGCTCCTCGATCCCCTCCAGCTCCTTCGGGAAACGATCCGCCGTAATGATCACCTGGCGCTGCGCTTCTACTAACGCATTGAATGTATGGAAGAATTCTTCCTGGGAACGCTCCTTGCCCACGAAGAATTGGATGTCGTCGATCAACAGCGCGTCGAGTGAGCGGTAGGTGCGCTTGAATTCATTGATTCCGTTGTGCTGCAGCGCCTTCACCATGTCAGCCACAAAACGCTCGGAGTGGATGTAAGCGATCTTGGCATCGGGGTCATGCCGTACCATCAGGTTGCCTGCCGCCTGCATCAAGTGCGTTTTCCCCAGCCCGACTCCGCCGTAGATGAACAGTGGGTTGTAGGCAACACCCGGGTTCTCACCGACCTGGCGCGCTGCCGCGCGCGCGAGCTGGTTCGATTTACCCTCCACATGATTTTCGAAGGTGAAGTCCGCCCGCAGCCTTCCGGGTGTTGCCACTGCTCGCGCCGGCTCAGTGCGCTTGTCCGGTGCTACCCTCAAATTCGTTTGGCTGCCAACCTCGATCCTGACCTTACCGACCTTCTGGCCCGCGGTCTCCCTGGCCAATTCTGCGATGCGGTCCCGGAAGTGCTCGTTGACCCACTCCATGACGAACCGATTGGGCGCGAGTAGCACCAGCGTTTCACCCTCGAGCACTGCCTGCAGCGGGCGTATCCAGGTATTGAACTGTTGCGACGGCAGCTCCGCCTCTAACCGCTCCAGACATTTCGGCCACACGATCATGATCTCTGTCACTCTTAGGCCCAGAACCAACCCAGACGAAGGGGGACGCAGTCTAACCCCGACCCATCGACTTATCCACAGCCCCTCTGCGACCTGCCAGCGAGAGGCTTCTTTAGTTGACAATTCGCGCACCGCAGCAGTAAGGTTGCGGCCTTTTTTGAGGCACGCACTAACCGGGCCCGTCCAAGCCGCGAGACAACCGTCATGAAACGCACCTATCAACCGAGCGTCATCAAGCGCAAACGTACCCACGGCTTTCGTGCTCGCATGAAGACGAAAGGTGGCCGTGCCATCCTGAGCCGTCGGCGCGCCAAGGGCCGCGAGCGGCTTACGGTCTAGCTGGCGCGTTTGCCAGGCACCGACTCCAGCCTTCCGCGCGCTCAGCGCCTACCATCTGCGGCCGCATTCACCGCCACCATGAAACGTGGCGTGCGTAGCCGCGATGACTATTTCACGGTCTATGTTCTTGCCAACGCCATGCAGCACCCCCGGCTCGGAATCACCGTATCGCGCCGCGTGGCCGGACTAGCCGTCGTGCGTAATCGCATCAAGCGTCACATTCGCGAGTCCTTTCGCCTGCTCAAACGCCGGCTGCCGCCGGTCGACGTTGTCATCGTCGCCAACCCCGCTGCCGCCGCCGCTGAACCGACGGCCTTGCGCCGGTCTCTCGCGCAGCACCTGTCGCGCGTGCAAAGCCAATGCGTCGCCTGTCACTAACCGTCCTGGCTTTCTACCGGCGCTGGGTGAGCCCCATGCTCGGCTCCCACTGCCGCTACTATCCGAGCTGTTCGCAGTATGCGCAGGAGGCGATCGAGCAACACGGCCTCGCTCGCGGTGCGTGGCTCTCGCTTCGGCGTCTGTGCCGCTGTCACCCTTGGCATTCCGGTGGCTTCGATCCCGTGCCGACCCCCAACAAGACCACGCAGAGTGGCTGCACGCATGGATAACCTGCGACTTTTCCTGTTCTTTGCCCTGGCCCTGGTCCTCATGTTGATCTGGCAGGCCTGGGAGCAATACAACGCCCCGCCGCCAGGTCCCGCGGCGGGCCCGGTGAGCCCTGCCGAGCCCGGCGTGCCGACGCCACCGCCTTCGACGCCGACCCAAGCGGAGCCGCCGCCCCCGGCAGCGGAACGGCTCAGCTCTAGCACGCGGGTCAGCGTCAGCACAGACCTGTTCGAGGCCATCGTCGATACCCACGGCGCTGATCTGCGCGAGCTCCGTCTGCGCGCCTTCCCGGTCGACGTCGATTCTCCGGACAAGCCCTTCACCCTCATGAGCGATAGCGGTCCGGAGCTGTTCATCGCGCAATCCGGCCTCATCGGTCACGGCACCGACTACCCGACCCACAAGACGGTCTACCAGAGCGCCGCCGCGCGCTACGCGCTCGGTGCCGGCAGTGACGAGCTGCGCGTGCCATTCACCTGGCGCGCGCCGAACGGCGTCACCTACACGAAGACTTACGTGTTCCGGCGCAGTTCCTATGTCGTCGATGTCGAGTTCGCCGTGGCCAATGGCTCGCGCAGCGACTGGGCCGGCTACCTGTACGGACAGTTCCAACGCGCGCACGTCGACACCAGCAGCATCTTTCAGGCTCCGACCTACACGGGTGGCGCCATCCACACCCCGGAGAACCACTTTGAAAAGATCAGCTTTGAGGACATGCGCAAACGCCCCCTCAAGCGCGAGGTCAAGGGCGGTTGGGTGGCGATGCTGCAGCACTACTTCGTCGGCGCCTGGTTGCAACCCGCGCAGGCGCGCAGCGAGTTCTACACCGACGTGTTGGGCGGGGAGCGCCATGTCATCGGCTTCAAGCGGCTCGATGCGGTCTCGGTGCACCCCGGCGGCACGGGCGTCGTGCAGGCCAAGCTCTATCTCGGGCCGAAGGAGCGGGCGCGATTGACCTTGCTCAGCTGTGGCAGCGACATCAAGGTCAAGGGTGCACCGCCCTGCCCGGAACCGCCGCCCTATGCCGAGGGGATGGAACTGACGGTGGACTACGGGTGGCTCACACCGATCGCCGCGCCGCTGTTCTGGCTGCTCGACACGATCAACCGCGCCGTCGGCAACTGGGGCTGGGCGATCATCTTGCTGACCATTCTGATCAAGCTCGCCTTCTATCCGCTGTCGGCCGCAAGCTACAAGTCCATGGCGCACATGAAGAAGCTGCAACCGCGCATGCAGGCGCTGCGTGAGCGATACGGCGACGACCGGCAGAAGCTCAACCAGGCGATGATGGAGCTGTACAAGACCGAGAAGATCAATCCACTCGGCGGTTGTCTGCCTATCCTGATCCAGATCCCGGTGTTCATCGCGTTGTATTGGGTGCTGCTCGAGAGCGTGGAGATGCGCCAGGCCCCGTGGATCCTGTGGATACGCGATCTATCCGCCAAGGACCCGTACTACGTGCTGCCGATCATCATGGGCGCCAGCACCTTCCTGCAACAGAAGCTCAACCCCACGCCAATGGACCCGATTCAGCAGAAGGTGTTCATGTTTCTGCCCTGGGTGTTCACCGTGTTCTTCCTGTTCTTCCCCTCGGGGCTGGTGCTCTACTGGGTGGTGAACAACATCCTGTCGATTGCCCAGCAGTGGATGATCAACCGCACCATCGGAGCGGCGAACAAGTAGCGTCGGCGTGACGCGCGCGGACCCAGAGCTCAGCGGCGCCAAGCCGCAGCGGGGCGAACCCCGGACCATCGCCGCGGTGGCAACCGCGCCCGGCCGCGGCGGCATCGGCGTGGTGCGCGTATCGGGCCCGCGCGCCCTAGGCATCGCCCGCAGCCTGATCGGATTCGATCCGCGCCCGCGCCACGCCCACTACGCGGTGTTTCGCGACGCGCAGGGCGGGGCGCTCGATCAGGGTATCGTGCTGTACTTTCGGGCGCCCGCCTCCTTCACCGGTGAGGACGTGCTCGAGCTTCAAGGTCACGGCGGCGCGGTGGTGCTCGATATGCTGCTCGCGCGCTGTCTCGAGCTCGGCGCTGTGCTGGCGCGCCCCGGGGAGTTCTCCGAGCGCGCCTTTCTCAACGGCAAGCTCGACCTCACGCAGGCCGAGGCAATTGCCGATCTGATCGACGCGGGCTCGCAGGCGGCAGCGCGCTCGGCACTGCGCTCGCTGGCCGGCGAATTCTCCCAGCGCATCCGCGCCCTGAGCGAGGCGCTGATCCGGCTTCGCACCTACGTCGAGGCGGCCATCGACTTTCCGGAGGAGGAGATCGACTTCCTCTCCGACGCCACAATCGGCCGCGAGCTCGCCGCGCTGGCGCGCGATCTCACGGCACTGGCCGCCTCCGCGCAGCAAGGCCGCCTGCTGCACGACGGCATGACCGTGGTGCTCGCCGGCCGGCCGAACTGCGGCAAGTCGAGCCTGCTCAATGCGCTGGCCCAGCAGGAAAGCGCCATCGTCAGCCCCATCCCCGGCACGACGCGCGATGTGCTGCGCGAGCGCATCCACATCGACGGGCTGCCGCTGCACGTCCTCGACACCGCCGGACTGCGTGCGGGCGCCGACGAAATCGAGGCCGAAGGCGTGCGGCGCGCCCGCGCGGCACTCGCCAGCGCCGATCGCATCCTGTTGCTGGTCGATGACAGCGGTGAGCCGCAAGCCGAGCTCACCGCGCTGCGCGCGGAACTGCCGCCCGGATTACCGGTCACGGTAGTGCGCAACAAGATCGACCTGAGCGGGCGCACGCCCGGTTATGCCGAAGGACCCGATGGTCCGAGCGTCGCGCTGTCGGCCAAGACCGGGGCCGGCCTCGAGGCGCTGAAGGCCCATCTCAAGGCATGCATGGGTTTCCAGGCCGCGGGCGAGGGCACGTTCATGGCGCGGCGCCGCCACCTCGACGCCATCGCGCGGGCGCGCGCCCACCTCGCGCAGGGTCAGGCGCAGCTCGAGCAAGCACGTGCCCGGGAGCTGCTTGCCGAGGAGCTGCGGCTGGCGCAGCAGACCCTCGGGGAGATCACCGGGGAATTTACCTCCGAGGATTTGCTCGGCCGCATTTTTGCGAGCTTTTGCATCGGCAAGTAGCACTGTTTTCAAAGCGGACCCGTTGACGCCCGATCACGGCGAAGACCGGCGGGCAAGGGCGAGGATCCATGAACGACCGGTGCAGGCGCCGGCGCCGCGCGGCTCGAATCAAGCCATTGCCCATTCCTGCGACAGCAACGCCGCCTGTTCGAGCACCGTCTGCGTCGCCTTCTCTTGCTTGTCCGGCGGGTAGCCGTGCTTGCGCAGGATGCGCTTGACGA
>CAYZVX010000028.1:0-30619 GCA_964482055.1 uncultured Acidiferrobacteraceae bacterium
GGCGCGGCCGGCGGCAACGCGGCGCGCGCGGCCGCCGAGCTCGGCGCGCAGGTCACCGTATTCGCGCCGCATCGCGCATCGCTCGAGCGCATGCACGCGCTCGCAGCCAACGTCACGGCGCTGCCTTCCTATGCGCCGCTCATCGAACAGGCGCTCGAGACGGCGGACCTTCTGATCGGCGCGGTGCTCATACCCGGCGCCAAGACTCCGAGAATCGTCACGCGCGCGATGGTCAGACGCATGCGTCGCGGCAGCGTCATCATCGACATCTCGGTCGACCAGGGCGGATGCATCGAGACCACGCGTCCGACCGACTATGACCATCCGACCTATGTCGAGGAGGGCGTCATCCACTTCGGCGTGACCAACATGCCCGGTGCGGTGCCGCGCACCGCATCGCAGGCGTTGTCGGCGTCGCTCGCCTCCTACGTGCTGCGCCTCGCCGAGCCCGAGGGCCTGCGTGACCCGGCGCTCGCCGCCGGCATCAACGTCATGGGTGGCAGGATCGTGCACCCGGCGGTGGCCGCGGCCCTCGGTGGCTAGTCGCCGGGCCCCAAGCGAAACGCTATCGCAGACGGCGCCAGTAGCGCTATGGATACCTACCTCATTGCGTCTAGCTACGCCCATCGCCGAAACAGCACTCGCTTTGCCGATTGGATCGAGGTCGCTGCCGGCCATCTCTGGCCTCCGCAGCATTCGCGCATCCTGCACATTGGGGCAAGGGCCGCGCGCCACGACTCCAAGGATGGAGGAGGTAGAGCGAAGCAGGATGCCAGAGCCGAGGGATGGCGCGGTTGCGGACTCGGGCGCTCGGCGCGAATGCCTTGTCGCAGGGCGCAGAAAAGGCGAAAATTCACGCGTTCAAGGCCTTAGCCCAAGGAAGTACGTGTCGCAGGCGACCTGGAAAAAGACCGCAATACCGCTGACTCCGCGCCTCCTGCGCCTCCTGCGTGAGGCGGCCCTGTATGTTCTGGGGGCCGTCGCCCTCTACCTTCTGATCGCCTTCTGGACCTACCAGCCGACCGATCCGGCCTGGTCGCATCGCGGCCCGACCATGGCGGTGGGCAACGCTGGCGGGCGCGTCGGGGCGTGGGTCGCCGACGTGATGTTCAGCCTGTTCGGCTACATCGCCTACCTCTTTCCGATCATGCTGGCGGTGAGCGCCTGGCGCATCCACTGGCATCGCAAGGACCCGGAAACCGTCGGCTGGGGCCAGCGCCTGATCGTGAGCGGTGGCTTCATCCTGGCGCTGCTCGGCGCCTGCGGGCTGGCGGGCCTGCACTTCGCCCAGGCCAAGACCGGAATGCCGTTCGCGAGCGGCGGCTGGCTCGGGAATTCCGTCGGCTCCGGCCTGGTTTCGGCCTTCAGCTTCATCGGCGCGACCGTGCTGCTGCTCGCCATCTTCCTTGCCGGCGTTACGATCTTCTCTGGCCTGTCGTGGCTCGTCGTGATGGACCGGATCGGGCAGGGTAGCGTGTGGCTGTATGAGAGGGCCCGCGAGCTCATCGACGACCTGATCGACCGCGTGCATGGCATGCGCGCGCGCAAGCAGCGGCGCGAGACCGTGGCGGAGGAGAAGAAGGTGCTCGACAAGCACGTCCCGCCACGCATCGAGCCGGTCGTCCCCAAGGTGCAGCCGAGCAAGCGCGTGGAGCGCGAGAAACAGGTGCCGCTGTTCGACCTGCCAGCGCCGGGCGAGTTGCCGCCGCTCTCGCTGCTCGACCCCCCGGACAAGAGCAAGGTCCCGCAGTTTTCGAAACAGTCCCTCGAGAGCATGGCGCGGCTGCTGGAGAAGAAGCTGCTCGACTTCTCGATCGAGGCCCAGGTGGTCGCGGTCCACCCCGGCCCGGTGATCACGCTGTTCGAGATCGAGCCCGCCCCCGGCATCAAGGCGGCGCAGATCACCAACCTGCAGCGCGACCTGGCGCGCTCGCTGTCGGTGGTGAGCCTGCGCGTGGTGGAAAACATCCCCGGCAAGACCTCGGTCGGCATCGAGATCCCGAACGAGGTGCGCGAGACCGTGCGCCTGACCGAGATCCTGTCCTCGCAACCCTACGAGGAGTCGCAGTCGCCGCTCACGCTCGCGCTCGGCAAGGACATCAGCGGCCACCCGATGACGGTGGACCTGCAGAAGATGCCGCACATGCTGATCGCCGGCACCACCGGTTCGGGCAAGAGCGTGTGCATCAACTCGCTCATCCTGTCGCTCGTCTACAAGTCCACGCCCGAGCAGGTGCGCTTCATCATGATCGACCCGAAGATGCTGGAGCTCTCGGTGTACGAGGGCATCCCGCATCTGCTCGCGCCGGTCGTGACCGACATGAAGCAGGCCGCCAACGCCTTCAAGTGGTGCATCTTCGAGATGGAACGGCGCTACCGCCTGATGGCCGCGCTCGGTGTGCGCAACCTGGCGGGCTACAACCGCAAGGTGAAGGACGCGATCGACGACGGCAAGCCGATCGTCGATCCGCTGTTCGTGCGCACCACGCCCGACGAGGAGGCGCCGACCTTGAAGCCGCTGCCGCTCATTGTGATCGTGGTCGACGAGCTCGCCGACCTGATGATGGTGGTCGGCAAGAAGGTCGAGGAGCTGATCGCGCGCCTGGCGCAGAAGGCGCGCGCCTCGGGCCTGCACCTGATCCTCGCCACGCAGCGCCCGTCGGTCGACGTCATCACCGGTCTCATCAAGGCCAACATCCCGACGCGCATCGCCTTCCAGATGTCCTCGCGCGTCGATTCGCGCACGGTGCTCGACCAGATGGGCGCCGAGCAGTTGCTGGGCCGGGGTGACATGTTGTTCCTGCAACCGGGGCAGGGCATCCCGACCCGCGTGCACGGGGCGTTCGTCGCCGACCACGAGGTGCACAAGGTCACGAGCTTTCTCAAAAAGAGCGGCCCGCCGGTCTACGACGAGCAGATCCTCAAGGAGGGCTCGGGCGTCAATGACCAGGGTTTCGTGCAGACCGAGGGCGCGGAGGCCGGCGAGGGCGGTGGCGGCGAGGCCGACCCGCTCTACGACGAGGCCGTCAAGATCGTCACGGAGTCGCGGCGCGCATCGATCTCGGGGGTGCAGCGCCGGCTGCGCATCGGCTACAACCGCGCCGCGCGCCTGATCGAGGACATGGAGCGGGCCGGGCTGGTCGGGCCGCTGCAGCCAAACGGCAGCCGCGAGGTGCTGGCGGCAGCACCACCGGCGGACTGACGGGGCAGGCGGAGCCATGCGCAACGTATTGCTGGGCGGCGTGTTGTTCGCGGCGGTGAGCGCGGGGCTCGCCGCCGCGCCGGCGTCGCCCAAGACCGGCGTTGACCACCTGCGGCGCTTTTTCGCCGAGGTGAACAGCTACAGCGCGCAGTTCAATCAGGTCGTGATGGACGAGGCGCTCACTCCGATCCAGGAGTCCTCCGGCACCCTGCTGATCGAACGCCCCAACAAGTTTCGCTGGGACTACGACGCGCCGCTCAAGCAGCAGATCGTGAGCGATGGCAAGAAGATCTGGGTGTACGACAAGGACCTGCAGCAGGTCACCGTGCGCTCCTTGAGCGGGGGGCTCGGCGACACTCCGGCGGTGCTGCTGGCCGGCAAGGGCAGGCTCGAGGACAGCTTCGCCGTGGCCGCGATGGGGACGCAGGGCAATCTTGAATGGGCGCGGCTGCAGCCGAAGCGCAAGGACGGCGGCTACGAGGACATCCGCGTCGGATTCGAGGATGGCAAGCTCAAGGTGCTGGAGATGGTCGACGGCTTCGGGCAGACCACGCGCGTGACTCTTAAGGGCGCGAGGGAAAACACCAAGATCGACGCCGGCAAGTTCAGCTTCACGCCCCCGCCCGGCGTCGACGTCGTAGGCGAGTAGGCTTGGCGGCGGGCATAACAGCGGCGCAAGACGACCTCTTCGGCGCGCGTGCCGCCGCACCATGGCGGCCGCTCGCCGATCGCATGCGTCCGCGGCGGCTTGAGGACCTGTTCGGCCAGTCGCACCTGTTCGGCCCGGACAAGCCGCTGCGCCAGGCAATCGAGGCCGGCGCCCTGCACTCGATGATCCTTTGGGGGCCGCCCGGGACCGGCAAGACCACCCTGGCGCGGCTGATCGCGGCGTGCAGCGCGGCGCATTTCATCACCATCTCCGCGGTGCTCGCCGGGGTCAAGGAGATCCGCGCGGCGATCGACGAGGCCCGGCAGGCCCGCGCCCAGGGCCGTCCCACCATCCTGTTCGTCGACGAGGTGCACCGCTTCAACAAGGCGCAGCAGGATGCGTTCCTGCCGCATGTCGAGGACGGCACCTTCACCTTCATCGGCGCCACCACCGAGAACCCGTCGTTCGAGCTCAACAATGCGCTACTGTCGCGCGCCCGGGTCTATGTGCTCAAGGCGTTGCAGCCCGAGGAGATTCGCCAGGTCATCGAGCGCGCGCTCGCCGATCGCGAGGTCGGCCTCGGCGCGCGCGCCCTCGAGGTGGACGAGGAGGCGCGTGCGCTGCTGGCGGCGGCCGCCGATGGCGATGCGCGGCGGGCGCTCAACCTGCTCGAGATGGCGGCCGACCTCGCGGAGACGAGCGCCGGTCGGGAAGTCATCAGCGCGGCGTTGGTGCGCGAGGTCATCGGCCAGGGCGTGCGGCGCTTCGACAAGCAGGGCGAAGCGTTCTACGACCAGATCTCGGCGTTGCACAAGTCGGTGCGCGGCAGTGATCCGGATGCGGCGCTGTATTGGCTGGCGCGCATGATCGACGGCGGTTGCGATCCGCTCTATGTGGCGCGGCGCGTGGTGCGCATGGCCTCGGAGGACATCGGCAACGCCGATCCGCGCGCGCTCGAGCTCGCGCTCAACGCCTGGGACGTGCAGGAGCGCCTCGGCAGCCCGGAAGGCGAGCTCGCCATCGCGCAGGCCGTGGTCTATCTCGCCTGCGTGCCGAAGAGCAACGCCGTGTACAAGGCATGGGGCGCGGCGCAGGAGGATGCCCGCGCGTACGGCTCGCTCGAGGTGCCGCTGCATCTGCGCAACGCGCCAACACGGCTCATGAAGGAGCTCGGTTACGGCGCGGCCTACCGCTATGCCCACGACGAACCGCATGCCTATGCGGCGGGCGAGCGCTATTTCCCCGAGGGCATGGAGCGGCGCCGGTATTATCAACCGACCGGGCGCGGGCTGGAGCAGAAAATCGCCGAGCGCCTCGCGCAACTGCGCGCCCTCGACGCGCAGGCGAAGAAGAAATCATGACGCGCGTGTTGGCCATCGCCGCCGGCGGTGCGCTGGGCAGCGTGCTGCGCTACTGGCTGTCGACCTGGGTGCACGGCTTCGCGGGTCGCGACTTCCCCTACGGCACGCTGGCGGTAAACGTGCTCGGCTGCCTGTTCATGGGATTCCTGTTTGCGCTGTTCGTCGAGCGCCTGAGCTCCGACAGCGTGGTGCGGGCGGGGATGCTGATCGGCGTGCTCGGCGGTTTCACGACGTTTTCCAGTTTTTCGATCGAGACTTTCAACCTGCTGGAAGAGGGGCTGTGGCTGCGGGCCGGGATCAACGCCGGGGCGAGCCTCATCCTGTGTCTGGCGGCGACCTGGGTCGGAGTCAGCACGGCGAGGGCGTTATGAAGCTTGGCGAAGTGACGATGGTGCGCATCTACCTCACCGAGGGCGAGGCCCTCGCCAAGACGCTGCTGGCGCGCCTGCACGACGAGGAGAAGGTGCGCGGGGTCACGGTGTTTCGCGGCATCGCCGGCTTCGGCCGCTCGGGCGTGGTGCACTCCTCGCGCCTGCTCGACCTGTCGATGGATCTGCCGATGGTGATCGAGTTCTTCGACGAGCCGGCCAAGGTCCAGCGCATTCTCTTGCATCTCAAGAGCCAGCTCCCGGCCGGCCACGTCGTGACCTGGACCGCTCAGGTCAACGAGGCCTAGGAGGCGGCCGCCGTGCTCGATCCAAGGCTCCTGCGCAGCGACCTGGACAACACCGCGCGGCAGCTCGCGCGCCGCGGTTTCGTGCTCGACACGGCCGCCATCGCGGCGCTCGAGGAACGGCGCAAGCACTTGCAGTCGCAAACGCAACAGCTGCAAGCCGCGCGCAATGCCAACGCCAAGGCGGTCGGGCAGGCCAAGGCACGGAAGGAGGACGCCAGTGCGTTGCTCGCCGAGGGCGCGCGTCTCGGCGAGCGCGTGAAGGAGCTCGAGGAACAGCTGGAGAATCTGCAACGGGAGCTCGAGACGATTGCGCTCGGCATCCCCAACATCCCGCACGCCAGCGTCCCGGACGGCAAGGACGAGAGCGACAACCAGGAGGTGCGGCGCTGGGGTGAGCCACGGCGCTTCGATTTCGCCCCCAAGGACCACGTCGATCTCGGCGCCGCCCTCGGCATGCTCGATTTCGACACCGCCGCCAAGATCGCGGGCGCCCGGTTCGTGCTGATGCAGGGCGCGCTGGCGCGGCTGCACCGGGCGCTCATCCAGTTCATGCTCGACTTGCATACGCGCGAGCACGGCTACACCGAGGTGTACGTGCCGTACCTGGTCAATGCGGCGAGCCTGCGCGGCACCGGGCAGCTGCCCAAGTTCGAGCAGGACCTCTTCGCGCTCAAGGGCGAGCACAACTACTACCTGATTCCCACCGCCGAGGTGCCGGTCACCAACATCGTGCGCGAGGCGATCGTCGAGGCCGACCGCATGCCGCTCAAGCTCGTCTGCCACACGCCGTGCTTTCGCAGCGAAGCGGGCTCCTATGGCAAGGACACGCGCGGCATGATCCGCCAGCACCAGTTCGAGAAGGTGGAGCTGGTTCAGATCGTGCCGCCAGAGGATTCGTATCGCGCCCACGAGGAGCTAACCGACCATGCCGAGAGGGTCCTGCAATTGTTGGAGCTGCCCTACCGGGTCGTGACGCTGTGCACCGGCGACATGGGATTCGCCGCCGCCAAGACCTACGATCTCGAGGTCTGGCTCCCGGGCCAGCAGAGGTATCGCGAGATCTCCTCGTGCAGCAACTTCGAGGACTTCCAGGCCCGCCGCCTGCAGGCGCGCTGGCGCAACCCCAAGACCGGCAAGCCGGAGCTCGTGCACACGCTCAATGGTTCGGGACTGGCCGTAGGCCGCACCCTGGTTGCGATCCTCGAGAACTACCAGGAGCCGGACGGGCATGTGCGCGTTCCGGAGGCACTGCGCCCGTACCTGCCGGGCCTGGAGCGTTTGTAAGCGTGGCGCCGCGCTCTCGGCGCTGTTTCCCAAGGACGGTGAGTAGTATACGGCTGGCATGGCGCTTGCTTGGTCCAGCAAGCCTATAATGCGCGCCAGATTTTCCGGGAATTTGGGGCCGGGGAGAGCAATGACCCGACGCAGGGGCCGACTGGCCGTCGCCGCGCTGGCCGCGACGCTGCTCGCCATCGATGACGCCGCGGCCGCCAGCTCGATCCGCGACACCTACGCCGAGCACACCCGGGCCGTGGAGCTCGGGCGGGCCGGGAACCTCGCGGAAGCCCTGCGCATCCTCGGGGCGCTGCTCGCGCAGTTCCCGGACGATTATCCGTTACAGCGCGACTACATCATCTTCACGGCCCGCCAGGGCGACTGCGAGCAGGCGCTCGCGCGCTTCGAGCGCATCCGGGCCGAGCCCAAGCTCGATGATTACCTGGTGCGCGAACTCTCCGACTGCGGGGTGAATAAGGCGCGCCGCGGCGAGCTCGACCGCGGCATCGCGGTGCTGGCGCGCCTGCTCGAGGCGTTCCCGGACGACTACCGTCTGCGGCGCGACTACGTCGTGATCAACGCCTGGAAGGGCGACTGCGAAACCGCGCTGTCAGGCTTCGAGCGCCTGCGCAACACACCCGTGCTCGAGGAATTCCTCGTGCGAGCGGTGGCCGACTGCGCAGTGCGGCGCGCCCGCGACGGCGACTTCGACACCGGTATCGCCATGCTGGAGGCGCTTCTGCCGCACGCCGCGGACCGCTATCCGCTCGAGCGCGACATCGTGGTGCTCACCGCCTGGAAGGGCCAGTGCCCCGAGGCGCTCGAACGCTTCGAGCGCATCCGCGCTCAGTTGCGCTATGAGCCGTACCTGGTGCTCGCGGTCGGCGACTGCCAGCTCGAAACCGGCCGGCGCACGGAGGCGGCGGCGCTGCTCAGCGCGGCGCTCGAGCGCCACCCGCAGGAGTCGCGCCTGCACTTTGCCTGGCTCAAGGCCAACGTGGCGCTGCGCGTCGACAACCGCTACGACGATGATCGCCATGGCGTCGAGCTCGAGACCGCCTCGAACCAGGACGACGAGGGGTTGCTCGAGTGGCGCAGCCGACTCGAGGCGAGCACGCGGGTGGCAGCGCGCACGCGCGTGTATGCGCGCTACTCCGCCACACGTTCCGACGATCGCCAGTACGATGCGGGCAACCTGCACCGCGCCGGCATCGGCGTGCGCTACCGCTTCAATCCGCAGTGGCGCATCGACCAGGAATTCTCCACCGACGTGCGCAACAGCGGGCAGAGCGGCTCGGCGACCGAGCTGATCTTCGAGCCGCGCGACACCTGGCAGCTCGCCGGTGGTTACACCACGTTCGCCGAGGACATTCCGTTGCGCGCCCGCGCAGCGGGTGTGGAGTCGGACCGCGCCTATGGCGCGATCGAGTACCACAGCCTCGACTACCTGTGGTACGGGCGGGCCACGCTGAGCACCTATGATTTCACCGACGGGAACGAGCGCGACAGTGTCTACGCCGTGGCCGGCTATGCCTTCGAGATGTTGCCGTATCGCGAGCAGCGCATTTATCTCGAATGGTACCAGTCGCGCAACACCCGCGAGGGCGCGCCGTACTTCAACCCGCGGCGCGACCGCAGCCCGGGCGTCGTGCACCGCACCGATTTCGTATTCGACACCCGCTACAAGCGCCACGTCGACAGCTTGTTCCTCAGCGTCGGCGCCTATGACCAGGACGGGTTCGGCGCAAATCCGCGCTGGAGCGTGCGCTACGAGCAGGACTATGACTTCGACGACTTTACCAGTCTTCACTGGGGCCTGGGATTGAGCCGCAATTACTACGACGGCGCGGGCGAAAACGCGCTCAATGCCGCGCTGCGCTTCGTGTGGAGGTTCTGAGCGTGATCCGGGCGCTGCTCGTGATCGTGATGCTCTGGGCAGCGGCTGCCGCCGCCGTGGAAATTCCGGTGCTCGCGTATCACGACATCGTCGAACGCCGGGGCGGTGATGCCTACGCCGTGACGCGCGAGGAGTTTCGCGCCCAGCTCGCCTACCTCAGGCGCGAGGGCTACACACCGGTAAGCCTCAATACCCTGGCGCGCGCCGGGCGTGGTGAGACGACCCTGCCGGACAAGCCGGTCGTGCTGAGCTTCGATGACGGGCTCAGAAGCTACGCCACCGAAGCGGTTCCCTTGCTCGCCGAGTACGGCTACCCGTCGGTGCTGAGCGTCGTGACCAGCTGGCTCGATGGGCAGGACCAACCGGCTGAGTACCGCGGGCGCCTGCTCGGCTGGGCCGAGTTGCGCACGCTCGCCGCCATGCCGCTCATCGAGATCATTTCGCACAGTCACGACCTGCATCGTGGGGTGGTGGCAAACCCGCAGGGCAGCGAAATGCCGGCCGGCACCACGCGCATCTACCGGGGGCGCGGGGTATACGAATCGGAAGCCGAGTTCCGCGCGCGCATCCGCGCCGACCTGGAGCGCAGCCGGGCACGCATGGTGCAGGAGCTCAAGCGCGCCCCGATCGCCATTGCCTGGCCATACGGCGCCTACGACCAGGTAACCATCGAGGAGGCCGCGCGGGTCGGCATGCACCTGCACCTGACCCTGGACGAGCGGCCGACCCGGCTCGCGGATCTGCCGCGCGTCAACCGCATGACCTTTCACAAGTACCGGCGTCTGGCCAATCTCGACGACATGCTCACCTTCCGCAAGCACCGTACCGAGCAGCTGCGTTTCGTGCAGATCGAGCTCGGCGACTGGGTTGGCAAGCCGCCCGGTGAGCAGGAGCAGATGCTCGGCGCGCTGGCGCGGCGCGTCGAGCTGCTCGGTGTGAACGCCGTGATCGTCGTGCCGGTCACACGCGACGGCAAGGCGGCGCTGTTCCCAACCGACGCCATGCCAGTGAGCGCCGATCTGCTCAATCGCGTGCTGCACCAGTTGCAGCGGCGTGGCCGCGTCGAGCACCGGTATCTGCGCCTGCCGGTGGCGATCGAGGGGGTCGATGTCGTGCGCCTGTATGCGGACCTGGCGCGGCTCAACCGGTTCAGCGGCGTGGTGCTGGATGGCAAGCTCGCGCCGCCTGAAGCGCAGCGGCTTGTCGAACGTCTGCGCTATCACCAGCCGGCCGTCAAGGTGGGCGTGATCGATGCCGAGGAGTCACCGCCCGAGGCGCAGTTTGTTCTCATCGAGCGCGAGCCCGCCGGCGCGGCAGCGGCGGCGAGGCGCGCTCAGGTTTACGCGCGCAACGGGACACCGGTGTTCATTCTCATCCAACGCACGCCCGCCACCCGGGATGCTGAGCTGTACGACACAATGCGCGCCCTGCGGGCAGCAGGCATCCGGCACTACGGCTATACGAACGACGACTTCATCGGGGACTCCCCGAGTCTGCTGCGCACTGTGACCGAGCTGCGCGCGCACACCGTGGTCTCGGCGGAAGCGGCGAGCCAGGTGGAGAAGGGAGGACGCTAGCCATGCAGTGGCTTCATGGCTTCGTGTTCCTCTACCCGCTGTTCATGGCTGTCCTGTGGATGATGGGCGCGGTCGTGTTCTTCGCGCGGCGCGAGCGCGGCGAGCGCGCCCCGCCGAAGCTCGACAGTTATCCGCGCGTGGCGATCCTCGTGCCCTGCCACAACGAGGAGGTCGTGATTCGCGACACCATCATGCAGCTTGCCGAGAACCACTATCCGGACTTCGAGATCATCGCGATCGACGACGGCAGCACCGATCGTACCGCCGAGATTCTTGCGGAGCTGGCCCGGGAGCTGGGCAAGCTGCGCGTGGTGAGGCTCACGCGCAATTATGGCAAGGCCATGGCGCTGCGCGCCGGGGCACTGGCGAGCTCGGCCGAGTTCCTGATGTGCATCGATGCCGACGCGCTGCTCGACAAGGACGCGCTGTTCTGGATGATGCGTCACTTCCTGCAGGGCCCGCGGGTCGGTGCCGTGACGGGCAACCCGCGCGTGGTCAATCGCACCAGCCTGCTGGCGCGTATCCAGATCGGGGAGTTCTCCGCCATCATCGGCATGGTCAAGCGCACGCAGCGCGACTTCGGGCGGGTCTTCACCGTCTCGGGGGTCAATGCCTGTTACCGGCGCGCGGCGGTGCACGAAGTCGGCTACTGGTCGCCGGAGACGGTGACCGAGGATATCGACATCAGCTGGAAGCTGCAGCTCAAGTACTGGGATATCCGCTACGAGCCGATGGCGCTCACCTGGATCCTGGTGCCGGAGTCGTTGCGCGCCCTGTGGCGGCAGCGCCTGCGCTGGGCGCAGGGCGGGGTGGAGGCGGCGCTCAAGTTCGGGCGCGACATGCGCCACTGGACCAAGCGGCGCATGTGGACCGTGATCGTGGAATACTGGGTCGGGGTCGCCTGGTGCTACGCGTTCGCCTTCACCGTGCTGTGCTGGGCGGGGACAAACTACCTGCCGCCCGGGGCTTGGCCCGCGGCGATGGCCGTGCCGACGCTGATCCCGGGCTGGACCGGCGTGATGCTGGGCGTGACCTGTCTGGCGCAGTTCGGCGTGGGGCTCGCCATCGACGGCAATTACGAGCGGCGCGGGCTGGCTCGCTATCTGTACTGGGCGATCTGGTATCCGGCCGTGTACTGGCTCATCAACGCCGCCACGACGATCGTCGCGGTGCCGAAGGGGATACGAGCGCGCGGCAAGACCCGCTATGCCACCTGGAAAAGCCCCGGCCGGCGGCTGCGCGACCTGCTGCTGTGGGTGCGGCCGCGGCGCGGCGTGGAGCACCGGCACATGTTCGTGGAGAACGCCGTCATCGCCGGCTCGCGGCGGGCGATCGAACTGGTGCTAACCATGGTGTTCTGGGGGCTTTGGGCCTATCTGGTGGCGCCCATGCTCAGCCTGTTGCTGTGGTTCGCGGGCATTTACCTGTTTACCGATCGCATGATCACGCTCGGCGGTTACGAGGCGTTCGCCCGTCAGCTCGGAACCTACACGGCGGCGGTAATTGGCATGTGCGCGGTACTGCTCGGTTGGGTGCTGTGGAACCAGAGGCGCTACGGCGGACAGCGCAATCGCCGCACGGTGCACCCGCCCCATCTGTCGGAAAGCGAGGTCAGTCGGGCCATGGTGCTGACGATGGACTGCGTCGGCGCCCTGCGCCGCAGCCAGACTGTCGCGTTGCACTTCGATGAGGCCGGCCATCCGGTGATCGATCAGCTGTCCGCCGATCCGGGTGCGCCGTGCACGAGACGGAAGAAGCGGGTCGCGGGCCGGCGCTGATTGCAGCGCTGGCCGCCCGAGGGCTGCGGCTCATGCGCAGATCAGGCACAATGTCGCCGCAGCAAGTCGCGCAGGGGTGGCCGAGCGCCCGACTATGGAAGGTCGGGCTGGGCGCCGCACCACGGACGGTCGTAGCCCGCGCAGCGCTAACATTCGCAGGGGTGGCCGGGCGGTTGAAGGCACCGGTCTTGACGAGGATCGCCAGGAGCGATCCCGGACAGCGGAGCGAAGCGACGCTGGCCCCGGAGGGGCGAGGCGCAAGGACGCGCCGAGCAAAACCGGCCGGCAGACATGCTGGTCGTGCATTTTAACGGAGGGGTGGCCGAGCGGTTGAAGGCACCGGTCTTGAAAACCGGCAGGGATTAACGTCCCTCGTGGGTTCGAATCCCACCCCCTCCACCATATTTATATTATTTCCGGGCAACCGCCGACGGTTCGTGAGTGTTTGTCCAAAGGGTCAAAACCCGCGCGAGCATTGTCTACTGTGAGACGAACATCAGCAAGGCCGCTGCCAGATCAGTTCAGCATTCCTGTACACCGACCGCACCCGGTGTAGCGGGATGTGGTGGGCGGCGCCCGCCTCGTCGATCAGCACGAAGCGGCCCGGCTCTTCGGCACTGAGGTGGATGGCGCTCAGGGGCACGATCTCAACGCGCCGCGTGATGCCGTCATAGTAGCCAATCTCGAAACGGCCCTTGCCGAATTCAGCATCCCAGCGGATGCGGTTCAACAGCTCGTCGACTGGTTGCATTTGGTCAAAGGCTCTCCCGCCGCAAGTCGCTGCGACGTTGATCTTTATCAAACCACAGTACGGCGGCTGGTTGTATAAGCAACAAGCAAAACGTCTCCGGAACGCGGAAGAGGGCAATCGTGGGCGGAATTTTCGAGCTTACCGATGCGCTGGGACCCGCCAAGGTCACCTTCGTGCACGAACCTTCACTCGGGTTGAAGGGCGTTTTGGTAGTGGACAACGTCGCCAGCGGACCGTCGATCGGCGGCCTGCGCATGGCGCCGGATGTCACGGTCGAGGAGTGCGCGCGCCTGGCGCGCGCCATGACGCTCAAGAACGCCGCCGCGGGGCTGCCGCACGGCGGCGGCAAGTCGGTGCTGGTCGGCGACCCGAAGATGGACGCCGCGCGCAAGCAGCAACTGATTCGCGCCTTTGCGTTCGCGCTGCGTCACGAGACCGACTACATCTTCGGCCCGGACATGGGCACCGACGAGAAATGCATGGCCTGGGTCAAGGACGAGATCGGCCGCGCGGTGGGGCTGCCGCGCGAGATCGGCGGCATTCCGCTCGATGAGATCGGCGCGACCGGCTGGGGACTGGCGCACGCGGCCGATGTCGCGGCGCGCTACTGCCAGCTCACGCTGCGCGGCGCGCGCGTGGCGATCCAGGGGTTCGGCGCGGTCGGCAAGCACGCCGCGCGTTTTCTCGCCAACCAGGGCGCGGTGCTCGTCGCTGCCTCCGATTCGCAAGGCACGATCTACGATCCGAACGGGCTCGACCTTGGCACGCTTATTCCGCTCAAGCAATCCGGCGGCAGCGTGCACGACTACCCCGGCGGTCGCAAGCTCGGGCGCGACGAGATCATCGATATCGAATGCGACATCTGGATTCCGGCGGCGCGACCTGATGTGGTGCGCGAGGACAACGTCGGACGCCTCCAGACGAAACTGGTGGTGCAGGGCGCCAATATCCCCTTCACCGAGGGCGCCGAGCGCATACTGCACGAGAAAGGCGTGCTGGTCGTGCCGGATTTCATCGCCAATGCCGGCGGGGTGATCTGTGCGGCGATGGAATACCAGGGCGCGACGAAGACCGCGGCGTTTGCCGCCATTGAGGAGAAGCTGCGCGCCAACACGAAGCAGGTGCTCGAGACGGTAGCCCAGCGCAAGCTGCCGCCGCGGGTCGCGGCGATCGAGCTGGCGACCGGGCGCGTGCGCAAGGCAATGGCGTACCGGCGGTGGGGAATATTCTAGTGAGCAGTAAACAGTGAGCAGTGAGCGGTTGTGCGGTGGTTGCTGTTCACTGTTCACCGTTCACTGATCACTGATCATCGAACATGTATCGAATCCGATTCCACGGCCGCGGCGGGCAGGGCATGAAGACCGCGAGCCATATTCTGAGCGGCGCCTTCTTCCGCGCGGGCTTCGAGGTGCAGGATGCGCCGCGCTACGGGGCGGAGCGGCGCGGGGCGCCGATCTTCGCGTACGTGCGCGCGGCACGCACGCCGATCAAGGAACGCGGCAACATCACGCGCCCCGATCTGGTCGTGGTCGCCGATGACACCCTGATTCCGATCCCGGCGGCCGGCGTGCTGAACGGGGCGGGTCCTGGTACCGTGCTGCTCATCAACACGCTCGCGAGCGCGGATGTCTGGAAGGAGCGGCTCAACTTCGCCGGCATGGTGCTGGCCCTGCCGGCCAAGGCCGAGGTCGCGGATCGGGCGGAGCTGCCCTTCGTGGGGGGGATGTGTGCCGGGGCCGCCGCGCGGCTTGTCGGCGTGATCGGGCGCGAATCGCTCGAGGCGGCGTTGCGCGAGGAGCTTGCCGCGCTCGGCGCGGAAGTCGTCGCGCGCAACTGCGAGCACGCGCTATGGGCGTTCGACGCCATGCAGGCCCACGCCGGCATCGTGCGCGAAGCGGCGGAAGCGGCGGTGAGCGAGGCGGTGCCCGGTTGGGTGGATCTGCCGTTTGAGAAGGCGCGCGAGGCCGCGCCGGATATCTTTGCGGCCGCCACCAGCGTCGAAGTGAAGACCGGCCTGTGGCGCACGATGCGCCCGGTCATCGATTACGAGCACTGCAATCGCTGCCACTGGGTGTGCAGCACGCTGTGCCCGGACAGCGCCATTCGCGTGCTTGCCGATGGCCGGCCGCAGATCGATTACGACCATTGCAAAGGTTGTCTCGTGTGCGTGGGGGTCTGTCCGCCGCATGCGATCCGGGCGATTCCGGAGCAGGAGGCGGCATGACGCGCCAGCTGCTGACCGGCAACGGCGCTGCGGCCTGGGGTGTGCGCCTGGCGGACGTCGATTACGCGCCGGTGTTTCCCATCACACCGCAGACCGAGATCATCGAGACGCTCGCGAACTGGGCGGAGCGCGGCGAGCTCGATGCGCGCGTCGTGATGCTCGAATCCGAGCACTCGATGCTGACGGCGGCGGGTGCTGCCGCGGTCACCGGGGTGCGCGTGTTCACGGCCACCTCGAGCCAGGGCCTACTGTATGCCATGGAGATGCTCTACAACGTCGCCGGCTGGCGCGCGCCGCTCGTGATGGTGAACGTGTCGCGCGGTCTGGCGGCGCCGATCACGCTCGAATCCGACCACAACGACATCGTCGCGGCGCGTGATTCGGGCTTCCTGCAGATTTTCTGTGCCACCGCCCAGGAGGTGCTGGATTCGGTGCTGCTTGCCTACCGCCTGGCCGAGGACGAGCGCGTGCGTCTGCCGGTGATCGTCAACCTCGACGGGTTCACGCTGTCGTTCACGCGCGAGCCGGTGGAGATCCCCGACGCCGCGGCGGCGCGCGCGTTCCTGCCGCCGTTCCGGGCAGAAAACATCGAGTTTCGTGCCAGCAAGCCGATCAGCCAGGCGGTGGCGGTGCTGGGCGGCTCGCCGTACTCGTACTTCCGCTACGAGATGCACCTGGCCGCCCAGCAGGCGCTCGCCGTATACGACGAGATCGCCGCTGAATTCGCGGCGCGTTTCGGGCGCGTGCATCCAGCGGTCGAGGCCTATCGCCTCGAGGACGCCGAGTACGCGTTTTTCATCGCCGGGGCGTTTGCGACGAAGGCGATGGACGCGGTCGACCGGCTGCGCGCAGTAGGGGTTCGCATCGGGCTCGTGCGCCCGCGCCTCATGCGCCCCTATCCGACCGAGGCCGTGCGCGGTCTGCTTGCCGGCAAAAAGGCGGTGGCCGTCATCGACCAGAATCTCTCGATGGGCAAGGGCGGTGTGCTGTACACGGAGCTGTGCGAGGCACTGTACGGCCGGCCCGGTACCCCGCTGCTGGCGAGCTTTATCGGGGGCCTGGGCGGGCGCGACATCCTCCCCGAGGAGTTCTACGCCATCGCCAAGGTCCTGCAAGAGTGCGCAAGGACCGGCGAGGCGCCACCACCACGGCTGCTTTACACCGAAACCGAGCTGCGCGAGGTGCGCAAGCTTCAGGCCATCGCGCATGTCGAGCGCCGGGGGCTGGGGAACGCCCCGTGAATACCGGCATCATCAAGCGCATGAAGGATCTGCCGTCGACTCACCTGCTCGGCGGCGGCACCGCCATGTGCGCCGGCTGTGGCGGGCTGGGGGCGTTGCACGAGATCTATGACGTGCTGGGAACGAAGACGGTGTTCGTCAATGCCGCCGGCTGCATGACCTTGCTCGCGACCTATCCGTTCACGCCGTTTCGCGGTTCCTGGCTCTACACCGCCATGGCGAGCGCCCCGGCCGGCGCCCAAGGGGTGCGCGATGCCCTCGACATCCTGATCAAGAAGGGCCGGATGCCGGCCGAGGAGGATCTGACCGCCGTGGTGCTGACCGGCGATGGCGCCGCCTACGGCATGGGGCTGTCGGCGACCTCGGGCGCGATCGAACGCGGGCTCGATTTCCTGTACGTCTGCTACGACAACGAGGGTTATGGCAACACCGGCCAGCAATTCTCGGCTGCGACGCCGCATGGCGCGCTGACCGCCACGAGCCCGGGGCCACGCGGCTATCCCGGCTACAAGAAGGATTTGTTCGCCATCTGGGTGGCGCACAAACCGGCGTACGCGGCCACGGTGATCGGCGCCGAGCCGCTCGATCTCGCCAGGAAGATCGAAAGGGCAAAGAGCCTCACGGGTCCGCGCCTGGTGCTGGCGCTTGCACCGTGTCCGACCGGGTGGCTTTACGATCCGAAAGACTCGGTCGAGATCGGTCGTCTCGCGGTCAAGACCGGCATCTGGCCGCTCAAGGAATACGTCGACGGCCAAGTGGTGCACACTCATGTGCCGCACCCGCGGCTGCCGGTCGAGGAGTACCTGAAACGCCAGGGTCGGTTCCGGCATTTGTTTGAGCCGCAGCGCAACGACGCGCTGATCGGCGAGATCCAGGCGCGCGTCGACCAGTACTGGGCCGAGGTCGCGGCATGAGCAAGGGTGCGTTCAGCTACCGGCATCGCGGCGGAGAGCCGCCGTTGCTCGGTGCGACGATTCCGCAGCATTTTGCTGAAGTCGCCGCCCGGCTGCCGGCGCGCGAGGCGCTGGTGGCCATTCCGCAGCAGCGCCGCCTGACCTACGCCGAGCTCTCGGCGGCGGTCGACCGGCTGGCGCGCGGGCTGATCGGAAGCGGTTTCGGCACCGGCGATCGCATCGGCGTGTGGTCCACCAATAACGTCGAGTGGCTGCTGCTGCAGCTCGCCACCGCCCGCATCGGCGCGGTGCTGGTCAACATCAACCCGGCCTATCGCCCGCGCGAGCTTGCCTACGCCCTCAAGCGCTCGGAGGTCCAGGGGCTGTTCACGATTCCCTCGTTCAAGACCAGCGACTACGTGGCGATGTTGACCGAGCTCATCCCGGAGCTCGCGAGCCACCACGCCACGGAGCTCGATGCCAGGGAGTTTCCGGCGCTGCGCCGCGTCGTGCTGTACGACCCGCGCGAGCCGGTGCGCACGGCGGCCCCGGCACCGGGATTCATGGTGTGGGAGGAGGTGCTGGCCGCGGGGGAGGGCACGCCGCTCGATGTCGTGGACCGCCTGACCGCCGCGCTCGACCGGGATGACGCCATCAACATCCAGTACACCTCGGGCACCACCGGTTTTCCCAAGGCCGTGGTGCTGACGCACCACAACATCCTCAACAATGCCTACTTCACCGCCTTGGCCATGCACTTGACGCCGGACGACCGGCTGTGCGTGCCGGTGCCGTTCTACCACTGCTTCGGCATGGTGGTGTCGAACCTCGCCTGCCTGTCGGTGGGGGCGTGTGTCGTGCTACCGAGCGAGCACTTCGAGGCCGGTGCCACGCTCGCCGCGATACAGCGAGAGCGCTGCACCGCGCTGCATGGGGTGCCAACCATGTTCATCGCCGAGCTCGAGCACCCGGAGTTCGCGCGCTTCGACCTGTCGAGCCTGCGCACCGGGATCATGGCCGGGGCACCTTGTCCGGCGGCGCTCCTGAAGCGGGTGATGGAGGAGATGCACTGCCGCGAGATCCTGATCGGTTACGGCGAGACCGAAGCCTCGCCGCTCACGCACCTGACCGCGCGCGAGGACTCTTTGCCGCAACGCACCGAGACGGTCGGGACCAATCTGCCCCACCAGGAAGTAAAAATCATCGATACGCGCAGCGGCGCGACCCTCCCGGTCGGCGAGATCGGGGAGATCTGTTTTCGCGGTTACCACGTCATGCGCGGCTACTACGGCGACGAGGAGGCGACGCGAAGCGCGATCGATGCGCACGGCTGGTTGCATTCCGGCGATCTCGGCAGCATGGACGCCGATGGCTACGTGCGCATCACCGGGCGGCTCAAGGACATGATCATCCGCGGCGGGGAGAACATCTATCCGGCCGAGATCGAGGAGTTCCTGTTCACCCACCCGAAGATTGCGCAGGTCGCCGTGTTCGGCGTGCCGGACGAGTTTTATGGCGAGGAAGTCATGGCCTGGGTGCAACTGCACGGCGGGCAGTCCGCAACCGAGGAGGAGATTCGCGAATATTGCCGGGGCAAGATCGCGCACTTCAAGGTGCCGAAGTACGTCTGGTTCGTCGAGGAGTTTCCGATGACGGTGACGGGCAAGCTGCAGAAATTCCGCATGCGCGAGATCGCCACCGAGCGACTGAAGCGCGAGGCGGCATCGGCACCGAGACGCAGCTAGCGCCGGACCGTCCACGGCGGTAGCAGCCACGGCGCCTTTTTCGGCGGGCCGCCGCGCAGGCGTGGCCTCGGCAGCGGGGTTGACCGGCGCGCCGGCCGCTGGCATGACAGGCGTTTGATTTGGATCAATAACCGGGCCAGGGGATAGGCGGATCATGCCGGCAAGGAGGTGAGGCTCATGGCGCACAAACAGATCCTGTTCCGGTCGGCCGCGCGGGAGAAGGTGCTGCGCGGGGCGACCATGCTGGCCGATGCGGTGCGCGTCACGCTGGGTCCGAAGTCGAAGTCGGTTCTCATCCAGAAGAAATGGGGATCGCCGATCGTGTGCAATGATGGCGTGACGATCGCCAAGGAGACCGACCTCAAGGATCCGGAAGAGAATCTCGGCGCGCAAATGCTGCGCCAGGCCGCCGAGAAGACCGGCGACGCCGTCGGCGACGGCACGAGCACGTCCACGCTCCTGGCGCACGCGATCCTCGCCGACGGCGTGCGCAACGTGGTCGCGGGGGCGAGCGCCATCGATCTGAAGCGTGGTCTCGACCGCGGCGCCAAGGCGGCGATCGAGTCGCTGCGCAGCCAGTCGCGCACCGTCAAGACGCGCAAGGAAAAAGCGCAGGTGGCAACGATTTCGGCGCACAACGACCCCACGATCGGCGAGCTGGTGGCCGACGCCATGGAGAAGGTCGGCGGCGAAGGCGTCATCACGGTCGAGGAGTCGAAAACCACGGAGACCGTGCTCGAGGTCGTCGAGGGCATGCAGTTCGACCGCGGCTACATCTCGCCGTACTTCATCACCGACGCCGAGAAGATGGAGGCCGTGCTGGAGGACGCGTTCGTCCTGCTGTCCGACCGCAGGATCAGCAGTCTCAAGGACCTGCTGCCGTTGCTCGAGCAGGTCGCCAAGGTCGGCAAGCCGATCCTGTTCGTGGCCGAGGACGTCGAGGGCGAGGCGCTCGCCACCCTGATCGTCAATCGCATCCGCGGCGTGTTGCACTGCTGCGCGGTCAAGGCGCCCGGGTTCGGCGACCGGCGCAAGGAGATGCTCATGGACATGGCGGTGCTGACCGGGGGCCAGGTGATCTCGGAAGACGTGGGGCTGCGCCTGGAGGACGTGCTGGTCGAACAGCTCGGGCGCGCCAAGCGCATCGTGGTGGACAAGGACAACACCACCTTGATCGGCGGTGTCGGCGACAAGCAGGCGATCGAGGCGCGCATCCAGCAGATCCGCAAGCAGATCGAGAAGGCGACGAGCGACTACGACAAGGAGAAGCTCCAGGAGCGCCTCGCCAAGCTCGCCGGTGGCGTGGCCGTCATCCGCGTGGGTGCGCCGTCGGAGGCCGAGATGAAGGCCAGGAAGGAAGCGCTCGATGATGCGATCAGCGCCACCAAGGCCGCGGTCGCCGAGGGCATCGTACCGGGCGGAGGGCTTGCTCTGCTGCGCGCCACCGCGGCGGTGGCGGCCGAAGAGGCCAAGACCGAAGGCGACGAGAAGACCGGCTTGCAGATCCTGCGCCGGGCGCTCGAGGCGCCGGCACGCACCATCGCCGAGAACTCCGCGGTCGACGGTGGCGTGGTGGTTGCGCGCATGCTGGGCGAGCAGGGCAACATCGGGTTCGACGCCGCGCAAAAAAGGTACGTCGACATGTACGAGGCCGGCATCATCGACCCGACCAAGGTGGTGCGCATCGCGCTCGAGAACGCGGTGTCGATCGCCAGCGTGCTGTTGCTCACCGAGGCGACGATGACGGAGATCCCGGAAGAGAAAAAGGAGACGCCGGCGGCGCCGGAGATGTAGCAACGGCTGCTACGCACGGGCAACAAATCGGGCCGCACGGCAAAGGAGCAAGCTCGCATGTCCATCATTGGCATAGACCTGGGTACGTCCAATTCGGCGGCCGCCGTGCTGCGCGGCGGCCGCCCGGTGCTGATCCCGAGCGCCGAAGGCGTGTCGCTCGGGGGCAAGGCCTTCCCGAGCTATGTCGCCATCACCGCCGATGGTCAGATGCTGGTGGGCGAGCCGGCGCGCCGCCAGGCGGCGGCCAACCCGCAGGGCACTGCGACCGCGTTCAAGCGCAAGATGGGCCAGCGCGTGACGATCCGCTTGCGCGATCGCGACTTCACCCCCGAGCAGCTGTCGGCCTTTCTGCTGCAGAAGATCAAGCGCGACGCCGAGGCGTTCCTGGGCGAGCCGGTCGAGAAGGCCGTCGTCACGGTGCCGGCGTATTTCGACGACAACCAGCGCAGCGCCACCAAGGACGCCTGCCGCATTGCCGGGCTTGAGGTCGCGCGCCTGGTCAACGAGCCGACCGCGGCGGCGCTCGCCTACGGGCTTGATCGGTTGGGTCAGGAGCTGCGCATCGCGGTGATCGACTTCGGCGGCGGCACCCTCGATGTCACGATCATGGAGTTCGGCAAGGGCGTGTTCGAGGTCAAGGCGACGAGCGGCGACACGCAGCTCGGCGGCACCGACATGGACGCGCGCGTGTTCGAGTACCTGGCCGATCGCTTCAAGGAGCGTAGCGGCATCGACCTGCGCGCGGACCGGCAGGCGGCGGCGCGCCTGCGGGAAGCGGCGGAGATCGCCAAGGTGGAGCTATCCACCGCCACCAGCACGCACGTGAGCCTGCCGTTCATCGCCGCCAAGGCCGGCGTGCCGCAGCATCTCGACATGGACCTCACGCGCACCGAGCTCGAGCGCCTGGTGCGGCCGGTGATCGAGCGCTGCCGCTCGCCGGTGGAGCAGGCGCTGCACGACGCCGGTATCGAGCCCAAGGACATCGATCGCATTATCTTCGTCGGCGGCCCGACCCGCATGCCCGCGGTGCGGCAGTTCTTTGAAGATTTGCTCGGGCGCAAGGCCGAAATGGGCGTTGACCCGATGGAGTGCGTGGCGGCGGGGGCCGCCATCCAGGCCGGCGTGCTCGCCGGCGAAAAGGGTCTGGGCGAGATCGTGCTGGTCGACGTGACACCGCTCACCCTCGGCGTCGAGACCTTGGGTGGCGTGGCCACCCCGCTCATTGCGCGCAATACCCCGATCCCGATCAAGCGCACCGAGACCTTCACGACTGCCGCCGACATGCAGACCAGCGTCACGATCCACGTCTTCCAGGGCGAGCGCCCCATGGCGGCGGACAACACGAGCCTCGGTGAGTTCAACCTGGGCGGAATTCCGCCAGCGCCGCGCGGCGTGCCGAAAATCGAGGTGACGTTCGACATCGACGCCAATGGCATCCTCAACGTCACGGCCAAGGACACGGCCACCGGCAAGTCCGCGTCGATTACGATCACCGGGTCGACGCGACTGCCGGAGGGGGAGAAGGAGCGCATGATCAAGGAGGCGGAGCGCTTTGCCGAGGAGGACAAGAAGCGGCGTGCCGCCGCCGAGAAGCTCAACGAGGCCGATGCGGTGTGCTACGAGGCCGAAAAGATGCTGGCGGAGTTCAGCGACAAGCTCACGGCGGAGGTGAAGGCCAAGATCGAGCAGGGGCTCAAGGACACGCGTGAGGCGCTGGCGAAGAAAGACGCCGATCTCGCCGCGAGCCGCAGCGAGACGCTCAAGAAGGCCCTCAAGGAGGGCGGTACGATCATCTATGCGCAAACGCCCGGCGCCTACAAGGCCCGCCCGGGACCGCAGCCGCCGCCGCACGTGGAGACCGGCGGCGAGGCCCGTCCGAGCGGCGCCGGCCCGCGCGGGCGCGTGGTGGATGCGGAGTACAAGGAGAGCAAGTCGTAACCCGTGATTCGCAACTCGTGATTGGTGTGAGCGAGCAGCCGTCGAGGAAGTGCGTTGAGTGACTCGCCACGGGTCACGAATCACGAATCACCAGTCATGAGCCATGCAGCGCGACTACTACGAAGTGCTGGGTGTGGCGCGCGACGCCGACGCCAAGGCGATCAAGGACGCGTTTCGCAAGCTCGCGCTCAAGTACCATCCCGACCGCAACAAGGCGCCGGAGGCGCAAGAACGCTTCAAGGAGATTGCCGAGGCCTACGCCGTCCTGTCCGATCCGAAGAAGCGCGCCGAATACGATGCGCAGGGCTTCGCCGGTGTGGCCGGCTACTCGCCGGAGGACCTGTTCGCGGGCATCGACTTCGGCGACATCTTCCGCGACTTCGGCGGCGATCTGGGGTTCGGCTTCGGATTCGGCGGACCGGGCGGGCTTTTCGATCGGCTGTTTCGGCATCACCGCACGGGGCCCGCGCGCGGCGCGGACCTGGAGATCGAGCTGGTCGTGCCGCTCGAACGCATCGCGACCGGCGGCGAGGAAACCCTGCGCTACACGCGAGCGGTGATCTGCCCCTCCTGCCATGGGACCGGCGCGAAGGGTGGAGCGGCGCCGCGGCCATGCACCGCCTGCGGCGGCAGCGGGCAGCGGGTCGTTACGCGCGACGAGCGCAAGGCGCAGGCCGCGGTGCGCATCCAGCAGATCACGACCTGTCCGGTATGCCACGGCCGCGGCACCGTGATCGATACGCCCTGCCCCGATTGCGGCGGCAGCGGGCAGGTGGAGCGTGAGGAGCGGCTCACCGTGACGATTCCGCGCGGCGCCGAGGAGGGGCTGGCGCTGCGCGTGCCCGGGCACGGCGCGCCGAGCGGGGATGTCGGCGGGGCGCCCGGCGATCTGTACGTCGTGATCCGCACCCAGCCGGATGAGCGGTTCGAGCGCGTCGGCGCCGATCTGTGGCGAACGGAGACGCTCGCGCCGAGCGAGGCGGCGCTCGGCACGCGGCGCAGTGTGGAGACGCTCGAGGGCCGCGTGGAGGTCACCATTCCGCCGGGTACGCAGCCCGATGAGGTGTTACGGATTCGCGGCAAGGGGCTGCCGCGCTTCGCCGAACCCGGGCGCGGCGACCTCAATCTGCGCATCCGCGTGCACGTGCCGGAGCGCCTGACCGAGCGCCAGCGCGCGCTGTACGAAGAGCTGCAAAGACTTGAAGGCGGCCGCGCCGGATCGCATAAGAAATAGCCGCATCAATCTGACGAAGCGATGGCGTGCTGCCAGGCTATTGATTTGCGTCAAAGCGGGCGGGCGCGTCGCGCGCTAGCGTTACAGAACAATACTTTCTCAACTCAACGGAGGTGATCGACCATGGCGGAAGAAACCAAGAAGGAAATGACTGCCAGCAAGGGGCAGGAGATCCAGAAGGCGAAGGCGGCACGGGCGCTCAGCCCGTTCGAAGAGATGGACCGGATGTTCGAGCAGTTCTTCCCGCGCAGCTGGCTGCGTCCCTGGCGCTTCGAGTGGCCGGCCTTCCCGGAGCTGACACTGCCCGAGGTGCGCGTGCCCAAGGTGGACGTGATCGACCGCGAGGCGGAGGTCGTGGTCAAGGCGGAGATTCCGGGGATCGACAAGAAGGACCTCGACATCACCGTCGGTGAGGACACCGTGACGATAAAGGGCGAGACGCGCCACGAGGAAAAAGAAGAAAAAGGCGAATACTATCGTTGCGAGATCTCGCGCGGGGCGTTCGTGCGCACCGTCGGCTTGCCGGCGGCGGTGGATGGCGCCAAGGCCAAGGCCACCTTCAAGGACGGGATGCTTGAGCTGGTGATCCCGAAGGTGGAGCGGGCCAAGCGCCACACGATCAAGGTCGAGTAGGCGCGCCCGGCGCTCGCCGCCCAAGGGCCCGGCGCTGCCGGGCCCTTTTGTTACGGGGATGCGTTGGCGGTGCGGGCCGGCGCGAAAGGAATGAGGCGTGGAATTCAAAGACTACTACCAGACGCTGGGCGTCTCGCGCGAGGCGACGACCGAGGAGATCAAGAAGGCCTACCGCAAGCTCGCGCGCAAGTACCACCCGGACGTGTCCAAGGAAAAGGACGCCGAGCGGCACATGAAGGAGGTCAACGAGGCCTACGCGGTGCTCTCCGACCCGGAGAAGCGCGCCGCCTATGATCAGCTTGCGCGCGGCCATCGGGCCGGCGAGGAATTCCGGCCGCCGCCCGATTGGGACGCGGGTTTCGAGTTCTCGGGCGGCTTCGCGCCGCACGAGGCCGCCGACTTCAGCGATTTCTTCGCCGAGCTGTTCGGGCGCTTCGGCGCGCGCGGCGCCGCACACGCGCGCGGTGAGGATCACTATGCGCGCGTGCTGCTCGATATCGAGGACGCCTTTCGCGGCACGACCCGCACCATTACCCTGCGCGTGCCTCAGGTCGATGCGCGCGGGCGTGTGCGTCTCGGCACGCGCACGCTCAATGTTAAGATTCCCAAGGGCGTGCGCGAAGGCCAGTTCATTCGCCTGAGCGGGCAGGGGGCACCCGGCGCCGGCGGTTCACCGCCGGGCGATCTGTTGCTGGAGGTGAGCTTTCGTGCCGATCCACGCTATCGCGTCGAGGGCGCCGATCTGCACATGAAACTGCCGGTGGCGCCGTGGGAGGCGGCGCTCGGGGCGGTCGTTCCCGTGCGCCTGCCCGACGGCAGCGAGCTGCGCGTGCGCATCCCGCCCGGTGCGCAGAGCGGCCGGCAACTGCGCGTGCGCGGGCACGGGCTGCCGAGCGATCCGCCGGGCGACCTGTTGCTCGAGGTCGAGATCGTGGTCCCGCCGGCCGACACAGCGAAGGCGCGGCAGCTCTATGAAACCATGGCGCGCGAATTGGCATTCGACCCGCGCGCCACAAGCGGAGCTTAGGTCATGCGCGAAGACGAGATACTGGTGGCCGCCGCGATCGAGGAGGCCTGCCTCACGCTCGAGGAGCTGGCGCGTGCCGCCGGCGTCGAGCCGCAATGGATCGTGCAGCGCGTCGAAGAAGGCTATCTCAGCGTGGCGGGCGGGGCGGGTGCCGCGCACTGGCGCTTCAGCGCCGCGAGCCTGCGCCGCGCCTGCCGGCTGCGCGCGCTTGAGCGCGATTTCGATGCCGGACCGGAGCTCGCGGCGCTGGTCGCCGACCTGCTCGAGGAGATCGAGCGACTGCGTGCGCGCGAGGGCTGAGGGAACATCATGACGGCGCTGTGGCGGCGGCACGCCTGGCTCAACCGGCTGCAGACCTTGCTGCTCATCGCGGCGCTGGCGGGCATCGTCGCGGCGGCCGCCGCGCTGGTGTTCGGGCGCGAGGGGATGTGGGTGGCGTTCGCGGCGAGCGCCGCCATGCTCGTGTTCGCGCCGATCGGCAGCGAGTGGTTGACGCTGCGGCTTTATCGTGCCCGGCCGCTCGCCTATGACGAGGTGCCGGCGTTGTGGCAGGCGCTGGCGGAGCTGGCGACGCGCGCCGAGTTGCCAGCAGTTCCGCGCCTCTACTACGTGCCGAGCGCGGCGGTCAACGCCTTCGCCGTCGGTAGCCGGCACCGGGCGGCCATCGCGGTCAGCGCCGGCCTGCTCCGGACCTTGAGCCTGCGCGAGCTGATCGCGGTCCTCGCCCACGAAGTTGCCCACATCGCGCACGGCGATCTGCGCGTCATGGGTCTCGCTGACTACGTGAGCCGGCTCACCTACGCGCTGTCGCTCACCGGACAGTTGCTGCTGATCGCGAGCCTGCCCGGGTTGCTGACCGGAGCGCTGCTGGTCGATTGGCGGGCGTTGCTCCTGCTGCTCGGAGCGCCGCAGCTCGCCTTGCTCGCGCAGCTCGGGCTGTCGCGGGTGCGCGAGTACGACGCTGACCTCAAGGCGGCGGCCCTGACCGGCGATCCGCAAGGGCTCGCCTCGGCGCTGGCGCGCATCGAGCGGGTGACGCGTTCGTGGCTCGCGGTGCTGCTGCCGGGCTGGGGCAATCCGGAGCCTTCCTGGTTGCGCACCCACCCGCCGACCGAAGAACGCATCCGCCGCCTGCTCGCCTTGGCGCCCGCGCAGCGTCAGGTTTGGCCTGGCCTGGCGGCGACCCATCCGGCGCTGCAAGGCGAGGCGGCGTTTACCGCGGCGCGCCCGCGCTGGCATCTTGGCGGTGTGTGGCGCTGACCCCATGCAGTACCCGGATGAACGTGACATGCAAGGGCGCACACACGCGCCCCGAGATGTCTGGCCGGCGTCGGCGCCGGCGATGCGCCGCAGAGGACGCTAAGTAACAAATAGGACGAGGGTTCACGGTGGACAGCGCTTTCGCGCTCGCCCTGGTGCTGCTCGGAACGGCGGCGGTCATGACTGCGCTCGCCGCGCGCCTCGGCTTGCCGACGGTGCTCGGTTATCTTGCCGCCGGCATTGTGCTCGGGCCGTCGGCCACCGGCATCGTGCAGCCGGGCGATGCCATAGGCTTTCTGGCCGAGCTCGGCGTGGTGCTGCTCATGTTCATGGTCGGCCTGGAGTTCTCGGTAAGCGAGCTCCTCGCCACGCGCCGCCAGGTGCTGGTCGCCGGCGGACTGCAGGTGCTGCTCACTGCAACGACCGCTGCGGTCATCGCGCGCGTGCTGGGGGCGGACTGGCCAGGCGCCGTGCTGATCGGTGGGGCGGTGACCATGTCATCGACCGCCATCGCGGCCAAGCAGCTCGCCGAACAAGGCGAGCTTACCGCGCGCCACGGACACTTCGCGGTGAAAGTGCTCGTGTTCCAGGACCTCGCGGCGATTCCCCTGCTCGCGCTGCTCGCGGCCTGGAGCCGCGGCGGATCGCCGGCGTGGACCGCGCTGCTTGGCGAAAGCCTCTGGACGCTCGCGGTGTTCGCCGCCGCCGCGCTGCTCGGCAAGCCGGTGCTGTACCGTGCGCTCGCCTGGGTGGCACGGCACGGCAGCGCCGAGCTGTTCCTGCTCGCGGCGCTGCTGCTCGTCGTAGCGGCCGGCTTCGGCGCGCATCTCCTTGGCCTGTCGCCCGCGCTCGGTGCGTTCCTGGCGGGGCTCGCGCTCGGGGAGAGCGACTTTCGCCACCGCGTCGAGGACGATATCCGCCCGTTCCGCGACTTGCTGCTTGGGGTGTTCTTCACCACCGTGGCCCTGCAGTTCGACCTCACTCAGCTGGTGCGCGCACCGCACGCGGTGCTCGGCTGGTTGCTGGTCCTCGTACCGCTCAAGATGGCGCTCGCCTGGCCGGCGGCGCGCGCCGCCGGGCTCGCACGCGCCGATGCACTGCGCGCGGGCGTGATCCTCGGCCATGGCGGGGAGTTCGGGCTGCTGCTCGCCGCCGGCGCGCTCGGCGCGGGGATCGTCGCGCCCGAGCTCGGGCTGCCTTTGCTTGTCGCTCTGCCGCTGTCGATGTCGCTCGCCCCGCTGTTGATCGGCCACCATGATCGCCTGACGTGGCTCTTGATGCGACGCGGCGCGCAGCTCAGCGCGCCACAGCAGGAGGAGCTCGACATCGCGCGCGACACCGCGGCCATTCGCGGCCATGTGCTCGTGTGCGGCGCGGGCAACCTCGGGCGTCTGGCGGCGCGCGCACTGACGCTGGCCGACGTGCCGCACGTGCTGATTGAGTCCGACTACGAGGCTTTCACGCAGGCCCGCCGTGAGGGTTTGCGCGTGCTTTATGGCGATGCCAGCCGCATCGCGACGTTGCGCGCCGCTGGTGTGGAGCGCGCCGCGCTGGTATTGATCACCTTCCACCGGCTGACCGCCGCGGCGCGCATCGCGCGTGCCTTGCGCCACAGCTATCCAAACGTGCCGGTGCTCGCCACCAGCCTCACCGAGCACGACGCACGCGAGCTGCAGACCATCGCCGGTTTGCGCGTCTACCCGGAGAAGATCGCCGCCGGCCTCGCCCTCGCGGAGCAGGCGCTGCTCGCGACGGGCTATTCGGCGGAAGCCGCCGACCGCCTGATCGCGCGGTTGCGTGGCGTGTTGCGCCAGGAAGACGAGAGCGGTGCGACGCGCAGCGCGGCCTGAGCGCCGCGGGGCGGCGGTCCGCGGTTCCCTGGGGATTCCAGCGCCTCGACGGCAGGCCGCCCACGCCGGCTTGAAGGATACGAGCGCGGCACGCATGTGAAATAAGGCCAGTGCCACCAGCATCGCCAGCGCGCCCATCTTGATTGACGTCAAGGTTTGGGCGCCACGGCGGTGGTTAAGTGTAACAACGACCCGCGCTGCCGACCGTGGTCGGGTGGTGCGGACAGCCAAGAGGGAGAACGTCGCTATGGCAAGACTCAGAGAAACCAGCAGCACGACCCAGGCCAGGGCCTCGGTAGGGGGGCGGACCTCGGAGCGCGGTGTGGCCCGGCGCAAGAGCGAGGCGGTTGTGTCCGCGGAAGAGCGTCGGCGCATGATTGCCGAGGCCGCGTACTATCGTGCCCTGGCACGCAACTTCCAGGGCGGTGACCCGGTCCAGGACTGGCTCGAGGCCGAGCGCGAGGTCGATCGCCTCTTGCCCGGATCCCAGCAGAAGAAGCGCGAGCTGGCGGCCTACCAGCGGCTGCGCGAAGAGATCAGCAAGCGGCTCGGTGAGGTGCGCGAGACCCTCAATGCCGAAACGCTGCGCCAGGCGCTGCACACCGCACGCGAGCGCCTCAAGGAGGCCGGCGAATACACGGCCGACACGGTCGACAAGGTCGCCGCCAACATCGAGAAGGACATTGTCAACGCCGCGCATCGCATGGGTCCGAAGTGGGAGGAGTTCTCCGAAAAGACCGCGGACCTGTTCGCGGTGTGGCGCGACCGCTCAGCAACATTTCTAAGTCGCGCCGCCCAGGCAGTAGCCGATTGGCTGCACCAGGCCGGCCGCCAGGCCGGCCCGCGCACCTACCGCACCGGTGAGATCGCGGCGGCCGGCACCTTCGCGTGCATCGCCTGCGGACACCAGGTGCAGCTCAAGGCAGCGGCGCATTTGCCGCCCTGTCCGGGGTGCCTCAAAACGGAGTTCAAACGCGTCTAGACAGGAAGGGGTTACTCATGAGGCTTCCGCTGCAAGTCGTCTTTCGTAACATGGAGCCGTCGGAGGCCGTCGAGGCGAAGATCCGCGAACGTTGCGAGAAGCTCGACGCCTTTTACGAGCACATCATGAGCTGCCGGGTCATGGTCGAGGCGCAACACAAGCACCATCACCAGGGCAACCTCTATCACGTGCGCGTGGACCTGAAGGTTCCCGAGGCCGAGCTGGTAGCGTCGCGCGAGCCCGACCAGCACCATGCCTACGAGGACGTGTACGTTGCGATCCGCGACGCCTTCGACACGATCCGGCGACAGCTCGAGGACTATGTGCGCCGCCGGCGCGGCCAGGTCAAGCAGCACGAAGTCCCGCCACACGGGCGCATCGCCGAGCTCTATGATGACTACGGCAAGATCCTTACGCCGGACGGGAACCTCGTGTACTTCCATCGCAACAGCCTGATCGACACGCCGTTCGAGCAGCTGCGCGTCGGCACCGAGGTGCGCTTCGCGCAGGAGATGGGGGAGCTCGGACCGCAGGCGACCAGCGTCCACGTGGTTGGCAAGCATCACGTTGTCGGGCCGTGACAAGGCGAGGGGCGGTCTCGCCGATTGGATGGAGGCGAGGGCCGCGCGACA
>CAYZVX010000029.1:0-30097 GCA_964482055.1 uncultured Acidiferrobacteraceae bacterium
TGCCGCCCAGCTTGCCGGAGGCTTGCGGGCGCGGCGCGCCGTAGAGCGCGCGCTCGGCGCGGCCGGCAGCGCCGAGGAAGGCATCGACCCGCTTGCCGGGCTGCTGCGCCTGGCGGCAGCGGTGAGGCGCGAGACACGCGCGCGCTACGCGCACGTCGAGCGGCACTATCTTAACGCCGGCGCCGATCGCTTCATTACAGCTGTGTTGCACGCAACCCGGGGGCTGGCGCGCACGCCGGGCCCGATGCAGTAGAATCGCGCGCGGGGAGGAAGGATCGATGGCGATCGCAAGACTTGTGGCCGTCACGCGCGCACGCCTGAGGCGCCGACGCGGCGCGCCGCAGATGGTCGCGGCCGTCGACCTGGGTTCCAACAGCTTCCACATGATCGTGGCGCGCGTGGTCGACGGCCAGCTGCACGTGCTCGACCGCATCCAGGAGATGGTGCGCCTCGCCGCGGGGATGGACGAACGAAACCGGCTGTCGAAAGAGGCGCAGAAGAAGGCGCTCGACTGCCTCAAGCGCTTCGGTCAGCGTCTGTGCGGCATGCCGCCGGGAGCGGTGCGCGCCGTCGGCACCAACGCCTTGCGGCGTGCGCGCAACAGCGCCAAGTTCCTTGCCCGCGCCGGGCGCGCCCTCGGCCACCCGATCGAAGTGATCTCCGGGCGCGAGGAAGCGCGCCTCATCTACCTCGGCGTGGCGCGCGACGTGGCCGAGGAGGGCCCGCGCCTGGTGATCGACATCGGCGGCGGCAGCACCGAGCTGATCGTGGGCGAGGGCCTGAAGCCCAGGGCCATGGAGAGCCTGTACATGGGGTGTGTGAGCCTGAGCGAGGCGCATTTTCCCGACGGCGCCATCACCAAGACGGCGCTGCGCCGCGCCGAAACCGCCGCGCAGCTGGAGCTCGAACCGGTGGCGGCGCAATTTCGCTCCGGTTGGCAGAGCGCGATCGGATCCTCCGGCACGATCCGCGCGGTTGCCGCCGTCGTGAAGGCGGCCGGATGGTCCGAACAGGGCATCACGCGAGAGGCGCTGGCCAGGTTGCGCCGCGCATTGCTCGAGGCCGGCCACATCGAGCGTCTCGGTCTCGCGGGCCTGAACGATGACCGCGCGCCCGTCTTTCCCGGCGGCGTGGCCATCCTCACGGCGATATTCGAGGCCCTCGGGCTCGAGCGCATGCGCGTGGCCGATTCGGCACTGCGCGAGGGCTTGCTCTACGACCTGCATGGCCGCATTCGCCAGCAGGACGTGCGCGAGCAGACGATCGCCGCACTATCCAGCCGTTATCACGTCGATGCGGCGCAGGCCGCGCGCGTCGCGCGCACCGCGCGTGCGTGTTTCGAGCAGGCGGCGCGCGGCTGGAAGCTGACCGACGCGGAGGCGGCGGCGCTCGCCTGGGCCGCACAGCTGCACGAGATCGGGCTCACCGTAGCGCACAGCCAGTACCACAAGCACGGCGCCTACCTCGCGCGGCACGCCGACCTCGCCGGTTTCTCGCGCACCGAGCAGGCGCTGCTCGCGGTTCTGATCCGCGCCCACCGCCGCAAGTTTCCGGTCGAGGAGTTCGCGCTCCTGCCCAAGGTGCAGGCAAAGCGCGCGGCGCGGCTGGCGCTGTTGCTGCGGATCGCCGTGCTGCTGCACCGGGCGCGCACCGACGTGGCGTTGCCGGCGTTCAAGCTGGCGGCACACAAGAACAGGCTGGAGCTGCGTTTCCCGCGCGGCTGGCTGGATGAGCACCCGCTGACGCAGGCGGATCTGGAGCGGGAGGCGCAGTACCTGCGCGCCGCGCGCTACCGCCTGACCTTCGCCTGAAACCTCCGGCCTGAATCGCCCTAGGACGCCTCGGCGAGCTCCTTGAGCAGGGCGAGCTGGGCGGAATGCGGCGGCGCCTCGCCGGGCGTGAGGCGCTCGTAGCTGCCGTCGCTCCTGAGCACCCAGGCCTGGGTGTTGTCGGCGAGATAGTTCTCGAGCGCCTCCTTCACGACGCGTGCGCGCAGCTGCTTGTCCTCGATCGGGAAGGCGACCTCGACGCGCCGGAAGAAATTGCGGTCCATCCAATCGGCGCTGGCGCAGTAGACCTCTTCGCGGCCGCCGTTAAGGAACCAGTACACGCGCGGGTGCTCGAGGAAGCGTCCCACGATCGAGCGCACGCGGATGTTGTCCGATACGCCCGGCAGCCCCGGGCGCAGGCAGCAGATGCCGCGCACGATGAGGTCGATCTGCACGCCGGCCTGGGAGGCGGCGTAGAGCGCGTGGATGATCTGCGGCTCCACCAGTGCGTTGATCTTGGCGATGACGCGCGCTGGTTTGCCTTTGCGGGCGTGTTCCGCCTCGCGCTCGATCTTGGCGATCAGCTCCTTGTGCAGGCTGAACGGGGATTGCAGGAGCTTCGCGAGCTTGCCGTGGCGGCCGATGCTGGTGAGCTGCAGGAATACCTTGTGCACGTCATCGCCGATGGCGTCATCGCAGGTGAACAGGCCAAAGTCGGTGTACAGGCGCGCGGTGCGCTCGTGGTAGTTGCCGGTGCCGAGATGCACGTAGTGGCGCAGGCGCGTACGCTCGCGCCGCACCACGAGGATCATCTTGGCGTGGGTCTTGTAGCCGACCACGCCGTACACCACGTGCGCCCCGGCCTCCTGCAGGCGCGTGGCGAGCCCGATGTTGGCCTCCTCGTCGAAGCGCGCGAGCAGCTCGATCACGACCGTGACCTCCTTGCCGGCGCGCGCCGCATCGACCAGCGCGTCGACCAGCACCGAGGTCGCGCCGGTGCGGTACAGCGTCTGTTTAATCGCGAGCACGCTGGGGTCGGCCGCCGCCTGGCGCGCGAAGTCGATCACCGGGGCGAAGGAATCGAACGGGTGGTGCAGCAGCAGGTCGCCCTGGCGGATGGTCTCGAAGATGTTCTTGCTGCGCACCAGGCGCCGCGGCAGGCGCGGCGTGAACGCCGGATACTTGAGGTCCGGCCGGTCGACCATGTCGGGCAGCGCGATCAGGCGGTTGAGGTTCACCGGGCCGTTGACCTGGTAGAGATCGTCGGGCGTGAGCTCGAACTGCGTCATGAGCAGTGCGGTCATGTCGGGCGGTGAGTTGTCGGCGACCTCCAGGCGCACGGTCTCGCCGTAGCGGCGCTGGGCAAGCTCGCCCTCGAGCGCGCGGCGCAGGTCGTTGATCTCCTCCTCGTCGACGAACAGCTCCGAGTTGCGCGTCACGCGGAACTGGTAGCAGCCGGTCACCTCCATGCCGGGAAACAGGTCGTTGACATGGGTGTGGATGATGGAGGACAGGAACACGAAGTCGTGCGGGCCGGCGGCCGCTTCGCGCGGCAGCTGAATCAGGCGCGGCAGCGCGCGCGGTGCCTGCACCACGGCGATGCCGCCCTGGCGGCCGAAGGCGTCGCGCCCCTTGAGCGAGACGATGAAGTTGAGGCTCTTGTTCAGGATACGCGGGAACGGGTGGGCCGGGTCGAGCGCCAAGGGGCTCAAGACCGGCAGCAGCTCCTTTTCGAAGTACTGGCGCACCCAGGCCTCCTGCTGCGGCGTCCATTCGGTGCGCCGCACGAAGCGGATGTTCTCGCGCTCGAGCAGCGGCAGCAGCACGTCATTGAGCACGCGGTACTGTTCGGCGACCAGCTTGTGGGCCTCGGCGCTGATGTGCTTGAGCACCTCGGCCGGCGACATGTTGTCGGTGCCAGCGTGCACCGCGCCGGAGACCACCTCCTCCTGCAGGCGCGCCACGCGCGTCTCGAAAAACTCATCGAGGTTGGTGCAGGAGATGCACAGAAAGCGCAGCCGCTCGAGCAGCGGCACGGTCGGATCCTTGGCCTGCTCGAGCACGCGCCAGTTGAACGCGAGCAACGAGAGCTCGCGGTTGATGAAAAGCTCGGGGCGGCCGTGCTGGTCGATGGCTGGGGCTGAGGCTTCGGCAAGGCTCATAATGGGACCACCGGAGTGGCGGCTCATTACATTAAAAGTATATGACAGCCGTGTGACTGGCCGAGCGCGGCTGCAAAATCAGCCGCTTGCCTCGGCAGTCGGTAGGCGAAGTGCGGGCCGCGCGGCTAGCCCGCGGGCTTTTCCTGCTCCGCGATGTCGCGGCGCACCGCGTCCATGTCGAGCGCCCTGGCCTGGGCAAGGATCTGCTCAAGCGCCTGGCCGGGCAGCGCGCCCGGCTGCGCGAACAGGATGATCTGCTCGCGAAACAGCATCAGTGTGGGTATCGAGCGGATCTGGAAATGGGCGGCGAGCCCCTGCTGTTCCTCGGTGTTGACCTTGGCGAACACCACGTCGGTGTGCTGCTCCGACATCTGTTCGAATACCGGCGCGAAGCTGCGGCACGGCCCGCACCACGGCGCCCAGAAATCGACCAGCACGATGTTGTTGCCGGTGATGATGCTCTCGAAATTCTCTGCGGTTGCTTCGACGGTTGCCATGCGGGGCTCCTGGCTGCGGGGCAGCACTGCTGAGGGTGAAAAAACGGTGCATTATAACGCCACGCCCGCGCCCTGTCCGGCGATCAAACCGGGCGCCTTCAGCGCGAGAGGTAAGCGGCGAACAGCGGGCGCAGATTCGCGAGTGAGGTCTTGAAGTCGAACGGCAGGATATGCGACAGCAGGTCAAGCGACATGAGCGCGTGCGTGGCGCTCGTCGTTCCGGCCGCGGCCTGCAGGCGCGCGGACATCGCGGTATTGACCGACTGCAGGTTCTGGTAGATCGCGCTGAGACCCTGCAATTCAAGATCCGCCTCCGCGCCCTGCTTGTGCAGGAAGTACTGGGCGAGCAGGTGCATAGACGCGGCGCGATACAGGGTCTCCGCCTCGCTCGCGAGCGGCAAATGGAAGCGCGCCATCGGTTTCAGGTAGGCCGTGCGCGGGCAGCCGCTCGTGGCCATGATCAGCCCCACCAGCGAGCTCAGGCCCTTGTGCAGCGGGCGGACCGCGGTCACCGTGCGCTCCGCCGTGGTGACCTCGATGCGGGCATCGCTGAACGCATTCAGCCCGGCGCTACGTTCGACCACCGGGATCAGCTTGAGCGCCGCCGGACAGTGGGAATGCTTGGCCGGGGCGAGCGGGCAGTTCGGGCATTGATGAAATTCAAGCGCGCACCAGACTGGCGGCTGGGTCGGCCCCGGGGCGATGATCTCCATCATGTGCGGCTCGATCTGCAGCGCGAATTCGAGCACGCGCCCCTCGGCCACGCGAAAGCGGTAAGTGATCTCCAGGCGATCCACGTGCCGGCCGCGCCTCAGCCGGGCGACGAGCGACCGAGAATCTCCCGCTCGACCTGCTCGAGACTGGTGTGGCGCACGTCCTTGCCCCTGACCAGGTAGATCAGATACTCGCAGATGTTGATGGCGTGATCGCCGATGCGCTCGAGCGCGCGCGCCGCCCAGATGACGTTGAGGGTGCGCGAGATGGTGCGCGGATCCTCCATCATGAACGTGATCATCTGGCGCATGATGGCCTCGTACTGCTCGTCGATGCGGCGGTCCTCGCGCGCGACGCGCAGAGCTGATTCGACGTCGAGCCGCGCGAAAGCGTCGAGCGCATCATGGAGCATCTGCCGTACCTGGCTGCCGAGGCTCTGGATCTCGGCGTAGTTGTTCTTGGGCCGCTCCTCGGCGGCCAGCCGCACCGCCATGCGCGCGATGCGCTCGGCCTCGTCGCCGATGCGCTCGAGATCGGTGATGGTCTTGATGACGGCGACCACCAGGCGCAGATCGCTCGCCGCCGGCTGGCGACGCGCGATGATCTGGTTGCACTCCTCGTCGATGGCGACCTCGAGGCTGTTGACCTTGGTGTCGTCCATAACCACCGCCTCGCCAAGCGCAATGTCGCCCTTAACCAGCGCGCGGATGGCCTGCTCGATCTGCTGCTCGACCAGCCCGCCCATCTGCAGGACCTTGGAGCGGATGTCCTCGAGCTCGGCGTTGAACTGGCGGGAGATGTGCGTGTGTAAGGGTTCCATGAACTACTCTCCGAAAACTCTCGTATGCCGTCCTTGCCGTTGCTTCAGTGGCTCGGCGCGGCCCCGGCCCGGCCGTCCATGGCCGGGCGTTCGCCGGCGCCGACACACGTTAAGTGTGTCCGCGACAGCCCCGGCTTTCAGCCCGGGGTGCAGCGCGCTTCGCTGCACCCGTTCGCCGGCGCCGACACACGTTAAGTGTGTCCGCGACAGCCCCGGCTCACCCATACCGCCCGGTGATGTAGTCTTCTGTGCGCTTGTTCGCCGGGTTGGTGAAGATCTGGTTGGTATCGCCGAACTCCACCAGCTCGCCCAAGTGCATGAAGGCAGTATAGTCGGACACGCGCGCCGCCTGCTGCATGTTGTGGGTGACGATCAGGATGGTGAGCTTTTCCTTGAGCTCGGCGATCAGCTCCTCGATCGAGGCCGTGGCGATCGGATCGAGCGCCGAGGTGGGCTCGTCGAACAGCAGTATCTCCGGGTCGGTCGCCAAGGCGCGAGCGATGCACAGGCGCTGCTGCTGGCCGCCGGAGAGATTGAACGCCAGGTCTTCGAGTCGGTCTTTCACTTCGTCCCACAGCGCCGCGCCGCGCAGCGCCTCCTCGACTTTGTCATCGACCATGCTCTTCCTGCGCACCCCGCGCACGCGCATGCCGTAGGCGACGTTCTCGTAGATCGACTTTGGAAAAGGGTTGGGTTTCTGAAACACCATCGAGATGCGCATCCGCACCTCGATCGGGTCGACTTTCGGCCCAAGGATGTTGATATTGTCAGGGTGAATGAGGATCTCGCCTTCGTAGCGGTTGCCAGGGTAAAGATCATGCATGCGGTTGAAGCAGCGCAGAAACGTCGACTTGCCGCACCCCGAGGGGCCGATCAGCGCCGTCACCTGCTTCTCGGCGAGGTCGAGGTTGATGGACTTCAGCGCCTGCACCGTACCGCCATAGTAGAAGTTGAGATCTCTGGCCTGGGCCTTGAGCGGTCGGGAGATCGTTTGCGTCATGGTGGTTTCCGGCTTCAGCGCAGCAACGCGGCTGTCCTGGTAAAGGTTCGGTCGGGCGACGGCGGGCTTGATCGCGGTCTGGATGTCGGTGGTCATTTTTCCCCTCACTTTACCACTTGATGCGCTTGCGGAAACGGTAACGGATGATGATCGCAGCCGCGTTCATCGCCAATGTCATGACGATAATCACAACGCCCGCGGCCGCGGCGTTCTCCAGGAATGCCGCCTGCGGGCGCGAGACCCAGTTGAACATCTGGATCGGCATGACCGTAAACGGCGCGAACAGCCAGTCGAAGGAGATGTACGGAAACTCGCTCTTCACCGGCGACGGCGGCAGGAAGGCGATGAAGGTCAGCGCCCCGATGGTGATGACCGGGGCGGTCTCGCCGATGGCGCGGGCCAGGCCGATGATGACACCGGTCAGGATGCCGCCGGTGGAGTAGGGCAGCACGTGATCGCGCACGGTCTGCCACTTGGTGGCGCCGACCGCGTAGGCGCCCTCGCGGATGGTGCCGGGAATGGCGCGGATCGCCTCGCGTGTCGCCACGATCACTACCGGCAGGATCAATAGCGCGAGCGTGAGCCCGGCGGTGAGGATGCTCTGCCCGAAGCCAAGGCCATAGACAAACAGCCCGAGCGCCAGCAGGCCGTAGACGATGGACGGTACGCCGGCAAGATTGGTGACATTGATCTCGATGAGATCGGTCATCCAGTTGCGCGGCGCGTATTCTTCCAGATAGATGCCGGCGGCCACCCCGAGCGGCACGGCGGCGAGCATGGTGACCAGCATCACGAGCGAGGTCCCCACCCACGCGGACAGGATGCCGGCTTCGGCCGCGCGTCGTGACGGGAACGAGGTGAAGAATTGCCAGTTGAGGCGCGGTACGCCATCGATGGCGAGATCGACGAACAGCGCGATCAGGGTGATCACCCCGACCAGCATCGAGGCAAGCCCGACGACGGCGAAGATCTTGTCCCAGCGTTTGTGCCGGTAGATGAGTGCGCGAATCTCGTTCAGGCGAGCATCGCTTAAGTCCGACATCAGTACGCCTCCCGGAAACGCTTGCGCATCAGATGGCCGATGACGTTGAACACCAGTGTCATCAGCATCAGGACGAGACCCGCGGCAAAGATGCTCTGGTATTCAAGACTGCCGTGCGGCAGATCGCCGAGCGCCACCTGCACGATGTAGGCGGTTATGGTCGCCGCACCTTCCATCGGGTTCCAAGTCAGGTTGGGTTGCTGGCCCGCAGCGACCGCCACCACCATGGTCTCGCCGACGGCGCGCGAGATGCCAAGCACATAGGCGGCGACGATTCCGGAGGTCGCGGCCGGGGTGACCACCTTGATGGCAGTCTGAAAACGCGTGGCGCCCATCGCATACGAGCCCTCGCGGATATGCATGGGCACGGCGCGCATCGCGTCCTCGGACACCGACGACACATAGGGGATGATCATAATCCCGATAACAATGCCGGGCCCGAGCATATTGAACCCGGGCAGATCGGGGATGAAAGTCTGCAGCAGCGGCGTGACGAAGAGCAGCGCAAAGTACCCATACACCACCGTCGGCACGCCCTCCAGCAGCTCGAGGAACGGCTTGACGGTTTCCCGTACCTTGTGCGGTGCGAACTCCGAGAGATAAATGGCAGTGATGGTACCGATCGGGATGGCAACTGCGAGCGCTACCCCAGCGGTCACGAGCGTGCCGGCGAGCAGCGGCAGGATGCCGTAGCGCTTGATTTCGAACATGACCGTCCACTCCGTATCGGTCAGGAAGTCCCAGATCGGGGCATGTTCGAAGAAGGCGAGCGACTCGTAGACGAGAATAACCACGATCGCGACCGTGACGGCAACGGCCGAAAACGCTGCCAAGAACAGAATCGCCTGAATGATGCGTTCCACGACATGGCGCCGCGGATCATAGGCAAAACGCGAAAGCGATTCTTTCATGAAAGACCCGGCTTCGAGGAAACGGGCATGGTAGTCGTGCTTTATGACAGAATTGTGACACAGCGCCCAGCAACATCGCGCAACGACAAAGAGAAAGGGCGCCGCAAGGGCGCCCTTTCGGTAGCACTCGACCAATGCGGCTTACAGCTTGCCTTCGCGCTTGAGCAGGTCCTCGATCAGAACGCCAACTTCTGGCGTGCCCCCAAAAGCGGTGCCGAGCTTCTGCTTAGCGAAGTTCTGCTGGGCCAGTTCGTAGGCCTTGGGCGGAAGATCAACATAGCCGACCTCCTTGGCGAGCTTGGCGGCGTTCTTCAGGTAGAACTCGACGAAGCTCTTGACCTCAGGCTTGGCGATTGAGGCCTCCTTAACGTAGATGAAGATCGGGCGCGACAGCGGCTGGTAAGTGCCGTCGTTCACGGTTTGGATCGACGGGCTCACGGCCTTGGACTTCTCGTCCATCTTGATCGGCACAGCCTTCAGCTTGTCCTGGTTCTCGTGGTAATAGGCGAAGCCGAAGAAGCCGAGCGCATTCTTGTTGCGCGCCACACCCTGCACCAGGACGTTGTCGTCCTCGCTCGCGGTGAAGTCGCCACGGCTCGACTTGGACTTGCCGACCACCGCCTCGGTGAAGTAGTCGAAGGTGCCGGAGTCAGCGCCGGCGCCGAACAGCACGAGCGGTGCATCCGGGAAGCTTGGACGGATCTGGTTCCACTTGGTGATCTTGCCCTGCGCAGCCGGTTCCCACATCTTCTTGAGCTCGGCAACCGTCAGGTAGTCAACCCAGTTGTTCTGCTTGTTGATGACGACGGTCAGCGCGTCGTACGCCACCGGCAACTCGACGTACTTCACGCCGTTCTTGGCGCAGTCTTCCATTTCCTTCTTCAGGATCGGGCGCGAGGCATTGGAGATGTCGGTCTCGCCGCGGCAGAATTTCTTGAAACCACCGCCGGTGCCGGAGATGCCAACGGTCACCTTGATGCCCTTGTTGGCTTTCTGGAATTCCTCGGCCACCGCCTCGGTCACCGGATACACGGTGCTCGAGCCGTCGATCTGAATAAGCTTGTCGGCCGCCTGGGCAGGCGCCGCGGACAGGGTGCCCGCCACGGCCGCCGCGACGCCCATCATGGTAAGTGCGCGCTTGAGGTTCATGGAATGTCTCCGATGGTTTGGGGTCAATAAAACGCGCGCCAATATAACCGCCGCCATATGACAGCCCGATGACATCTGCGTGATGTCCGTATGACAGCCTGGCATCCGTAGAGAAGCCCGGATAAAGTCCCGAGGCTCAGGTTCGGAGCGATCGGCGCCACCGGCGCCAGCCAAACACGAACAGCGCGACGATGGCGATGGGGCTCAAGACGACAGCCGCATCGAGCAGCACCCGAATCATCGAGGCGGGCCGCCTTGCGGCGAGGTGCGCGGCAATGACGCTGCGCTCGCCGGCACCGAGCTCGGTGCCGTTCAGCAGCTGCATGCGAAGAATGACGAGCTCCCAACCGACGCGGGTGTAGTCCCGATCCTCAAAATAAGCGGGCTCGTGGCAGGACGTGCAGCGGCTTTCGAGCAGGCGCACGGCAAGCGGCCGTGCCGCCAGCTCGCGCTCACGCTGACGCGCCGCCTCCTGTTCCGCCTGGACCCGTTCGGCTTCGCGGCGTCGCTCGGCCTCGATCTCCGCCTCGACCTCCGCGCGCAGTTGCTCCCGCGGTTTCGCGGGCGTTACGGCGCCGGGCGCGGCGTACTCCTTCGGGTCGATGTCGGCGCTGGCGATTCCCGCTGCGCACAGCGCAACGACACTGGCCGCGCAGAAATCGAGGGGGGCAAGCGCGCGAAGCCGGGCGATCGCCACGCAGCCCGTCGCCTAGGCAAGATCCGAAGCGCCCTCGGCGATCGGCGTAGATGCCGGGGCGCCACAGTCCACCTGGACGGCCGTCTGGAGTATGCGTACGAGTGCGAGGTACAGCGCCGCGGCGCCGAAGCCGCGGCTCGCCGCTTCGAGCTCGGCGCCCAGCGGCGCGAGTGCCGGTCGCACAAAACCGGCGAGGAACTGCCGGGCTTCGTCGGCGAGCGCTATCGTCTGCGCTGAATCGCCGGACCCTGCGCGGCCGGCAGCCAGGCCCCAGAGGAAGGCAACGAATTCGAGCTGCATGGACAAGTGATCGGGCAGGTCGTGAAAGTGCGGCGCGCCGTCCAAGCCGTGCCGCCGGTAGCACGATTGCATCGCCAGCGTGGCGCCGCCCATGATGCCGCCGTCGAGGTACATGGCGGTGTTGAGCCGTGCCGCGACGGGCGGCGTGAGAAACAGCCGCCCGTAGGCCTGCAACAGGCTTAGTGAATCGGGGAACTGTCGCGTTGCCGCGCGCAACCCGGCGATGTCGGTGCCAGTTCGGTAGCCGAGCTCGCCGCTCAGCGCCTCCAGGTCATCGGCAAGGTACTCGGTCACGCCGCGCCATGAGTTTTCGTCTTTGGGCGGGAGAAATGCCCGTGCCACACACAGGTAGAACTCGGAACGGCTCTGGAGCGCAGTGGCTTCCGGCGTCATTTCAGTGGGCGACTCCACGTGCGGATATTACACGCAAAAGAATCCGGACGGCGGGCACTGCCGCCGTCCGGTAATCAGCAAGCACTCTCGGAGGAGTTACTGCTTGCGCTGGAACGCGATTGCCGCGGTATCACCCCTTGTCGGCCGGCTGGGCTTCGAGGTTGAACGACCGTTCGCCGAAGGCATTGACCACGTTGGCGATCGAGATCGCGAGCAGCAGGATCATCCACTCCGTGAGCGACGGGACGTAGCGAATCAGCCCCGGAACCCAGCTGCCCTTGAACAGCGGCACCATTTGCCCGCCGATGATGTAGTCGTAACGGCCGATGAAAAGCGCCAGCATCACCAGCGCGGCGGCGAGCGCCTGGCTGCCAGCCTTCGCGCGCATTCCCGGAGCGGCCATCAGGATGAGCGGCAGCAGCAGGCCGATCCACAGCTCGAAGTGAAACAGCGGCGCGCGGGCGATGTGGTTCCAGACCTGCAGGCCGTCAGCGTTGCTCCACAGGCCGGTGATCGCGCGCGACACCACAAACACGATGTGCAGCGCGATGACCGCGGCGAATACAAGCGGCAGCGGCCCCGTGAACAAGGCCCGCACCTTGGCCGGCATGCCCTCCTGACTGAAGCCGTGCGCGAGGTAGGTGAAGAACATCGCAAACGCAAGCCCGCCGAGGAACGATTCGACCAGGAACACGACGGACACCTCGGCGCCGTACCAGAACGGGCGCATCGCCATCATCCCGTAGACCGAGCCGGCGATGAGCGTCACACCGAGCGCCGCGAGCGCCATGAGCAGGCCGATCCCGCGCGCCGAACCGCGGTCCCAGCCCGGCTTGTGGATGCGGTTGAATGTCACGAGCAGCAGGATCACGTAGGCACCGATGAACAGCACCTTCCAGAACAGCGGTGAGTGAAACTGGAAGTTGAGCGGTGTGGCGTACAGCGCCCGCAGCGGATGGCCGAGCTCGAGGAATAGCGCGGCCACGCCACCCACGAAACCCGCCAGCGCAAGCCACACGCAGCGCTTGGCGACGGCGTAGAAATTGGTGGCACCAAACACCAGCGCGAGCGACGCGACCAGGGCCAGGCCCGTGGAGGTCAGCAGGAAATAGTCGTACACGACGATCGGGAAGCCCCAGACGAGCCCCGAGCTGGTGGTGTTGAAGGCGGCGTGACCGAGGCGCGCCAGGTTGGCGCCGGTCACACCCGCGCTCACCACGAGCGCCGCCAGGGCGCCAAACATCACGGTGTTCATGTTTATCTTCGCTGTTGTCATGGTATCGCCTCCTCTCACGCCTTCTCATCGGCACGGCTGCTCGGCACCGCCGCGCCGGCACCGCCGCTCAGGTAGTACACCTGCGGCTTGTTTCCGGTCTCGTCCTTGAGGCGCACGCCGGCCTTGTCGGCGATCAGCTTGTTGACCCTGCTGTTCGGGTTGTCGAGATCGCCGAAATAGCGCGCCTTCGGTGCGCACACGCGCACGCAGGCCGGCACGAATTCCTTGAGCTCCGGGATGTCCTCGTCGAGGTCCGCTACGCCCTTCGGCGCCTTGCTCACCTTGTGGTAGCAGAAGGTGCATTTGGATACCACGCCATGCGGCTGGATGCCGACGCCGTGCACCCAGTCATCGCGCGAATCCGGGGCGCGCCACGGCGGGCTCCACTGGCCTTTCCCGGCGGCCGGGAACACGCTGCGGATGTCGGGCCCCACCACCGGTTTTTCGTCGGTGTAGAAGCGCACGCCGTACGGACAGGCGATCATGCAGTACTTGCAGCCGATGCACTTGTTCCAGTCGATCAGCACGAAGCCGCCTTCCGGGTCCTTGTAGGTCGCCTTGGTCGGACAGACGTCCACGCACGAGGGGTGCTCGCAGTGGAAGCACGGACGCGGAAACCACGAGAGCTTGACGTTCGGGTACTTGCCCTCGTGGTAGAACAGCACGTCCTGCCAGTTCTCCCCCGGCAGCCGGTTGTTTTCCATCTGGCACGCCGTGCTGCAGGCCTGGCAGCCGGTGCACTTGTCAAGGTCGATGACCATTCCCCACTTTGCCATGGCTCAATCCTCCGTTTGCCCTCAGGCCCGTTCGATGTTCACTTTCGTGGTGTAGTAGTTGCACTGGCCGGTGACCCGGTCGGACTGGTTGACCGTCACCTCGCCGCTGTGGCCGGGCAGGCGGTTCTTCGCCCAGCGGCCCATGGCCCAGTGCCCGTGCTCCATCGGGAACACCAGCGTGTCGGGGCGCACGCCCTCGTAGTAGCGGGCGTAACCCTCGATGGTGCCAACCGTGGACTTGACCCGCACCTTGTCGCCGTTGCCAATGCCACGTTTCTTCGCGGTCTCCGGGTGGATTTCGATGTACACGGTGTCACGCCCGCCCAGTGTCGGCTGCAGCAGTGCGATGACATGCGGCAGGTTCGCACCGCGGCCCTCGGCATGCAGCGCGACCTTCGGTGTGACCATGTACAGATCGCCGCCGCCCGGGTGCTTCGGTTCCTCCCACTGCGGGAACATCAGGCGTTTTGGGTCGCGGCCGGTCTTGGCGGAGATCCAGGCGGCGTTCTTTTCGAGATAACCGGAGCGGATCTCGAACTTGCCCGATGGCGTCTTGAGCAGCTTGTCCTTGACCTCGGCCGCGCTCATGCGCTTGTTGTAGCCCTTGCCGTCCCACTCGAAGAATTCGCCCCGCACCTGGCGCCACAGGTAGGGCTTCTTGTACCAGACACCCTTTTCCTTCCACGACTCGAAGCTGTTCACCCCGTTGTCGCCCGGCATCTGCTCGAAGCCCTTGGCGAGGTGGCGGATGACGTTCTCACTGTCCTTAAGCGCCTTGTAGTACTCGCCCGTCGGCCCCTTGATGCGCTTGCCGATCTCGATCAGCGTGTCGCCGAAGTACTTGGTGTCATAGAGCGGCTTGATCGCCGGCACGCGCAGCTGTGCCATCGGGAAGCCCTGGAACGGATAGGTCGGTGCGTCCTGCAGTCGCTCAAGATAGGTGTGATCCGGCAGGATCAGGTCGGCCATCATGGCGGTCTCGCCCGGGAACGGCGAGGTGTCGATCACGTACAGCTCCTTCAGCGCCTCCTCCCAGACCTGGCCGTTGGGTGCGGTCCACACCGGGTTGGTGAGATAGAACATCACCGTGTCGAGCTTGTACGGCTTGCCCGCGAGGCTGTTCGGCAGCGCCTCCTGCAGCATGTTCTTCGCCAACAGGTATCCATCGGGGTGGCCCTTGAGATCGACGCGCGGAAACTTCTTCCACTCGCCGTTCTTGGCGTAGCCATCCTTGTAGTCTTCGGCGTTGACCGGCAACGGCCCGTACGCCGGCCCCATCTGGTAGGCTAGCCCGCCCTCGGCGAACAGCGAGCCCACCAGGGCGTTGAGCGTGTGAATTGCCATGCCGTTGTAGATGCCGTTGGAGTGCGCGTGCGCGCCGCGCTCGAACAGCGCAATGGCCGGCCGGGTGGTGCCGAACTCGCGTGCTGTGTCGATGATATCGCGCTCGAGAATCGTAGTGATGCCCGCCGCCCACTTGGGACTGCGGTCCTTGAGCTCGATGTTCCACCACTCGATGAGCCCGGTGACCCACTTCTCGTTGAACGTCGCCGGGTCAACGGTCTGGCCCGTCTTGAAGCGATTGACGCCGTCCTTGAAGTCGCCGACGAACGCCCGGTCCCACAGGCCCTCGGTCAGGATGTAGTGCGCGATGCCGAGCGCGAGCGCCCCGTCGGTGCCGGGCTTGATCAGCAGCCCGCGATCGGAGCCGGCGAGCGTGGTGTTCATGTGCACGTCGACCGCGGTGATGCGCGTCTTCGGGCTCTTGTCGCCGCGGATATAGCCCCACACCTGCATGTTGTTGTTGTAGGGCCGGAAGGCTTCGAGGAACCCCACGCCAAACATCAAGAGGTAATTGGCGTGGCGGTAGTCGTAGGAGCTGTACGAGGCGTTGCCGTCGGTGCACTGCTTGGACAGGACGCTGCCATCGGAGCACATCGAGGAGTGTCCGATCGGCACGTTGGGCGAGCCGTACAGCTCGCCGAAGGTGCCGAGCAGCCCGGCGCAGGAGGCGCCCCAGCCGCGCCCGAAGGCGAGCATGAAGCGGTGCGACTCGCCCTTGTCGCGCAGCGCGTTGAGCCGCGCGGCCACGGTGTCGAGCGCCTCGTCCCAGGAGATCGGCACGAATTTCGGATCCTCGTTGCGGCCCTTCTTCGGGTTGGTGCGCTTCATCGGCCCTTTGAAGCGATCGGGATCGTAGGGGATGTAGACGCCGATCGGACCCTTCGGGCAGAGCTTGCCGTTGGAGATCGGGTGCTCGGAGCTGCCGTAAATGGCGTGGATGCGCCCGTTGGTGGTGTAGACGTCGATCCCGCAGCGCGCCGGGCACTGGTGGCAGATGCTCTTGGTGATGACGGTCGGGCCTTCACCGCCCTTGGGGGTCTGCGCCTGCGCCTCCGACAGCGTCGACAGCCCGGCGAAGCGCGGCAGACCGAGCGTGGCGCCCGTTGCTGCCGCGGCGCCGGTCACCTGCAGAAAGCGCCGCCGTGTGATCGGTATCTTAAGCATGTTCATGCGTATTGCTCCTCTTCATCAGTGGTACTGCCAGTCGTTCTTCGTGGACTCTCTATGGACGTGCATCGGGGTCCGGACCGCGCGCACCGCTGTGAAACGGCGACGCAAAAACGGCACGCACCAGCTCCTGCGACTTGCGACACGGCCCGCACAGCTCCCCGGGCTCGGTATTGGGTCGCCCGCAGGCGGTGCACTCCCGCACGTTGTGGCGCGTAAGCCGCGTGACTTCCAGGCGTGCCCCGGGCGCCGGCGGCCCGAGCCGCAGGGCCTGCTCCGGGCAGCCGCGCTCGCAGGCCGCGCAGGCAATGCAGGCGAGCGGGTCGAATACGATGCCGGCGACGCCGTCGGCTTCGTAACCGCGCAGTGCGCCGGTCGGACACAGCGCCGCACACACCCGGTGGTTGCGGCAACGGTCGCTCACCGCGAGCGTCGGAAACAGGCGCACGGGCAGCGCAGCACCGGTGCGTTTCGCAAGCCGCATGAGAATGCCGAGCCGGCGTTCGCGTTCGGGCGCGCGCAGCGCGCCCGGTTTGATCGCCGGCCACGTCGTTTCGGCGGCCGGTCTGTCCCCCTGCGCCTCCATCACGCTGGCCGTTGCCTCGCGCGCGAGACGACCGAAAAAACCGCGGCGGCTGACGGCTCGCTCGCTGTCCGCCGAGGGAATTGCCAGCGGCATCTGCCTGACCGGCAGCGGCCGGGTGCGCAGCACCGGAAGGGCGGAGCGCTGCACGCCCACGGCGGCGAGCAGTGCGGCTGCCTCCGTCAGCGGACCTTGGGCCGGATGCGGCCCGAGGCCACCGGCGGAGCAGCCTTCGCACCAGCCGCGGTCGAGGGCGATCACCGGACGGCCGTCCGCGGCTAGCACCAACGCGAGCCATTGGCTCACCGCCACAGCGCCAAGGCACGGTACGCGCACCGTATGGGCGGGTGAGTCCGCGCGCGGCACCTTCCAGCAGTCGACGTGCACGGCGCGGGTATCGCTCGCCACACTGGCGGGAACCGTGCAACCGGCAACGCCCAGCGCTCCGGTCGGACAGGCGGCCGCACAGCGGCCGCAGCCGATGCAGGCATCGCTTAGAGACAACGCGTCGCTTTCCACGCGCAAGGCCGTGACCGGGCAGGCCCGCTCACAGGCGTGGCACGCGACGTAGGAGAAGTTGAGGGGCAGGCAGGCGTCGCGCCACAGGCCGAGCGGCGACTCGGAACGCAGCCGTACGTAGCGCTCGCCAGTCGCGTCCGAGCGCGACTTTGATTGGGCGCTGTCCGAGCGGCATGGCTGTGTTTGTGCTGGCCTCATCCCCGTCGCGCGGCCGTTATGTATCGTGTCGCGTACTGTTGTGCCGCACCCCAGGAGCAAGACTCGCGCCATGCGTGCCGAATGCCCGCCCAGCCGAATTTGCTGCATATAACCGCTGACTTACGGGCGTGTCTGTTACGAAACGGTAACGCCCAAGTCGATACGCGTTACCGGTCGGTAAAATCCGAGGGCCGTGCTCAAGCACCCAGCTGGTGAAAGACGCTGCCGCGGTGTCATACAATCGGGTTGCGAGCGCACGATTGCGCAGGGCTTGCAGGTGTGGACGCCCGGCGCAGGCGCGGGCCAGCGGGCGGCGATGGGCGGCATAGGTATTGCTCAGTGACCGGCATCTCGTCGCATGGCCGAAAACACAAGTCCATGACAACGGCAATGACACGGCTGATCGATCCGTTCGGACGCGCCATCGAGTACCTGCGCCTGTCGGTCACCGACCGCTGCGATCTGCGCTGCCGCTACTGCATGCCGCGCGGGTTCAAGGACTATGAGGAACCCGCCGACTGGCTGACGTTTGAAGAAATCGAGCTTGTTGTCCGTGGCTTCGCGCGCCTCGGGGTGCACCGCGTGCGCTTGACCGGCGGCGAGCCGCTGCTGCGGCGCAATCTGCCTGAGCTGGCGGCGCGGCTGCGCGCGATTGACGGCATCGACGACCTGTCATTGTCGACCAACGCCACGCAGCTGGCGCGGCAGGCGCGGGCCCTGAAGCAGGCCGGTATAACGCGACTGAACGTGAGCCTCGACTCGCTCAAGCGCGAGCGCGTGCGCGCGCTCAACGGGCGCGACGTGCTGGACGATGTGCTGGCCGGCTTGGCGGCTGCGCAGGCGCAAGGATTCGCCTTGATCAAGATAAACATGGTGGTGGTCGGCGGCATCAACGACGATGAGGTCGAGGCCATGGTCGAGTTCTGCCGCGACCATGGCTTCGTGCTGCGGCTGATCGAGCCGATGCCGATCGGGGAAACCGGCCGCCACGCGATGGGCACGACCTTGCAGGAAGTCCGCGCGCGGCTCCAGGAGCGTTTCGATCTTGTCGATGCGGTGGTTCCCGGCGGGGGCCCGGCGCGTTACCTGCGCTCGCGCGATGGCGGCATTCGTCTCGGTTTCATCACGCCGATCTCGCAGCACTTCTGCGCCACCTGCAACCGCGTGCGCCTGTCCGTGGACGGAACGCTCTACCTTTGTCTCGGCCAGAATGACAAGGTCGAGCTGCGGCCCCTGCTGCGGGCCGGCGCCTCGGACGCCGCACTCGAAGCGGCGCTGCTGGCGGCGATCGCCCGCAAACCCGAACGCCACGAGTTCCGCGAGGCCCCGCGCAAGATCGTCCGCATCATGGCGCAGACCGGCGGGTGACCTCGCCGAAGGCCGTGCGCGTTGCACCGGCTGCCGAGCGGCGATACATTGGTCCGGCGATCTGTTCATCCGGCGGGGCTTGCGGATTGAGGTGATGATGCGGCGGGCCATCCCCCTGATCCTGTGCGCGGTCTTGTGGCTGGCGGCATCGCCGGCGCGCGCGGCGGACGGTGCTGGCCCCCAGCCGTTGCGGATCGGTCTCACCCCGGTCTTTCTCGACGACCAGGACGCTTTTCTCAACACCTGGCGCGGCTACCTGGAACGCCGGCTGAGTCGGCCCGTGCAGTTCTACAAGCGCGGCACCTACCGCGAGATTTCCGAGATGCTTCGCCAGGGCAAGCTCGACTTCGCCTGGACCTGCGGGTTGCCGTACGTGCGCCACCGCGATTTCATGCGACTTGTGGCGATGCCCGTCTACCGCGGCAAGCCGCTGTACCAGTCCTACCTCATCGTACCGGCGACCGACACGACGACGCAGTCACTGGCCGATCTGCGCGGCAAGGTGTTCGCCTTCTCCGATCCGGACTCCAATTCGGGTTTTCTCTACCCGAGCTACACGCTCGCGCAGCGCGGCGAGAGCACCGCCACTTTCTTTCGAAAGACCTTCTTTACCTGGGCGCACCGCAAGGTGGTCGAAGCGGTGGCGAGCGGTCTGGCGCAGGGCGGGGCGGTGGATGGCTACGTGTGGGACACGCTGCGGCTGTATCATCCGGATCTGATTGCTAAGACACGCGTCGTGCAGAAGTCCCCGGAGTTTGGGCACACGCCGGTTGTTGCGCGCCGCACGCTGGCGCGTACCGATTCCCAGGCCTTGCAGCGGGTCCTGCTCGAGATGGCCTCCGACGATGAGGGCCGCGAGCTGCTGCGCCAGCTCAACCTCGACGGCTTCGTCATTGGCAGCGACGGTCTGTTTGACGGCATTACGGCCATGGCAACGGTCGTCGACGCTGCCACGGCCAAGGCCGCGAGAGATTCCGGATCATGATAAGGCTGCGCGATCTCAGCCTGCGCTACAAGATTCCGCTGCGCGTGAGCGTGCTGGTCGTCGGCACCGCCTTTGCGATCACCGCCTCGCTGATCGCCCGCGAGTACGATCAGCTCAAACGTGACCTGCTGCGCAACGCCGAGGGCATGGGGCGCGTGCTGGCCAGCACGCTGGCCGCGCCGCTTGCGCACGATGACGTGTGGCGCAGCTACGAGATCGTCGCGGCTCCATTGCAGAGCTCGGCGCCCTCGGACATCGCGGAACAGGCCGAGGTGCTGATGGTGCTCGATGCTGAGCGCCGCGTCTATGTCTCCACACGCCCGGATCGCTTCCCGATGCTGGTCTGGCCCGGGAGCATCGACCCGGACTACATGGCCGTGGACCGAATCATAGCGGCACTCACGCGTTTCGAGCCCGTCGCCATGGACGCCGAAGGGTCTGACAAGCTGTACATGATCGTGCCGATCACCTCCGACGGGGTGCTGCAGGGCTCGCTCGTCATGGGTTACGCCAAGTCGATGTTCCTGCCGCGCTTCTACGACCTGGTGTGGCGCGCGATGCTGGTCACCGCGGCGGTGCTCGGCGTGCTGTTGCCCGTGAGCTGGTATTCGGGCTACCGTACCGGCGCGCCGCTGATCAAGCTCGCCGACGCCATGGGAAGGATCGGTCCGCGCGTGCCGGCTGAGCTCGACTTCAAACCCTATGATTCGCGCGACGAGATCGGGCGGCTCGGGACGGCGTTCCAGCGCATGGTCGTAGAACTGCGCAAGAAAGAAAGTCTCGAAAACGAGGTCGTACGGTCCGAGCGCCTGGCCGCCATCGGCGAGCTCGCCGCCGGCATCGCGCATGAGATCAACAATCCCCTCGGCGGCATGTTGAACGCCATCAACACCTACAGGCGCCACGGCAGCAAGGATCCCATGACCCTGCGCACCCTGTCGCTGCTCGAGCGCGGACTCGTGCAGATCAAGGACACCGTGGCGGCGCTGTTGGTCGAGGCCAAGGTGCAGAGCCACGCGCTCACGCGCGAGGACATCGAGGATGCGCGTACGCTGGTGCAGCCGACCGCGCAGCGCAAGGAGGCGCGCCTCGTCTGGAAGAACGATGTGGACAGCGCGTTGCCGCTGCCCTCGACGCTGGTGCGGCAGGTGCTCATCAATCTGCTGCTCAACGCGGTCGAGGCCATCGAATATCGCGGCCGCGTGCACTTTCAGACGCGGCGCGAGAATGGCCGGCTGGAGATTCATGTCGCCAACGACGGCAGGTTCATCCGCGAGGAGGAGCTGCCCTACCTGTTCGAGCCGTTTTCGCGTGCCAGCCGCAACGGCCACGGGCTCGGGCTGTGGGTGACCTACCAGATCGTGCAACAGCTCGGCGGGGAGATCCGTGTGCAGAGCGATCCCCACGAGACAACCTTCGACGTCAGCCTGCCGCTGCGCAACGCCGCATGAGCGCGACCAAAACGCTGTGTCTGGTCGAGGACGACGCCATCATGGGCGAGTCGCTGAGCGAGCGTTTTGAGCTCGAGGGTTTCGCCGTGCACTGGTGCCGCAGTGCCGGCGAGGCGCTGGCGCGCATCCCGAGCGGCCACTATGCCGCGGTCGTGAGCGACATCCGCCTCCCCGATCTCACCGGGGAGCAGATGTATCTGCAGCTGCTCGCCCAGGGGCGGCCGCTTCCAGCGTTCGTCTTCATTACCGGCTACGGGTCGATCGACCAGGCGGTGCGTCTGCTCAAGCTCGGCGCGGCCGACTACGTGACCAAGCCGTTCGACCTTGACGAGCTGGTGGCCAAGATCGAGGCGCTTTCGCCCACACCGCCGGCGCCGCCGCGCGAGGGCCGTCCGGCGCTTGGCATCTCGCCCGCGATGCGGCGCATCGAGCAGATGCTGCCGCGCCTGTGCGCCCAGGCCGAGACCGTGCTCATCACCGGTGAATCCGGTGTGGGCAAGGAGGTCGTGGCGCGCGAGATCCATCGGCTCGATCCGCGCACCACGGACCAGCCGTTCGTCGCCGTCAACTGCGCGGCGCTGCCGGAGACGCTCCTCGAGGCGGAACTGTTCGGCCATGAGAAGGGCGCGTTCACGGGCGCGGTGCGTGCCAGGAAAGGCGTGTTCGAGCAGGCCGACGGTGGCACCCTGTTTCTCGATGAGATCGGCGACATGTCGCCCGCCATGCAGGCGAAGCTTCTGCGTGCCATCCAGAACCGCCAGATCGTGCGCCTCGGTGGCGATCGACCGATCGCGGTCAGCCTGCGGCTGATCTGCGCCACGCACCATGACCTCAAGCAGATGGTCAAGGACGGCAGTTTTCGCGAGGACCTGTTCTACCGCATCCACGTGATCCACCTGAAGGTTCCGCCGCTGCGCGAACGCAAGGAGGACATCCTGTGGTTCGCACAGAAGTTTCTGCAGGAGTTTGCCGCCCAGCACCAAAGTGCGCCGCGCACGCTGCTGCCGGCGACCGAGCAGGCGATGCTCGCCTACCCGTGGCCGGGCAACATCCGCGAGCTCAAGCACTGCATCGAGCGTGCCTGCATCCTTTCCGCGGAACCCGCGCTCGAGCCCTGCGCGCTGTTCGAGGGTATGCCGGAATTCGTGGTCGGTGGCGGCGCCGATGCCGACCTCGGGCGGTTCCTGGCCGAGTGCGAGCGCAGCTACATCACGCAGGCCCTCGAGCGTCACGGCTGGCACATCAGCCAGACCGCGACGTTTCTCGGAATCAGCCGCAAGAACCTGTGGGAGAAGATGAAGAAGCTCGGCATCCAGGGCACGGCGGTGCATGACCCCAAACAGCCGGTCCGTTCGTAGCCTCACGCGCAGGATCTGTTCGCTGGCGGCCGCCCTGAGCTTGGGTGTGGCGTCCGCCGCGCGCGCTGCGGAACCGCCGGCGATCGCGGCGGCGGCCGATCTGCAGTACGCGCTCGCCGAAATCGCCGAGGGCTTCAGCCGCGAAACGGGCCGAACCATCAGATTGAGCTTCGGCTCCTCCGGCAACTTTGCGCGCCAGATCCTGGCCGGCGCGCCGTTCGAGCTGTTCCTGTCGGCTGACGAGGCGTACGTGGAAAGGCTGGTGCAGGCGGGCAAGACGCACGATGGCGGCACGCTGTACGCCGAAGGCCGGCTCGTACTGCTCGTGCCGCCGGGCTCGGCGGTGAAAGCCGACGCGGAGGCGCGCGATCTGGTGGCGGCCGTGCGCGACGGGCGTCTCAAGCGGCTGGCCATCGCCAATCCCGAGCACGCGCCGTACGGCAGGCGCGCGCAGGAGGTGCTCACGCATCTGAGTCTGTGGCCGCAGGTGCGACGCCGCCTGGTGCTGGGCGAGAACATCTCGCAGGCCGCGCAGTTCACGCTTTCCGGCTCGGTCGAGGCAGGACTCGTCGCGCTGTCGCTCGTGCGTTCCCCGGCACTCGCGGGCCGCGGTTCGTATGCGGTGATTCCTGCCGCGTGGCATTCGCCGCTGCGCCAGCGCATGGTGCTGATCCGGGGCGCCGGCCAGACCGCGCGCCGGTTCTACTCGCATATGCTGACGCCCGCGACCCGCACGATCCTCGAGCGCTACGGTTTCCTCCTGCCTGCGCAATAGCTCGCGATTATGGACTGGACCGCGCTTGCCCTGTCATTCCACGTGGCCGCGTGGACCCTCCTCGTCCTGCTGCCGCTCGGCGTGCTGGCGGCGCGCCCGCTCGCCTGGCGCCGATTCGCCGGCAAGGGCTGGGTCGAGGCGCTGATCGCGCTGCCACTCGTGTTGCCGCCGACCGTCCTCGGCTACTACCTGCTCAGCGCCTTCGGCCGCGCCTCCCCGCTCGGCGCGGCCTACGAGGCGCTCATCGGCAAGCCGCTCGTGTTCACCTTCGAGGGTCTGCTGCTCGCTTCGATCATCTTCAATTTGCCGTTTGCGATCCAGCCGATGCAGCGTGCCTTCGAGGCGATCCCCGCCGAGGTGCGCGAGGCGGCGTGGGTGAGCGGGCTGTCGGCGTGGCGGACGTTCGTGCGTGTGGAGCTGCCGCTCGCCTGGCCGGGCGTGCTGTCGGCACTGGCACTGACCTTCGCGCACACGATGGGCGAGTTCGGCGTGGTGCTCATGGTGGGCGGCAACATCGCCGGTGAGACCCGTACCGTGGCAATCGCGATCTACGACCGCGTGCAGGCCTTCGACAACGCCGCCGCCGGGGCGATGTCCGCGCTCCTGCTGCTGCTGTCGTTCGTCGCCATTGGACTGGTTCATCTCGCCACCCGCCGCGTGGGCCGCCGTCATGGCTGACGCCGCTGCCGGCCTGCTCGTGCAGTTGCGCCAGACCGGGCCGATCCCGCTCGCGGCGGACCTGCAGTGCGCGCCCGGTGAGCTGCTGGCGCTCGTGGGACCGTCCGGCAGCGGCAAGTCGACCATCCTGCGGACCATCGCCGGTCTGTACCGCCCGCAGCACGGGCGCGTGATGTGTAACGGCGCGCGCTGGTTCGATGCCGATGCCGGCATCGATCTGGCGCCGCAGGCGCGCTCGGTGGGGCTCGTGTTTCAGCACTACGCGCTGTTTCCGCACCTGCGCGCGCTCGACAATGTCGGGGCGGCGCTCAGCCATGTCGCGCGTGCGCGGCGGACCGATCGCGCGCGCGAACTGCTCGCGCTGGTTCACCTTGACGGGCTCGAGCAGCGCTTTCCGGCCGAGCTGTCCGGCGGGCAGCAGCAGCGTGTCGCGCTGGCGCGGGCGCTGGCTCGCGACCCCGCCGTGTTGCTTTTGGACGAGCCGTTCTCGGCGGTCGATCAGATCACGCGGCGCAAGCTGCAGCGCGAGCTTGCCCAGCTGCGCCGGCGCCTCAAGATGCCGATCGTGCTGGTGACACACGATCTCGACGAGGCCCGTTTGCTTGCCGACCGCATGTGCATCCTGCACCACGGCCGCACCCTGCGCACGGATGCACCTGCCGAGCTGCTGGCGCGGCCCGGCAGCGCGCTGGTCGCGCGCCTCGTAGGGCTCACCAACCTGTTCGACGCCACCGTGGGTGGGCATCGGGCGCAGAGCGGCATCACGCAGCTGGCCTGGGGAGGGCTCATGCTGCAGGCACGGTACGCGCCAGCCTTCGCACCGGGTGCACCGGTAACCTGGGCGATCCCGCCGGAGAACGTGATCCTGCACCGTCGCGACCGCCCGTCGCGCGGCGAGCACGAGAATCCCGTGCCCGGCGTCATCGAGGAATGCACCGAGCTCGGCGAGATGACGACCGTCAGCATCATCGTGGCGCACAAGGATTCCACGCCCTTGTCGATGTCGGTGCCCACGCACGTCGCGCGCCGCAACCGGCTCGCACCCGGCGAGGCCGTCACCGTTTCGCTGCTCACCGAGGCCATCCACATCATGGCGCCCGAGGCCGAAGCGCGGCCGGGACGGGCGGTCGACCCGGCCGCCACACCGTCACACGCGGCGGCGCAGACCTCGACATAAGGTGCGGCATCAGCCGCGGCGGGTATCGGGCGCAATGCGGCCGCGCAGGAACAGCACGTAATGGCGGTAGCGGCCGGGCATGTGGCTGCTGACGGCGCCCAGGAGCAGAGCGGCCATCAGCAGTTCCAGGCGCGCCTCCCAGAGCACCGGCACGAGCGCGGTGAGGATAAGCTTGAGCAGGACGCTCGCGCCGCGCACCTCGCACAGGACCGCAAGGCTCGCATACAGGTCGGTCGCCAGCAGCAGGAGGCCGGAGGCCACCGTTCCAATCACCCAGGGCGAGAGCACCTCCGGCGGCTGATCGAACAGCACCCCGCCGACCAGCACACCGCCGGTGAATATGTGCGTGGCGCGCAGCAGCGTGCGCACGCTGCGCCGAAACGGGAAGCTGCGCGGCGCGGAGGGGAAGAACCGTTGCATGAGCGCGTCTCTGCCGGGTGGGTCGGACCGCGATAGCTTCATGTGGTACGCACGGCTCGTCGGCGGGTCGGTCAGTTCGCGGTCGTCCCGGTCCGTATCCGCGCTCAAGGCGGGCCTGTCGCCGCAGGGGCTGCTGTGCTTGGCGATTGTTGCGACGATCGCGGCCCGGCGTTCCGAGACGTGCGACCTCGGGGAATTCTATCCTGACAGGCGAATTGCCGCGGCATGCCTTGCGCACCGCGTCCGCGCCGTGGCGCCGTGTGCGGGAGGTGGCGCCACGGACCGCGAGGCACCCGCACCGAACGGTGCGGGTGCCGACTGCGGCAGCGTTACCAGGTCTTGGAGAAGTCGTATACGAAGCCGATGGAGATACTGGAGGGGTCTTTTCCGGGGGCTGCCACCCCCACATCCTTGCCGTGGCCCCAGTTCGTTGCGCTGAACGAAGCGTTCGGATCGTTGTCCACCGTGGCGTAGGCGATGTATACCGTGGCGTTCTTGCTCAGGCTGTAATCGAAGCCGATCGCCCATCCGGTGGCACCACTGTCGGGAACATTGTCAGCGGCATCGGCGTTGGTGTACTGGGCCTTCAACATGCCATCGCCCAGCTTGAAGCCCGCCCCGACCGTCCAGATCGTGCGGTCCCGGCCGGAGACGTTGTCCTCGTTGCTGTTCTGCTGGTACAGCGCCTGCACCACATGGCCGCCGCCAAAGGTGAAACCGGCGCTCACGACCGCCGCCTTCTTGTTCTCTGCGGTTGACCCGTCACCGAACTCGAACAGGTACCCCGCGAGCGACAGGCCACCGGTGGCGAAGCGCAACGCGATGCCGGTGCTGTCTTCCGCGGTTGTGGCTGTCGAGTTCTCGGGAACATAGGTGAGGGCGGCGGAAAGGCCGCCGAAGGCTGGCGTGATGTAATGCAATGCACCGTCCGCGCGGCCCGGGTACTGGGCACCGGTGAACGAGCCGACATCACCCACCTGGTCAGCAAAGAGATTGGCGTCGTACAACCACTGGTTCGCGGCCGGCAGCCGGCCCGCGATGACGGTACCGAACCCGCCCTTGATCCCCGCGTAGGAGTCGCGTGCCCGGCTGAAGAGCTGCCCGCCGGAATTGGCGCCGCCGTTGCCGTCGTTGGTACCTTCGCCGGTTGCCGATACCCCGCTCTCAAGCTGAAAAACGCCGGTCACGCCTTGGCCGAAGTCCGTTGAGCCCTTCACGCCGAGGCGCGATGAGTTCGACGCCACGAAGACGCCGCTGTCGGTGCCGTCATCCGAGTTGTCAACCGAAATATGCGCCTTGCCGTACAACGTGAGGTCGGCGAATGCCGCCGTCGGCAGCGCGAGTACCGCCCCCAATGTCACTGCGATGAGTCTATTGGTCACGAGTTGCCTCCTTAGTGTTGGTAGTGTTGGTCCCGCGCGTCGCGAGCACGCCCCCCGCCCCGCGCTCATGGCGCACGCGCAGGAAGGCGCGTTGCACCGGCGATGCATATGCAAGCCGTGTTCCATGCGGGCTGCGTTGCGTCGATGCAACGGAAAGTTGTGGAATAGGCACGGATACGGGGCTCTGCCACGTCGGTGCGCGCAGGTGCCTGCACGCGAAGTTACGTATCCGTAACTTCGCGAGGCGAGATCGTTACCGTCACGTTACTGAATCGTAATCCTTGGGGCGGGGACAAAAGCGGTCGAGAATGGGAAAGCGTGTCGTGGGCGCATGCCGTTGAATGTTGACCATGCATGCACGCGCGGCGGTCGACTAGAGGCCGTACCCTGCATCATCCGCGCTGGGCCGCGTCTGCGCGCTCGATCAGGACGCCTTCAGCTCGAGCGCCATCTGTTCGCACACCTCCTTGGCGTCGCCGAAAATGATCGAGCAGTTGTCCTGGTAGAAGAGCAGGTTGTCCACGCCCGAGTAACCGGGCTTCATCGAGCGCTTGATGAAGAACACGTGCTTGGCCTTGCCGGCCTCCAGGATCGGCATGCCGTAGATCGGGCTCGACTGCTGGGTCTTGGCGGCGGGGTTGGTGACGTCGTTCGCGCCCACCACCAGCGCAACGTCGGCGGTGGCGAACTCCGGGTTGATCTCCTCCATCTCGGTGACGCGGTCGTAGGGCACATCGGCCTCGGCGAGCAGCACGTTCATGTGCCCGGGCATGCGCCCGGCGACCGGGTGGATCGCGAACTTCACCTCCACGCCCTTGTGCTCGAGGACCTCGAGCAGCTCCTTCAGCGCATGCTGCGCTTGCCCCACCGCCATACCGTAACCAGGCACGATGATGACCTTGGCGGCGTTGCCCATCAGGAACACTGCGTCCTCGACCGCCGCCGACCTGATGCCCTTGTCGGCGGCCGTAGCCACCGCGGTTTCCGCGCCGGCGGCGGTGCCGCCGCCGAAGCCGCCGAGCACGATCGAGACGATCGAGCGGTTCATGGCGCGCGACATGATGTAGGAGAGGATCGCCCCCGAGAACCCGACCAGCGCCCCGGTGATGATGAGCAGCTGGTTGCCGAGCGTGAAGCCGGTCGCGGCCGCGGCCCAGCCGGAATAGGAGTTGAGCATGGACACTACCACCGGCATGTCCGCGCCGCCGATCGGCAGGATCACCAGCACGCCCAGCACCGCCGCCACCGCCGTCGCCGCGAGCAGCGCGGCGAAGTGATCGTGCAGCACGAAATCCGCGCCGAGCGCGAGCACCGCGAGCGCGATCGCGAGGTTGAGCGGATGCTGGCCGCGGAACACCAGGGGTTTGCCGGGCAGCAGCGCCTGCAGCTTGGCGAAGGCGATGAGCGAGCCGGTAAAGGTGATCGCACCGATGAAGGCACCGGCGAAGATCTCGGCCATCAGCACCTTGCCGGGCGTGGCGGCGCGCGCGTGCGTGAGCCAGGTGCCAATGGCAACCAGCACCGCCGCCAGCCCGACGAAGCTGTGCAGCATCGCCACCAGCTGCGGCATTGCCGTCATGCGGATTCTGGCCGCTACCACGCTGCCGATCACCGCGCCACCGGCCAGGCCGGCCACGATCCAGGTGTAGGACTTGACCGCCGGATCGAGCAGCGTCGCCACCACCGCGAGCGCCATGCCGCCCACGGCATAGGCGTTGCCGCGGCGCGCCGTCATCGGATGCGTCAGGCCCTTGAGCCCGAGGATGAAGAGCGCCGCCGCGGCGAGGTAGGCGGCCGCAAGCGCCTGGGCGCCGAGCGTCACGGCGCCTCCCGTTTCTTCTTCCTGAACATGGCGAGCATGCGGTTCGTGACCGCGAAGCCGCCGAAGATGTTGATCGAGGCGAGCAGCACCGCCACGAACCCGAGCGCCTCGGTGACCGGCCTGCCGTCACCGAAACCCGCGACCAGGATCGCGCCGACCACGACGATCCCCGAGATCGCGTTGGTGAGCGAGATGAGCGGCGTGTGCAGCGAGGGCGTGACGCCCCACACCACCCAGTAGCCCACGAAACAGGCGAGCACGAACACGTACAGCGCGACCATCGCCTCGGTCATGGCTTGCCTGCCGTCTTCTTCGCGGTCTTGGTGGTCTCGAAGCGCACCTGGCCGCGGTGGATGATGAGCGTCATGGCGGTGAGTTCATCGGCATAGAAGTCCTTGAACGCCAATCCAGCGTCGGTCTTCTCCAGCATCTGCATCAGGAAGTTGTACAGGTTGCGCGCGAAGAAGTTGCTGGCATCCGATGGCATGAGCGCGGGGAAGTTGGTGTAGCCGCACAAGATGACGCCGTGTTTGTTGACGATGCGGTCAGCTTCGGTGAGCGGGCAGTTGCCGCCGCTGCCCGCAGCCATGTCCACGATTACCGCACCCTCGTGCATCGCCTTGACCGCATCCTCGGTGATCAGCACCGGCGCCGGCATGCACGGGATCAGGGCCGTGGAGATGATGACATCGGCCTTCTTCAGTTCCTCTTGTAGCATTGCCTGCTGTTTCTTCTGCGCCTCGGGTGAGAGCGCCTTGGCATAGCCGCCATTGCCGGCGCCGGACTCGCCCACGTCGAACTCGATGAACCTGGCGCCGAGCGACTGCACCTGCTCCTTCACCTCCGGGCGCACGTCATAGGCCCACACCTGCGCGCCCAGGCGCCGCGCGGTGGCGATCGCCTGCAGGCCCGCGACTCCCGCGCCGAGCACGACCACGCGCGCGGGTTTGGCCGAGCCCGCCGAGGTCATCATCAGCGGCAGGAACCGCCCGTACAGCCGCGCGGCCTCGAGCACGGCGCGGTAACCGGCGATGTTGGCTTGCGAGGACAGCACGTCCATGGTCTGCGCGCGCGACAGGCGCGGCAGCATCTCGAGGGCGAAACTATCCACGCCCTGCGCGGCGAGCGCATCGAAGGTGCCGTCGTCGTGGCACATGTCGAGAAGCGAGATCAGCACTGCCCCGCGCTTCATGTGCCGGATTTCGTCGAAGGTCGGTTTGTGGACCTTGAACACGATGTCGGCGCCGAGCGCGCCAGCATGGTCCACCAGCACGGCGCCGGCCTCGCGGTAGGCTTCGTCGGTGAAATGGGCACCGAATCCGGCGCCGGCCTCGACGGCGACTTCGAGGCCGGCGGCGCGCAGC
>CAYZVX010000030.1:0-29187 GCA_964482055.1 uncultured Acidiferrobacteraceae bacterium
CAGCTGCAGGATGGTGTTGACGCGGACCACGCCAGCACGCCGCACCAATGCGTCAAACACCGCGTCCGACCCGACCAGCGCGCCGGTGTGCGACAGCGCCGCCCGCGAGCTTTCCGCGTGGCGGCCGGCCTTGACCACCACGACCGGCTTCATGCACGCCGCCACGCGCCGGCCGCTCAGGAAGGCGCGCGCATCGCGCACGCCCTCGATGTAGAGAAGAATGCTGTGCGTTTCGCGGTCGAGCGCGAAGTAGTCGAGCAGCTCACCGAAATCGAGATCGGCCGCGTCGCCGGTCGACACCACCGCCGAAAACCCGATGTTGCGCGGCTCGGCCCAGTCGAGGATCGCCGTGCAGATGGCGCCCGACTGCGAGATGAGTGCGAGCGGCCCGGCGCGCGCCGCCTCGGCTCCGAAGGTGGCGTTGAGCTTCGCGCTCGGGCGCATGAATCCCAGACAGTTGGGGCCGAGCAGCCGCATGCGGTAGCGCCGTGCCTCGGCGAGCAGCGCCCGGCACCGCACCTCTCCGTCCGGGTGCTGCGACTCGGTGAAGCCGGCGGAGAGGACGACGGCCGCGCGTACGCCATGCTCGCCGCAGTCGTGAATGATGCCCGGCACCGTATCCGCGGTGGCGAGCGTTGCGCAACGCCCATCTTACCCAAGCACACCGCGATTTGCTGCGCGCCCGAGGGCCGATGCTACAGTCTGGGATATGGACATCCCCGCACTGGTCGCGCACCGCGGCTATCCGCGGCACTACCCGGAGAACACGCTGGCCGGTTTCGCGGCCGCCATTGCCGCGGGTGCAACGTACGTCGAAACCGACGTGCAGCTGAGCGCCGATGAGGTGCCGGTGCTGTTCCACGATCGCACCCTCGCGCGCGTGTGCGGGGCAAGCGGCGCGATCCACGACTACACCGCCAGGCAGCTCGCGCAGTTCCCGGCGCGCGAGTTCGAACGCTTCGGCTACAGGTTCGCCCGCGAACCGATCCCGACGCTCGCCCAGTTCGTGGCATGGCTGGCGGCACACCCGCAGGTCACCGCGTTTGTCGAGATCAAGCGCGTGGCCGTGGAGCGTTTCGGGCCCGCGACGGTGCTAAGCCGCGTGCTGCGCCACCTCAAACCCGCCGCCGCCCAGTGCGTGCTGATCTCATATTCGCTCCAGACGCTGCAACACGCCCGCCGGCAGGGCTGGACACGCGTGGGCGCGGTCATCAATCGCTGGCGTGAGCGCCGCCAATCGCTCGTCAAGGAGCTGCGCCCCGAGTATCTGTTTTGCGATGTCAACGGCCTGCCGCGCTGCGGGCGGCTCGCGTGGCGCGACGCCCAGCTCGCGGTCTTTGAGGTGGTGGACGCGCAGCTCGCGTTGCGCCTGGCTCGGCGCGGTGTGCAGCTCATCGAGACCTTTGCCATCGGCGAGCTGCGCGCGCAACTCGAGCTGCTCAGCGCGCAATGAGGCATGCGTATGACGTGGTGGTGATCGGCGCCGGCATCCACGGCGCCGGGGTGGCGCAGGCGGCGGCCGCGGCCGGCTACTCGGTGCTGGTACTGGAGCAACGCGCGGTTGCCTGGGCCACCTCCAGCCGCTCGAGCAAGCTCATCCACGGCGGCCTGCGTTACTTGGAGTCCGCGCAGTTCGGCTTGGTGCGCGAGTCGCTGCGCGAGCGCGCCATCCTGCTCGCCATCGCACCCGAGCTGGTGCGGCTCGTGCCGTTCCACATTCCGGTCTATCGCGACACGACGCGCCGTCCCTGGCAGTTGCGCGTAGGGCTTTCGCTCTATGCCGCCTTGGGCGGGTTCGGCGCTGCAACGCGTTTCGGCACCGTACCGCGCGATCACTGGGCCGCGCTCGACGGGCTCGCCACCCAGGGCCTGCAAGCGGTGTTTCGCTACTACGACGCGCAGACCGACGACGCCCGCCTCACGACTGCGGTGTTGCGTTCGGCGCAGGATCTCGGCGCCGAGCTCGCCTGCCCGGCGCGCTTTGTCGGCGCACGCTACGAAAGCCGCGGCTGGTCGGTGCGGTTCGATACCGCGAAGGAGGAGCGCGAGTGCCGTGCACGCGCCATCGTGAACAGCGCCGGCCCCTGGGTGAACGAGGTCTTGCAGCGGCTGACGCCGACCGCGCCGCGACTCGCCATCGACCTCGTGCAGGGCGCGCACCTGCTGATCGAGGGCCGGCTCCAACAGGGTATCTATTATGTTGAGGCGCCGCAGGATCGGCGCGCCGTGTTCGTCATGCCATGGCCGAACGGCGTGCTCATCGGCACGACTGAAACGCCGTTTCACGGGGACCCGGCCAAGGTCGAGCCGCTAGCGCAGGAAGTCGACTACCTGAAAGAAACGGTACGGCGCTATTTCCCGACCATGGCAGTGCGGGAAACCGCGCGCTTTGCCGGGCTGCGCGTACTGCCGCGCGCCACGGGCCGCGCCTTCCATCGCCGACGCGATACCCTTATCGTCCCCGACGATGCGCACGGCCCGCGGCTGCTGAGCGTTTGCGGCGGCAAGCTCACCGGTTACCGCGCCACTGCCGCGAAAGTGATGAAAAGACTAGAATCGAGCTTGCCGTCACGCGCCGCGCGCGCCGACACGGCAACGCTCAAACTGCCGGTCACGTCCTGACATGCCGTTTCGCAATCGCCTGGAGGCCGCCGAGCTGCTCGCGCGCAAGCTGAGCGCCCTGCGCGCCGACAAGCCGTTGGTCCTGGCGATCCCACGCGGCGCCGTGCCCATGGGTCGGGTCATTGCCGATGCGCTCGACGGCGAGCTCGATGTGGTGCTGGTGCGCAAGCTTGGCGCGCCCGGCAATCCGGAGCTCGCGGTTGGTTCGGTCGACGAGAGCGGCCACATGTATGTCGCCGAGCACGCCCGCGCCATGGGCGTGAGCGAGCGCTATCTCGAACGCGAAAAGCAGGCCCAGATCGAGATCATGCGCAAGCGCCGCAGCGAGTACACGCCGGTACGCGCGCCCAGCGACCCGGCGGGACGGGTCGTGATCGTGGTCGACGACGGCATCGCCACCGGCTCGACGATGATCGCGGCGCTACGCGCGGTGCGTGCGCGCAAACCGAAGCGTCTGATCGCCGCGGTCGGCGTGGCGCCGCCCGAGACCCTCGCGCGCCTGCGCCAAGAGGCCGACGAGGTCGTGTGCCTGGAGGCGCCGGAGTACTTCTACGCGGTCGGCCAGTTCTTCGCGGAGTTCCCGCAGGTCTCCGATCAGGAGGTGATCGAGTGTCTGCGCCGACCCGCCGCGGATCGGAGCAAGAACTAGAACCAGCCTCAAGATCTCACCCGCGCTCGTCAGACGCGCACGCAGCAGGTTCTTGAAATAGGTTCTAGCGCGCAGCCGTCAACGGGCGCAGGTAGCGCTGAAACCACGCGCTGGCGAGTCGCGCGACCTCCTCCAGTGCGCCCGGCTCCTCGAACAGATGCGTTGCCCCCGGCACGATCGCCAGTTCCTTGGTCGCGCTGAGCGCGGCGTAGGCCTGACGGTTGAGATCAATCACGATCTCGTCGTGGCCGCCCACGATCAGCAGGGTCGGCGCACGCACCTGCCCGAGCACCCGCAGCGCCATGTCCGGCCGCCCACCGCGCGACACCACCGCTTGTATGCGATCGGGCAGCTCCGCAGCCGCCATGAGCGCGGCGGCGGCGCCGGTGCTGGCGCCGAAGTAACCGACCCCGAGATCGCGCGTCTCGGGCTGCTGCGTGATCCAGCGCGTCGCCGCGACCAGGCGGCGCGTGAGCAGATCGATGTCGAAACGCGTCGCATACACGCTGTCTTCGGCGCGCGTCAGCAAATCGAACAGCAGCGTGCCGACACCGCCTTCGCGTAGCACGCGCGCCACGTAGGTATTGCGCGGGCTCAGGCGGCTGCTGCCGCTGCCGTGCGCGAACAACACGATGCCACGCGCCGCGGCGGGGACTGCGAGCTCGCCCTGGAGCGCCACATGGTCGGCCGCGATACGTACCGACCGTTCCGACATACCGTTCGTCAGAGCCTCCTCTGCAAATGCGGTGCCCAAATCACGCCCGCGAACCAGCAATGGAAATCCGCTGCATCCGCGCCCGCGCCGCCTGCTTGGGGGCGGCGCGCAATAACTGCCTGAGCCAGCTAACGCTTTTTCTGAAACTTGCGTTTTGTCGATTCCCGGCCAAAGAATTCAATATGCGCCGCGCGCAAGCGATGCGCAACGTCTTCGAGGGCAAACAAACAAAAGTCCTTAGGGTAGGAGGGTAGAGAATGAACATTTTTGTCGGCAATCTCGCCAAGTCGATCACCGTGGAAGAGCTGCGTCGGGTTTTCTCCGACTACGGCACGGTGGTGAACGCCATCGTGATGAAAGACACGGCGAGCGGCAAACCGCTCGGCTATGCGCACGTATACATGGAACCGGCCGAGGCCGGGCACGAGGCGATCAGCGACCTGCATGCTGCCCCCCTGAAGGGCAAGCCGATCGTGGCGCGTCCGTGCGTGCAGCGCGCAAGGCAGGAGCGGCGCGTCAACCGCGCAGCGTGGAACGGCACGGAGCGTCGCCGCGGCGAGCGCCGCCGCGCCGGCGGATAGACCGTTCAGCCGAGCACACGCTCGGCCGTCCAGTACAACCCCAGCAAGGCGATCAGGGCCGAAGCCGGTATCACTATCCGGCTTCGGTACCAGGATTGCTCCTTGAACCAGTGGCCGACCGCCGCGTAGGCGAGCATGATGACCGCCACTTGGCCGAGCTCCACACCGAGATTGAAGCTCAGAAGCCCCGTCACGAACTCGTTGCGCGGCAGCCCCACCTCGGTCAGCACGCCGGCGAAGCCCATGCCGTGCAGCAACCCGAACAGAAAGACCACCGCTGGCCGCCAGGCATGAAGCCGGGGCGTCACAATGTTCTCGACCGCGACGTACACGATGGACGCGGCGATGAGCGGTTCCACCACGGTCGGCGACAAGGACACCACGCCGTAGATCGACAGCGCCAGCGTCATGGTGTGCGCCACCGTGAAGGCCGTGACCTGGATCAGCAGCGGTTTGATCCGCAGCGTCAGCAGAAACAGGCCGAGCACGAACAGGATGTGATCGAGCCCGAGCGGCAGGATGTGGGTGAAGCCGAGCGCCGTGTATTCCGCGAACACCTGGGCGCGGGTCTTCGGGACGACGGCGCCGGCGAGGTCGAACGGCTCGCTGAAGCGCCCGTCCTTGAGCCACACCGCGAGCACGTTCGGATCGTCGTGGCGCTTGAGGCGCAGCACGTTCGAGCCGAGTTCCGCGGCGTAGCTCCAGCGCACCGCCCGGACCCCATCCGGCACCCGCCCAGTGAGCACAATGCGACTCAGGCGCGCGACCTTGAGATCGCCCGCCTCCGGAATCTCGACCGCGGCGATGGCGGGTGACGCGCGTTGCCCGTCGAACTCGAGCACCACCCCGGCGAGGAACTTCGGCGCGAACGGCGCGAAGCGCGCCTTCAGCTCATCCGACGGCAGGGCGCGCAACTCATCGTACAGCCGTGCGTTCGGTGACTCGCTGGTGTCGACATGCACCGGGCTCACGCCCGCGAGCAGCGCCTCGAGATTGACGCTCAGCTCGAAACGATAGGAACCATCGGCCTCGAAGGTGCCGGTCACGATGGCGGGTCGGATCTCGTGCGCAGCGGCGACATTGCCGGTGAGCGCGAGCAACCCCGCCAGCAGGATGCGCCCGACGCGCGTGCTCGACGCGGCGGCAATTGCGCGGAGGCCGTGGGGATGAGGCCGCATGTTATTCTTGCCGCACCATGTTCAACCATGCCTCGAAGCGAAGGCAGTGTACGCGAAAGACTCTCGCGGCGCTGCTTGCGCTCGTGAGCCTGGGCGCCTCGGCACACGATTTCTGGATCGAACCGGAGAGCTTCCGCCCGGCGCCAGGCATCAACGTGCCGGTGCGGCTGTACGTTGGCCAGCATTTCAAGGGCGAGTCGATTCCGTACCTGCTCGAGCTGTTCGAGCGCTACACGCTCCTCACGGCGCGCGGGGAGAAGTCAATTCAGGCGACCCCGGGGGATGATCCGGCCGGTAGCATTGTCCTGACTGAGCCGGGGCTGGCCACAATTGTCTATCGCGGCACCATTGCGTCGGTGCGCTTCGACAGCGAGCAGGAGTTCAATGCCTATCTCAACATGGAAGGACTCGAGCACATCGTGCAGCGTTACGGCAGCGGCAAGCCGCCCATCCGCGAGCATTACTCGCGCAGCGCCAAGGCGCTGCTCGCGCTCGGGCCACCCAATCCCGCTCAGACCGATCGACGTATCGGGTTGCCGCTTGAGCTCATCGCCGAAAAGAACCCCTACGTGCCCGGCGCGGCGCGCGACCTTCCGGTGCGACTGCTCTACCAGGGCCAACCACTTGCCGGCGCCACCGTCATCGCCTTCAGCAAGGCCGCGCCGGATAGGAAGACCCGGTTGCGCACCGACCGCGAGGGCCGGGCCCGGTTTCAGCTGGATCGAGCCGGGGTGTGGCTCATCACCGCCGTGCACATGCGACCTGCACCGAAGGGCAGCAGCGCGCACTGGGAAAGCATCTGGGCTTCGCTCACCTTCGAGGTGTCTTGAGGAAGATCAATGGAAAGGACGATCACATCAGAGCAATTGCGGACGCTCGAAGCGACCCTGCATCGCGAGATCCCGCTGACGCGTGCCATGGGCATCAGCGTCGCGCGCTTCGACGCCGCCGGCCTGACGCTGGCGGCGCCGCTCGCCGCGAATCTCAACCACAAGCGCACCGCCTTCGGCGGCAGCCTCGCGGCGCTCGCTACCCTCGCCGGCTGGGGCCTGCTGCAACTGCTGCTGCATGACCGTGGCCCGGCAACGGTGGTGATTCGCGAGAGCGAGGTGCGCTACCTGCGCCCGGTCACGCAGGACTTCGAGGCGACATGCCAGCTGCCACTGGAAGAAGAGCTGGAACGGTTCCGGCGCATGTTCGCGCGCCGTGGCATGGCGCAAATCGAGCTTTGCGCTGCGGTTCCGGCCGACGGCCGGCCGGCGGTGCAGTTTCGCGGCGTTTACGTTGCGCTCGACAAGGCGCGCCATCCGCAGGTTGAGCCGGTGTAAGGAGCAGGCGATGCCGCGCCAGTCACCGCTCGCTGCCCTTCTCAAGCTCGGGCCCACGACCGAGAAGTGGCTGAACGCCGTCGGGGTGCACACGGCGCAGGACCTGCAGCCTCTGGGGGTCGATCAACTCCGATCGCCTGCTCAAGGGACACGGCGACAACGCCTCGCTCCAGCTCGTGTATGCGATCGAAGGGACGCTGCGCGGGCTCGATGGCAAGCGTCTGCCCGTGAGGCTCAAGATTGAGCTCAAGGAACGCGCGGCCGACGCGCTCAGCAAAGATCGTAAGCCGCGCGACTTCAGCTTGGTCGGCTCAACCATCATCGACGCGCACATGCAGGCGATCGGCTTGGTCAGCGATCATCTGATCGATTGCTTCCTTTACAAGGCACTGCGGGGACACAAATGAGCAAGGCAAATGTCGTGGCACTGTGGATGCTTGCCGCCGCGAGCCCGCCGGCGCTTGGCGCCGATTGGATCGGGCCGGCGAGCGGCGCGAGCACCATCACGGCGCGCGGCATCGAAGCGGTGCTGCGCGAGCAACCGCTCGCGGCCGGCGAGAACATCAAGCCGCTGCCGCTGCATCGCAGCGCGCACACCAGTCACTTGCTGGTGCAGATCCGCGATCGCGAGCCGGTGCACTACCACGCCGATTCCGACATCAGCGTGCTGATGCTGCGTGGCAGCGGAACCATCCACATCGGAGAGCAGAGGCTCGCGGCGAAGACCGGTGACGTCCTGTTCATTCCGCGCGGTGTGGTGCATTACTTCGTGAACGCCGGCAGGGAGCCGGCCGCAGCGCTCGTCATCTACAGCCCGCCGCCGGGCCCAAACGATCGGGTGTTGGTCCCTGCGCCTTGATCCAGGCTAGCTGTTTTCCGGCTTGCGCCAGAGTGACGGGCTTGCCTGGAGCCGTGTCAGCGCAATTGCTGGATGGCGTCGTCGAGCGCCGTACGCCAACGCGCATAGCGATCGCGCAGCGGTGCGTTCGGGCGCGGCGTGAAGAGGTCACTTGACAGCGGCGACCAACCGCTCGGCTGACCGGCGAGCAGGAAGGCAAGTCCCCGGGCGGTCGCCTCGTGCTCTTCGGGTCGATGCACCGGCAGGGCGCTTAAGTCGGCAAGCCGCTGGCACAGGGCGGCAGACTGCGCGAGACCCCCGGTGGCAACGATGCGCCGGAATACCACGCCGGTGCGGGCGAATTCATCGAGATTGGCTTGCAGCAGAAAGACAATGCTCTCCGCCACGGCCACGAGCTTCTGCCAGGGCTGCGCCTCGGCGCTGAAACGCGAGGGAAAGTCTGCGACCCAAAACGGCGCGCCGAGCCCGGAGACGCCGTTGAGAAACAGAGGCGGGTCGCCGTCGCGACACAACCATCCATCGAGCTGGGATTCGATATCGGCAATGCCGAGCGCCTCGCCGGCCCACGCGAGCGCAGCACCCGCGCCGTTGACCGTGCCCTCAAGCACGTAGCGCGCACTGCCGTCGTCGGCATACGCGATGCTCGCCAGCAGACGCGGGGCCTCAATGCGCTGCGCGCTCGCGTGCAGGACGAACGCGCCGGTGCCGAGATTGACGTAGGCGGTGTGCGGGTCGGGTTGACCGTAGGCGAAAAGCGCCGCCGCCTGGTCCCCGTTAAGAATCGTAAGCGGCACCGGCCGGTCGCCGACGCGCAGCGTGCCGAAGCGGTAGCGCGTCGGTGCGCATGCCGGAAGCCATTCGCGCGCGATCCCGAACAACTCAAGCAATTGCGGGTCCCAGTCGCGGCTTGCGAGATTCCATAATAGGGTACGCCCGGCGTTGGAGGGATCGACGCGCAGCGGCCGTTCCTCGAGCAGGCGAAACAGCAGAAAGCTCGCGAGCGGTCCACACGCAAGCCTGCCCTGCTCCGCCGGGCAGGGACGCACAAGCGCCGCGGGCGCCAGGGACCTCGCTCGAGCGGCGGCCGCCCGCCGCACCGCCGGCAGATGGTCCAGGCACCAGCGCAGTTTCGGAGCGCCGTAGTGCGCCGACAGCATCAGACCGGTGCGTGCGTGTACCTCGGCCTGTTTGTGGGCGAGCTGCCCGAGCCAGGTGTGGGCGCGCCGATCCTGCCAGCTCAACACTGGCGAAAGCGCCGCGCCGGTTTCCCGGTCCCAGCACACGACGCTCGAGCGTTGCGTGGCAAGCCCGGCCGCGGCCAGATCGCGCACCCTTTCGGCGAGCGCCGCGGCAACCTCGCCAAGCGCGTCGCGTACCGATGCCAGCAACGCTTCCGGGTCGTGCTCGACCCAGTCGGGCTGCGGATGTTGCGTCGCTACGACACGCTGCGCGCGTGCGATCACCGCACCGTTCCGATCGAGCACCAGCGCTCGGCTGGCGTGTCCGCCCTGGTCAAGGCAGAGATAGAGCGAAGACGTATCGGACATGAGTTGTAAGTTTGCGACGCAATAACGTACGCGGATAGTCAACCACAATCAGTGCGACCACATTCCACAGTAATGCGCTCGGGCTCTGCGACTTGATCCGGGTCAATGCCGCTGCGCGCATCATCAGTTAAAAAGGAAATTCTAACGGAGGCCAATCCTCACGTGACTGCTGCCACGATCAGTCGCCGTCAGTTCTTACGCGGCGAGCTGCATGCCGAGCGCGTAGCACTGCGCCCGCCGTGGGCGCTGCCTGAAGCGCGCTTCGTTGAAACGTGCACGCGCTGCGGCGACTGCCTGCGCGCTTGTCCACAATCGATCTTGCGCCGCGGCACCGGCGGTTTTCCCGAAATCGACTTCGCGCGCGGTGAGTGCACGTTCTGCGCGGCGTGCAGCGCGGCATGCCTGGCGGGCGCGCTGCCGCGCGTGGCCGAAGGCGCAGCGCCCTGGACCCTCAAAGCCACGATCGGCTCCGGTTGCCTTGCACTTCACGGCGTCCTGTGCGCGGTATGCCGCGAGCGCTGCGCTGCCGGGGCAATCAGCTTGCAGCGCCTACCCGGGCGAGTACCGGTGCCGCAAATCAGCAGCGCCGCCTGCACCGGTTGCGGCGCGTGCGTGGCGTCCTGCCCGGCCAGCGCCATCGACATGCGCGCGCTCAAACCCGACGCCCTAGCGCGGGAGGTCCGATGCACATAGCCGGTGTCGTGGTGCGCACCCGTCCCGAGCACATCGAGCAGGTGCGCTCGCAACTCAACAACCTGAGCGGTGTCGAGGTGCATGCCGCCACCCCGGAGGGGCACCTGGTGGTCACGGTCGAGTCCGACGGCCTGAGTGAGGCCACGGAACGCTTTGCCCGTTTGCAGGGGCTGCCGCAGGTGCTGTCGGCGGCGCTCGTGTACGAACAGTCTGAACCCGAGTCTGAGAGTATGGAGGATACGCCATGACCATGACGAGACGCGAATTTCTCAAGGCGAACGCGGCGGCCGCGGCCGCGGCCAGCATTGGCGTGCAGCTTGCCGGCAACGCGCACGCCGCCAAGGACGACGGCATCCGCTGGGACAAGGGCGTGTGCCGCTACTGCGGAACCGGCTGCGGCGTGCTGGTGGGTGTCAAGGACGGGCGCGTGGTCGCCACCCAGGGCGATCCGGATGCGCCGGTCAACCGGGGCTTGAACTGCATCAAGGGGTACTTTCTTTCCAAGATCCAGTACGGCAAGGACCGCCTGACCCAGCCGCTGCTGCGCATGAAGAACGGCAAATACGACAAGAACGGCGAGTTCGCACCGATTTCCTGGGACCGGGCCTTCGACATCATGGCGGAAAAGTGCAAGGCCGCGCTCAAGGCCAAGGGCCCGACCGCGGTCGGCATGTTCGGCTCCGGCCAGTGGACCATATGGGAAGGCTACGCCGCCAACAAGCTCTTTAAGGCCGGCTTTCGCTCCAACAACGTCGACCCCAATGCGCGGCACTGCATGGCCTCTGCGGTGATGGGCTTCATGCGCACCTTCGGGGCGGACGAGCCGATGGGCTGCTACGATGACGCCGAGCACGCCGATGCCTTCGTGCTGTGGGGCTCGAACATGGCGGAGATGCACCCGATCATCTGGTCGCGCGTCACCGACCGCCGCCTCACCGCCAAGCACGTCAAGATCGTCGTGCTCAGCACCTTCGGCCACCGCTCGAGCGAGCTCGCCGACCTCGAGATCATCTTCAAGCCGCAGACCGATCTCGCGATCCTCAACTACATCGCCAACTACATCATCCAGAACAACGCGGTCAACGAGGAATTCGTCAAGAAGCACGTCAACTTCGCCAAGGGCGTGACTGACATCGGCTACGGGCTGCGTCCCAACCACCCGCTCGAGGTGGCGGCCGGCAACAACGGCTACCCGGATGCCGAAGGCAAACCGAAGGGCGATCCGAACAAGTTCGATCCGATCAGCTTCGAGGAGTTCAAGAAATTCGTCGCGACCTACACGGCCGACTACGTCTCAGAGCTCTCCGGTGTGCCGAAGGACAAGCTCGAGGCGCTCGCCAAGATCTACGCCGATCCCAAGACCAAGGTCACCTCGTACTGGACCATGGGTTTCAACCAGCACTCGCGCGGCACCTGGGTCAACAACATGATCTACAACGCGCACCTGCTGGTCGGCAAGATCTCCGAGCCCGGCAACTCGCCATTCTCGCTCACCGGCCAGCCCTCGGCGTGCGGCACGGCGCGCGAGGTCGGGACTTTCGCGCATCGCCTGCCGGCCGACATGGTGGTCATGAACCCTGAGCATCGCAAGAAGGCCGAGGAGATCTGGAAGCTGCCGCCCGGCACCATCCACGACAAGCCGGGCTATCACGCGGTGTTGCAGAGCCGCATGCTCAAGGACGGCAAGCTCAATTTCTACTGGACGACCACGACCAACAACATGCAGGCGGGGCCGAACGTCAACATGGAAACCTACCCGGGGTTTCGCAATCCGGAGAATTTCGTGGTGGTCTCCGACGCCTACCCGACGGTGACCGCGCTCGCCGCTGACCTCATCCTGCCGTCGGCGATGTGGACGGAGAAGGAAGGCTCCTACGGTAACGCCGAGCGGCGCGGCCAGTTCTGGCGCCAGCAGGTCAAGGCGCCGGGTGAAGCGCGAAGCGACCTGTGGCAGTACCTGGAGTTCTCCAAGCGTTTCAAGATCGAGGAGGTGTGGCCGGAGGAGCTGATCGCCAAGAAGCCCGAGTACCGCGGCAAGACCCTCTACGAGGTACTGTTCGCCAACGGCGAGATCAACAAGTATCCGAAGGAGGAGACGGCCAAGGTCAACGGCTTTGCCATCAAGGGCTACAAGAACGACGAGTCCGAGCACTTCGGTTTCTACGTGCAGAAGGGCATCTGGGACGAGTACCGCAAGTTCGGCCTGGGCAAGGCCAAGGACCTGGGCGAGTTCGACCACTACCACAAGGTGCGCGGGCTGCGCTGGCCGGTGGTCGACGGCAAGGAAACGTTGTGGCGCTACCGCGAAGGCTACGACCCCTACATCAAGCCGGGCGAAGGACTCAAGTTCTACGGCAAGCCGGACGGCAAGGCCGTGGTGTTCGCGCTGCCCTACCAGCCGCCGGCCGAGTCGCCGGACAAGGACTACGACCTGTGGCTGTGCACGGGGCGCGTGCTCGAGCACTGGCATACCGGCACCATGACGCGGCGCGTCCCGGAGCTGTACCGGGCGTTCCCGGATGCCGTCGTGTTCATGCATCCAAAAGACGCGGAGAAGCGCGGATTCAAGCGCGGCGACGTGGTCAAGGTCGTCACGCGGCGCGGCGAGATCCAGTTGCGCGTCGAAACGCGCGGCCGCAACCGCATGCCGGAGGGCATGGTGTTCGTGCCGTTCTTCGACGAGCACCGGCTGGTCAACCGCTTGACGCTCGACGCCACCTGCCCGATCTCCAAGGAAACGGACTTCAAGAAGTGCGCGGCCAAGGTGGTCAAGGCGTAGTCATGGGCGGGTGCGGGGATTGAGCCATGGCTGGTGACGAGCGCGGCGTCAGCCTCAAGCGCCGGCAGTTCCTGGTCGAGACGGCGCGCAGCGCCGCCGCGGCCGGGCTGCTGGCGCTCGGTTTGAGCGTGTACGCCAAGCGCTCGGCGGCGCTGCCGGCCTACGCGCTGCGCCCACCGGGGGCGCGCGCTGAGCGCGAGTTCCTCGGCGCCTGCGTGCGCTGCGGGCTGTGCGTACGCGACTGCCCCTACGGCACGCTCGACCTCGCGCGCCTCGGCGAGGACGTCGCCACCGGCACGCCGTACTTCGTCGCGCGCGATGTGCCGTGCGAAATGTGCGACGACATCCCCTGCGTGAAGGCCTGCCCGACCGGCGCGCTCGACCACGCGCTCAAAGACATTAACAAGGCGCGCATGGGGCTCGCGGTGCTCATCGACCACGAGAACTGCCTCAACTACCTCGGGCTGCGCTGCGACGTCTGCTACCGCGTCTGCCCGCTCATCGACAAGGCGATCACGCTCGAGCCGCAGCACAACCCGCGCACCGGTGCGCACACGCTGTTCATCCCGGTGGTGCACTCCGAGCACTGCACCGGTTGCGGCAAGTGCGAGAAGGGCTGCGTGCTCGAGAAGGCCGCCATCAAGGTGTTCCCGATCGCGCTCGCCAAGGGCGAGCCGGGCCGCCACTACCGGCTCGGCTGGCAGGAGAAGGAGCGCGCCGGCGAGAGCCTGGTGGCGCCCGATGTCGAGCACCGCTACCACCTGCCGGAGGGTTACCGCTATGAGTACGGCGGCCGCGGGCTCGTGGCCCCGGAGAAGAAGGAGTCGCGATGAGCAAGGCACCCGCACGCGTCGGTCGCTCTCAGGATCCCGCCTCCCGCGACACGCGCGCATCCCTGCGTGTCGCTGCCGAGGCGATCGCTGCCAAGGGCTGGCTGCGCACGCACAAATGGCTGATCGCGCGGCGCGCGAGCCAACTCGGCATTCTCGCGCTGTTCCTGCTCGGACCGCTCGCCGGCCTCTGGATCGTCAAGGGCAACCTGGCGTACAGCTACACGCTCAACACGCTGCCGCTCACCGACCCCTACGTGCTCGCGCAGTCGCTCGTGACGCGCCACTGGCCGGAGACGCTCGCGCTCGTGGGTGCAGCGATCGTCGCGGCCTTCTACGGGGTCATCGGCGGGCGTGCTTACTGCTCGTGGGTCTGCCCGGTCAACATGGTCACCGATGCCGCCACCTGGGCGCGCCGGCGCCTCGGGATCAAGCGCGGCGCAGCCCTGTCGCGCCACACGCGCTACTGGGTGCTCGCGGCCACGTTGGTGGCCGCGGCGCTCACCGGCCAGATCGTGTGGGAAGCGCTCAATCCGGTGTCGATGCTGCACCGCGGCTTGATCTTCGGCATCGGCCTCGCCTGGCTCGTGATCGCCGGCGTGTTCCTGTTCGATCTGCTGGTGGCCCCGCGCGGCTGGTGTGGACACGTCTGCCCGGTGGGGGCGTTCTACGCACTGCTCGGCGCGCGCGCCCTGCTGCGCGTGCGTGCGCCGCGCCGCGCTGAGTGCAATAACTGCATGGACTGCTTTGCCGTCTGCCCCGAGCCGCAGGTAATCACGCCGGTGCTCAAGGGCGAGGACAAGGGCGTGCGCCCGACGATCCTTGATGCGGCCTGCACCGCGTGCGGGCGCTGCATCGATGTGTGCTCGCGTGATGTCTTTGAGTTCGGCACGCGTCTTACCGACCGGCGCCGCCCGGCGAGCCCCACGGCTGTCGCGCTGTCAGGCACGCCGTCGCCGGCGGCCGCGGCGGCGCGCGTGCCGTCCCGTGTTTCCGCTAACCGCTGAGATGAATGGAGGTTGCGCCATGACCAAGTACAAGCTGCCCATGATGCTGCCGGCGCTCGTCGCCGCGATGCTCTTTGCCACACCCGCGGCCGCCGAGGACGCCGGCGTCAAGTCGCTGCGCGCCACGGACGTTGCGATCGCCGATGAGGCTCCGGCGGAGAAGGCCTTGCTCGGCGAACGGCCCGGCAAGCAGAAGCCGATCCCGCGCACCTTCGAGCAGCAGCCGCCACTGATCCCGCACGCCATGACCAATTTCGACGAGATCACGCCGGAGACGAACCAGTGCCTCGACTGCCATAGCGCCGAGACCTACAAGAAAAAGAACGCGCCCAAGCTGGGCGACAGCCATTTCCGCGACCTGCGCACCGGCAAGGTCATGAAGGAGATGTCGGCGGCCCGCTACCAGTGCACGCTGTGCCACGTGCCGCAGGCCGACGCCAAGCCGCTGGTCGAGAACACCTTCCAGGCCGCGGCGCCGGCCAAGAAGCGCTGAGGGGCCGATCGGACGTGCCACGCAAGCACAAGACGGCCATGGCACGTCCCGTCTTTGGCAGCGGCCTGCTCTTGATGCTGACCACCAGCTGGGGGCTTGTCGCCCCGAACGTTTCGGCGCAGGAGGCCCCGCCGATCGTGCGCGAGCTGTGCGTCGCCTGCCACGGGATCGATGGCAACGGCGGACAGCCGTTGCATGCCGAGTATCCGAAGCTCGCCGCCAAACAGGCGGAATATATCAAGAAGCAGTTGCGCGACTACCAGAGCGGGCGGCGCAAGCACGCGGTCATGACACCGATGGCCGCGAACCTTACGCCCGAGCAGATCGATGCCGTCGCCGCGCACTACGCCGCGCAGACGAGCAAACCGGCCGCTGCCACGCAGCCGGCCCTGGCCGAGCTTGGCAAGAGAATCTACAACGACGGCAACGTCGACAACGGCGTTCCGGCCTGCGCCGGCTGCCACCTGCCGGACGCAAGCGGCAATGCGCGCTATCCGCATCTCGCCGGCCAGCATGCACCGTATACCTATATTGAGCTCAAGAAGTTCGCGAGCGGTGAGCGTGACAACGACCGCGGGCTGGTGATGCAGTCAGTGGCCCTGCGTCTCAGCGATGAGGAAATGCGCGCCGTCGCCGAATACCTCGCGGGCCTGAAGTAGCGGCCGGTGCGGCCGCCAGGAACGGGTACCTGATGATGATGCGTTACTACACAGCACTTCTCGGATTGGCACTCGGCGCGACGGCCGGCGCCGCCCCGCCCCAGCAGCCCAAGGCGCCGGGCATCGAGTCGCCGGACTATGTTTGGAATGCGCCGATCGGCGAAAAGGTGCTGGCACTGCAGCGCAAGGGCAATGCCGAGCGCGGACGCGAGGCCTACCAGGTCTGCCAGGGCTGTCACCGCCCGGACGGCGCGGGGCGGCCGGACGGCAGCTATCCGCAACTCGCCGGCCAGCATGCCACGGTGCTCATCAAGCAGATGGCCGACATCCGCGAGGGCCGGCGCGACAACCCCAAGATGTTCCCGTTTGCCGGCAAGCACGTGATCGACGTGCAAGGTGTGGCCGACATCGCCGTGTACCTCGAACGCCTGCCGGTACCGACCAACAACGGCCGGGGGCCGGGGACGGACCTCGCGCGCGGCCGCGAGCTCTACGACAAGGACTGCCGCACCTGCCACGGGCCGCATGGCGAAGGACAGGCCCAGAAGTTCTACCCGCGGCTCGCGGGGCAACACTACCTGTTCCTGGTGCGCGAGCTGCGCGACATCCGCGACCGCAAGCGCCGCAACGCGAACCCCGAGATGGTGAAGGTCGTCCAGAAGTACACAGACGCTGATACGGAGGTCGTGTCGGACTACATGTCGCGCCTCGTGCCGCCCGAGCGTCAACAGCGCTAGCCGCGGTTATGCCGGCGCCACCCTGCGGGCTGACTGTTCCTACCTCGGCGCCGCAGGCAGAAAGCGCGTCCAGTCGTAGTCGCCCGCGCCGGCGACGATGAACCACGGGTTGCGCAGGTCGTGCTTGTTGTAGCTGAGGCGCGCCCCGCGCGCATCGACCACGCGCCCGCCCGCTTCTTCCACCACGCATTGCGCGGCCGCCGTGTCCCACTCCATGGTCGGGCCGAGGCGCGGGTAGACATCGGCCGTGCCCTCGGCAATGAGGCAGAACTTGAGCGCGCTGCCCATGCTCACCACGTCGTGCGGCCCGATGGCGTCGAGAAACGCGCGGGTCTCGGGTCCGGCGTGCGAACGCGATGCGACGACGATCGGCTTGCCGCCGCTGAAGGTGCGCGCCGCGATGCGGCGGCGCTCGCAGGCGCCGGCCTGCTTGTAGGCGCCGCCGCCGCGGCAGGCGAAATAGGCGTCGGCCGTCACCGGCACGTACACCACGCCGAGCACCGGACGGTCGCCCTCGATCAGCGCGATGTTGACGGTGAACTCGCCGTTGCGGCTGATGAATTCCTTGGTGCCGTCCAGCGGATCGACCAGCCAGAAGCGCGGCCATTCGCCGCGGCGCGCGTCGCTCACGCGCTCAGACTCCTCGGACACGACCGGAACGTCCGGGCTGAGCGCCTTCAGTGCCTCGACAATCAGTGCGTGCGCGGCGCGGTCGGCCTCGGTCAGCGGGGAGTGATCCGCCTTCTCATCGACCTCGAAGCCGCGTTCGTAGATGTCGAGAATGCGCCGTCCTGCATCGGATGCGATTCTCACCACATCCTCGAGGTAGTCGCACGGGTTATTGATCTGCGTCATGGCAGGGCTCCTGGCGTGAACTCACCATGCGATGAGTTGGGCGTACGGTCCAGCTATTGTAAGCTGGTGCCTCCGCCACTGGCCAACGTATCGGAACGCACCATGATCGTCATCGAAGAGGACCGGGATCTGCTCAAGGCCACGGTTTATGCGCAGCTCACGCTCGCGGACTACAAGGAATTCGAGGCGGCCGTGACCTCGGAGCTGAAAAGCGCGCCGAAGATCAAGCTGCTGCTCGATCTCAGCAACATGACCGGCTTCACCCTCGACGTGGCGTGGGAGGATATCAAGTTCACCAAGGCGCACGCTCACGACTTTCAGAAGATCGCCGTGGTGGCCGACAGCCAGTGGCGCGGCTGGACCGGGTGGCTCGCCACCGCGTTCACCGAGGCCGAAGTGGAAACCTTCGCCAGCCTGGCCGACGCCAGCGCCTGGCTCGCGGCGTGAGGGCGGCGGCTACCAGCCGAACTCGCCGCGCCATTCACCGTGGGCGCGATCGAGCTCCAGCCACTTGGGGGTGAAGGCCGCCACATTCACGATTGGAAAGGCCTCAAGCTGCGGTGTGCCGCCCGAGGCGCGCAGCGTGCAGGCCTTGGTCATCACCGGGCGAAAGCTCACGCTCACCTGCTCACTCAGCCAGCCGTGCGCCGCCGCCTCGTGCACGGGCGCGCTCGTGAAATTGACGCGCTTGCGGATGAGGCAGCTGAAATAGAGCTCGAGCTCGACCGCAAGCGGCGCCTCGAGCGCGGCGAGCGCCTGCCGGGCGCGCGGCGTGAGCCGCACCTCAAGCGAGCCCTTGCCGAACGGGATGGCGACCACGCTCACGGTCGCGCACCCTGCTTGAGCGGATTGCCGGGATCAAGCTCGTACTCGTTCATCGAGTTGGCGTAGACCCGCACGTCGTCAAACCCGAGGCTGCGCAGCGTCGCGTACACGTGCATCGCGCGCTGGCCGGAGGCGCAATACGTCACGACCGGCGTCTTGCTGCTCTTGACGCCGACCGCGGCGAGGGACTTCTTGAGCGTCGCCTCGTCGGCGCGCACGAACCCCCTGGCCAGATCCACGCCCTGCTCCCACGGCCACAGACGCGCGCCGGGTATGTGCCCGGAGCGCGGCTTTTTGGGATCGCCCACGTATTCCGCGTGGGTGCGGGCGTCGAGCAGCACGGTGGCGCGGTTCACCACAGCGTCCTTCACCTCGGCAAGCGCCGCCTCGTTGGGGCGTCCCTCACCGGCGAGCTCGTAGACGGCCGGTTTCGGCGCCGGTGCGTTGTTCACGACCTTGCGGCCCTCCAGGATCCATTTCACCAGGCCGCCATCGAGTATCGACACCTTGGGGTGACCGATGCGCTCCAGCTCCCAGAACAGGCGCGCGGCATTGATCCCGCCATAGTCGTCGTACACGATGACGTACTTCTCACGCGTGATGCCAAGGCGCCCGAGCAGCCCGGCAAGCTCCGCGTCGTCGAGCCGCACGGGTATGCGTGCGGTCTCGGCGGTGCTGCGCGGCCTCTTGTCCTTGCCCGCGTCGGCGGCGCTGCCCGCATCCACGGCGCGCAGCTTGAGCAGGCTCTCGTAGGGCAGCCGCACCGCGCCGGGCAGGTGAAAACGCTGGTACTGGGTATCGTCGTCGCTCATGTCGACGAGCACGACGCGCGCATCGGCGAGATGCCGCTCGACCCAGCGGCCCTCGACAAACGGCGCGACGGCCGCCGCCGGAGCCGCGTACAGAACAATTAGCGAAGACCACACAAAAGCAAGGCTTCTCAACGACATGACAACTCCTGGATCGGCGCAACGGCGGGCGCCGCTATAATGACCGAGCACCAACACTATAGTTCACGCCACCATGGTTGCCTGGGACGCCGTCGACACGCTGTTGCTCGACATGGACGGCACGCTGCTCGACCTGCATTACGACAACCATTTCTGGCTGGAGCACGTCCCGCGCCGCTACGCCGAGGTGCACGGTCTGCCCTACGAAACGGCGCGCCACGAGCTCATGGCCCGCTACCGCAAGGCCGAGGGCACGCTCGAGTGGTATTGCGTCGACTACTGGACGCGCGAGCTCGGGCTCGACATCCCCATGCTCAAGGCGGAGGTCGACCACCTGATTGCCGTCCACCCCCACGTGCTCGAGTTCCTGCACGCCGTGCGCGCGCTGCGCAAACGCATCGTGCTCGTGACCAACGCGCACGGCAAGGCAATCGATCTCAAGTTCCGCCGCACCCAGCTTGCTGGCCACTTCGACACGGTGGTCTGCTCGCACGACCTGCGTGTGCCCAAGGAGCACGCGGGCTTCTGGCAGAAGTTGCAGGCGCTGCATCCCTTCGACAAGAACCGTGCGCTGCTCGTCGATGACAGCCTCCCGGTGCTGCGCGCCGCGCGCGCCCACGGCGTCGCGCAGTTGCTCGCGGTGCGCCGGCCCGACTCGCGCCTTCCGGAAAAGGACGTCGGCGAGTTTCAGGCGATCCGCAGTTTCAAGGAGATCATGCCATGACTGTGCCCACTTCGACCCTTTTTTCCCAGGCGCTAGCGCTGTGCCTTGCCGTGGTGTTGTCAGGTTGCAGCACCGCCCGCTACCAGGGCGACGAGAGCTCGCCTTACTACGTCGTTCCGGTCGGCTCGCACGTCGTGCTCAAGCAGGCGCTCGCGATTGCGCCCGAGCAGGTTGGCGTCTACATCCAAAACGGCAAGGTCCTGCCGTGGTCCGAGATCAACGCCTATTACGCCCACTGCAAGTTCGAGCTGCGCGAGCGCAAGGATACGGAGCAAAGGGTCGAGCCCGGCGAGTTCATCGTGACGCGCGTGGTGCAAGACGTGGTCCACTCGGTGCGCTGGGGCCGCTGGCAGACCGCCGGCGTGTCGCTCGGTGTGCGTGTCGGAGACACGGATGGCGGACCGTCCCTCTTTGCCTACGCGACCTACCTTTACCTCGGCAGCGAGCGCCAGCCGCAGGTGTTTCGGCTGGGCTGCGGGCACTGGGCCTATCCCGGCTCGCGCTACGCCGAGCACCTGTCGGTCGCGCAGATGCGCAAGGCGCTCGGTGACCTGATCACGCTCGAGCTGCCGGCAAAGGGGCCTTAGAGCGGCGGCGGGCGATCGCCGGGGCGTGCCTCGCGGTACCAGCGCTCGAAGGCGGCACAGCGCGGGTCGCCCTCGGCCGGCGCCCATGGCGCAAAATCCTTGTCGGTCAACGCCGCGTACGGTCCGGGCTTGACCTCGAACAGCACCGTGCCCGCGGCATCCGCCGCCAGGCAGTGCCATGTACCGGCCGGGATCTCGACGGCAATCACCGGACCGGTGGCGGAAACCGTCACGCGCTCGCGCACTGTTCCATCATCCGCGAAGGTCAATACCGAAACCGAACCGGTCAGCGCGACGAACAGCTCCCAGCGATCCGCCGCAACGTGACGATGCGGACGCACGTACGTGCCGGGCTCGAAGGCGTTGCACAGGCGTTGCACCGGATCGGCGAGATCGGTGTGGAGGTTTAGGTTCTTGCGCCGGCGCGGCGATGCGGCGGCGTGCGTAGTGAGTGCGCGAAGGTCATCCCGGGTCAGCCGTTTCATGGCCACGATTGTATAGCGCCGGCGCGCGCGAAATGAGCCCGAAGCGGCGGCGTCCGAGGCAGACGAGCATGGTACACTCGCGGCCCTCCCGGCATGAAAGCGCTCCTCATCAGAATCCTGTTCGAGCTCATGGCGCGGCTGCCGCTGCGCGTGGTTCACGCCTTTGGCGCCGCGATCGGATCTCTGCTGAGCATCATACCCAACCGTCGGCGCAACACCGCGCGAACCAATCTCGAGCTGTGCTTTCCGCGCCTGCGCCCGCAGGAGCGCGCGCAGCTGTTGCGCAGGTCGCTGCATGAATACGCCAAGGGCGCCGCCGAGGTCGCCGTGCTGTGGACCTGCAGCCGCGAACGACTGCTTAAGCTCGTCTACCAGCTGAGCGGGGCGGATGACTTCAACCGCGCGTTGTCGAAGGGCAAGGGTGTGATCATCGCCGCTCCGCACCTGGGTGCCTGGGAAATGGTCGGGCTATACGCCTCACTCTACACCCCGATGACGTCGCTCTACCGCACGCCGCCGCTGTCGGAGATGGGTGAGTTGATGCGTCGCGGCCGCGAGCGTTTCGGCGCCAGGCTGGTCCCCGCCGAGCGCGCCGGCGTGCGCGCCGTGCACAAGGCGCTGCAACGCGGCGAGCTAGTGGCCATCCTCCCGGACCAGGTGCCCATCGACGTGCGTAGCGGCGTGTTCGCGCCGTTTTTCGGCATCCCGGCGCTGACCATGACCCTGCTGTCGCGCCTCGCGGAAAAATCCGGCGCCCCGGTCTTCTTTGTGTACGCCGAGCGGCTGCCGCGCGGACGCGGCTTTCACTTGCACTACCTGCGCGCGCCGCCGGCCATCAACTCCGCGGATACCGAGACCTCGGTGCGGGCTGTTAACGCCATGGTGGAAAAATGCGTGCGCTCCTGCCCGCAGCAGTACCAATGGGTGTACAAGCGCTTTCGCGTGCGGCCCTACAACGCCCCGTCGTATTACGACTAGGACCGGTGTCAGGTTCGAGGTTTCAGGTCTGAGGTTTGAGGTTCAAACCTCAGACCTGCAACTCCAAACCAGAAACCACATTTACACCTACAACCCGAAGCTCAGGCTGAGCCCGGCGAGAATCCCGTCGCCGCCGATGTCGATTCTCTGGCCGCCGTCGTCCTCGAGGTCGGCGCTGAGCTTCTTGTACTGGGCGTAGAGGCCGGCGTTCTTGAAACGCAGCTCGACCCCGGCCATGAGCTGCGCGGCGACGCCCGAGCCGCTGCCGCTGAAGTCGCCGCTGAAGCGGTTGGTCGCGGCACCGAAACCGGCGCCGACGAACGGATAGACGAAGTCGGCGACGCTGCGGTAGTACTTGGCGTTTATCACAACCCCGACCACATCCTGCTCGCCGCGAGAACTGGCGGCGGGAATGCTGACCGTGTGCCGGTAGAGAAACAGCTCGCCACCAATGGCGACGCCGCTCACGTGACGGTACTCGAGCGCCCCGGCAAATGCTCGGTCCGAGTCTTCTTCGAACTGGTACGGCGCACCCCCGACCTGCTGGCGCGGTTCATCGAGCGCAAATGCGCCAGCGCCAAGCAGCAAGGCGATCGCTCCGCGTTCGGCGCCGGGCACGGGGCGCGCAGGCTCGGCGCGCGCCCCGGTTGCTGCCGCCGGCGGGGCGCTTGGGACAGCAGGCGCGGGTTTGGCGGCGGGTGGCGCCGGCGCGAGCTCAACAGGCAGCGGCATGCTCACCACGAGCAGGGGACGGGCCGTGCGCTCATTGACCAGGGTGAGCTCGGTGGCCAGCGGTCGCACGCCTGGCAGCGCCTGCAACCACACATAGTAGGTGCGGTTGGCCTGCGCGTTGACCAGGAGGGTCGTCATGGCGCGGCTGCCGGCGCGCACCGTGTGCAGTCCCGGCGCGACGGTCACGACCACGTGCGTCCCGTTGGCAAGCGGCCCAAGGCGGCGCGCATCGATGCCCACCGCGACGTCCTCCGCGACCGGCTGGTCGTCGCGGCGAAAGATGTAGATCTGGGCGCCGTCTGCCGGGCCGGCCGATGGCTGCGCAGCCGCAAGCGGCGACGCAAGCAGGCTGGCGCTGGCGGCGATGCCCGCGGACAGCAGCACAGTCAGCACGCGCAAGAATTAACTCCCACGGTAGATCCTCCTGGCGCATAGGGCTCTGGTCGGCCGTTTTGGGGGCCTCGCCGGCGCTGCGCGCCGCTTATCAGCTCTTGCCGCGCTTGCGCTCGAAACGCCGGTCCCAGTTCTTGAAACGCTTGCGGCAATAGGCCAGCAGGGAATCGTAGGTCGGGAAGAATTCCTCGAAATCGTCCGCGCCGCACGGGCCCTCGAACTCGCAGTCGTCGTTGTCGTGGTCGCGGCAAACCTGCGGACGGGTCTCGTAGATTGCGCAGCGCCCGTCCGGCTGCAGGTGCATGCAGGGGTTGTTCACGAGCAGGAACCAGCCGTCCTCGTCCTTGTAGAGCTGCGTGTTGAAGTGCGACAGCTGCCACAGCAGCAGGTCGAAGTCTTCCATCGAGCGCGGTGCGTCGATCTGCTGGGTGAAGTAGGTGCAGCACGTCGAGCCCTTGCAGAAGCTGCACTTGTTCTCGGGCGTGATGACGGGTTGGACGGGTATGACGGCGGTCATTCGGAGTCCTCGTGGCGCGGCGGGCGCATTATAAAGGGTTTCTGGCGTAGAATAGGCGACCGCCATTCGCATTGCTCGCCCCGTGAAGCTCAGCGCTAAGGAGTTCAAGGCCTGGCCCAACAAGTCGGTGACCCTACTCGGCATGTCCGGGGTGGGCAAGACGCGCCTGGCGATGCGCCTGCGCCGGCGCAACTGGTTCCACTACTCCGGGGACTACCGGATCGGCACGCGTTACCTCGACGAGCCGATCCTCGACAACATCAAGCTGCAGGCCATGCAGGTACCCTTCCTGCGCGAGCTGCTGCGCACCGATTCGATCTACGTGCGCAACAACATCACGGTCGACAACCTCGCCCCGGTGTCGAGCTTTCTCGGCAAGCTCGGCAATCCGGAGCGCGGAGGCTTGAGCCTCACCGAGTTCAAGCGCCGCCAGGCCCTGCACCGCGAGGCGGAGATCGCCGCGATGAAGGATGTGCCGGAGTTCATTCGCAAGGCGCACGAGATCTACGGCTACCAGCACCTGGTGAACGATGCCGGCGGCAGCCTGTGCGAGCTCGACGATCCGGAGGTCTTGCGCGTGCTGGCCGAGCACACCCTGATTCTCTATATCAAGGCAACCGAGCACGATGAGCAGGAGCTCATCCGGCGTGCCGAGGAAGACCCCAAGCCGCTCTACTATCGCGAGGCGTTCCTCGACGAGCAGCTCGCCATGTACCTGCGCGATAAGGGTCTGGTGTACGTGGCGCAGATCGATCCCGATGACTTCGTGCGCTGGATGTTTCCGCGCCTGTTCTACTCGCGCGTTCCACGCTACGAGGCCATTGCACGCGAGTACGGCTACACGCTCACCACCGAGGAGCTTGCCCAGGCCAAGGATGAGGCCAGCTTCCTGCGCCTGGTCGAGAAGGTCCTCGAACGCGGTACCTGACCCCGATGCCGCTCGTTGCCAATACTGACCTGCCGACTTTTGAGCGCTTGCGCCAGGAGGGCGAAACGGTCCTGCCGCGCGACGCCGCGCTCGCCCAGGACATCCGCGAGTTGCACATCGGTCTGCTCAACATGATGCCGGACGCGGCGCTTGCCGCGACCGAACGCCAGTTCTTCCGGCTGGTTGGCGAGTCCAATGCGATTGCGCAGTTCTACATGCACCCGTTCACGCTGAAGGAGCTTAGGCGCGGAGCCGAGGGCCAGGCGCACGTCGATCGTTACTATGAAACCTTCGACCAGATCCGGGAGGGCGGTCTGGATGCGCTGATCATCACCGGGGCGAACGTCACGCAGCCGGACCTGGCGCGTGAGCCGTTCTGGAAGCCGCTCATCGAGGTGATCAACTGGGCCTACGAGCATGTCACCTCGACGCTGTGCTCGTGTCTTGCCACGCACGCGGTGATGCAGTTCCGCTACGGCCAGAAGCGCCGGCACATGGGCTTCAAGCGCTGGGGCGTGTATTCCCACCGGGTGGTCGACCGGCGTCACCCGTTGGTGGCCGACGTGAACACGCGCTTCGACGTGCCGCATTCGCGCTTCAATGACATCTCGCGCGAGCAGTTCGAGGCCGCCGGTCTGCACGTGCTGGTCGAAAGCGCGATCGCCGGCGTGCATCTGGCGGTCAGCGAGGACCACTTTCGCATTGTGTTTTTCCAGGGCCACCCCGAGTACGACACGGTGAGCCTGCTCAAGGAGTACAAGCGCGAGGTCAACCGCTACGCACATGGCGAACGCGAGGACTACCCGCCACTGATCGAAGGCTACTTTGACCTCAAGTCCCAGGCGATCCTGGAGGAGCACAAGGAGCGCATCATGGCCGCACGCCGTTGCGGCCAGCCGCTGCCCGATCTGCCCGAGTCGCTGATCGTGCCCACGCTCGACAACACCTGGCATGACACGGCCGAGGCGGTGATCGACAACTGGATCGGCAAGGTCTACCAGCTCACCAACGTCGACCGCAAACGGCCCTTCAAGGACGGGGTCGATCCGCGCGATCCGCTAGGCCTGGAGAAGAAGAAGTAGGCGGCCGCCGGGAGCGGCGCGGCCGCCGGGCCCGCCGCGCGCTGGGGACAGAAATACAAACGGGGGCTTGCGCCCCCGTTGTACCGCCAGGGGCCCGCCTCAGGAGAGGTCCGGCACCGCAAACTTCGGCTTGCCGAACTTGGCTTCGAAGTAGCCTTCGGCGCCGCCGGCCAGGAAGTAGTAGTTCTTCACACCCTGCTGCTCAAGGTAGTACTGCAGCCAGCGCACCTGCTTGCCGACCTTGTCGTAGATGAGCAGCGTCTTGTTGCTGCGCTTGGCCTCGGCCACCACCTCCGCCAGCTTCTCGGTCTCGTCGAGCTGGGCGCGCTTCTCCCGCATGGGAAACAGCGGGTTGTCGCGCTGGCGCAGGTCACGCACATCGAGCACGATAGCGCCGTCCGCGGCGCGCGCCTCGAAATCAGCGGCACTGATGACACGCTCCTTGAAGCGCGCGTTGTCGATGAAATCACTTTCCTGCACCGGCGTGCGCCCCATGAGCACGCACTGGTCGGGATAGTTCTTGGTCCAGAGCTCGAGCCCGGCATCGTAGGCGAACACATTCGAGATCCCGGCATTGATCGCCAGCTCCGCCGCCTCGTACGACTTCTTGCAGGTGGTGCCATTGCAGTAGAAGACGATGGGCCGATCGGTCCTCTTGCGCAGCTCCTGCACGGCGGCCGGCAGCTTCTCCTTGCTCAGAGGAATGTGCACGGCATTCTTGATGTGCAACGTGTTGTACTCGTAGCGCGTACGCACGTCCACGATCACGGCATGATCGATGTCCTTGCGCAGCTGCGCCGCATCCAGGATTGGCACATGGGGATACTTGGCGCGGTGCGGAAAGTTCTTATCGGAGGCGGCCGCGCCGTGCGCAAAACCAAGGAGGGACAGAAGTACGACGGTAAGCGTTGTGATTCTCATCTTGTTGATCCGGATCGGTTGCTCAAGTTCGTCAAGTGGTTGGCATTCTCTTGCCGATTCTTGTGCGCGGCAATCGCTGCCCGCGCTGGCCGTCTCCGTGACCGGGCTAACCAAGGGCAAGCCCTATGCCAACTGACGAGATCGTGGCACATCAAACCGTTACGCTGCCCGCGTGAAATTCGATATGCCGTGATCGTCGGCGTTTCGCGCGAGCATTGCCGGAGTTCGTCAACACGGCTCGCTTCGGCCCCAGAAAATCACGCACCTAGCGCGCGCCAATTTGACCTGGCGCATTGCGCGAACCGAGGGCGCGGCGGTTTCATGACGGTCAAAACCACCGCCTTGACTGGCCGCGGCGTGTGAGGCGCGAATGTGCAGGCTGGAACAAGCGTTGCGGCTTTACCGATCATGAATATTTGCGATCTCGTCGCATGGTTGCAGGGGCATGGGCGCATGCCCGGCGAAGCTCGCGCGCCGCACGCTGGCCCGCGGCCGGCCCGGCCGGTGCGCTAGTCCTGACGACCGGCGCGCCATGCCCGGCAGGTATCGCGGATGCCATTGCGACCCGATCGGGGCGCGATTGATCGCAATCGCGCGGGCCAGCGCTTCATGAGCGCGCCGGCATTCAAGGTGCGGGTCGAGTGCTACGCCGGCTACCGTGGCGAGCAGGAACCACGGCGCTTTCATCTGGGAGAGCGCGACATCGAGGTGCGCGAGATCCTGGATCGGTGGCTTGACCCAGCACACCGCTACTTCAAGATCCGGGGCGATGACGACGCGACCTACATCCTGCGCCACGACACCGTTGCCGACCACTGGGAGATTGCTTTTTTCTCCGCGCGCGACTGATGCCGCCGGGCGTACTTCGGCAGCGGCAATCGACGCAACGGCGCGCGGGGTCCCGCCGCTGCGCGCCGCGCAGCGTATACTGCCAATGCCATGACGGCCGATCGCTCTACCCGCCTGCTCATCGTGCTGGCAGGCTTCTTCATCTGCAATGCGCTCATCGCGGAGTTCGTTGGCGTGAAGATCTTCGCCATGGAAGACACGTTCGGGTTGCAGCCGTTCAACTGGGAGCTCTATGGGCAGAGCGGGTCGCTCAACTTCACCGCCGGAGTTCTGCTGTGGCCGATCGTGTTCATCATGACCGATGTCATCAACGAATACTTCGGCCGCCGCGGGGTGCGCACGCTCTCCTACATTACGGTGGGGCTGATCGTCTACGCGTTTTTCTTCGCCTACCTCGCCATCGGTCTGGCGCCGGCTACCTGGTGGGTAGCGGCGGCCAAGGAGCATGGCGTGCCCGATCTGCAAGCCGCGTTCGCCTATGTATTCGGCCAGGGCATGTGGACGATCGCCGGATCGCTGGTCGCGTTCCTGATCGGCCAACTCATCGATATCAGTGTTTTCCAGCGCATCCGCAGGCGCACCGGCGAGCGTTTCATCTGGCTGCGCGCTACCGGCTCGACAGCGGTCTCGCAGCTGATCGACAGTTTTGTGGTGCTGTACATCGCCTTCGTGATCGGCCCGCAGCAATGGCCGACCAATCTCTTCCTGGCGGTCGGGACCGTGAACTATCTGTACAAGCTTGCGGCCGCCGTGGCGCTGATTCCGCTCATCTATCTCATGCGCTACGCGATTGACGCCTACCTGGGCGAACGCCTCGCCGGCGAGCTCAAGGCGCGGGCCGCCGCGTAGGGCTGCCTGGGACCACTGCCATGAAATTTTCGCAGCTGCTTGTAGGTCAGCGTTTCGAGTTCGAGGGGCTGCTGTACACGAAGGTCGGCCCGGTTACGGCGCGCGAGGAGCGCAGCGGCAGGCAGCGCATGATTCCGCGCTCGGGCGAGGTCTCGCTTCTGGGTGTTGCCCCGCTTACACCGCCAACGGCCCCGGCGACCATCCTCGATACAGACCGCGTGCGCGCGGCGATCAATCGCTACCACGCAGCGGCCGAACAAGCCCTGGCCGCGGGCGATCCGCAGCTTGCCCGGGCCATGCTGGCGGCAGCGCGAGGCGAGCTCTTCACCGCGCTCGGTCTGGACTGATCGCCGGCGCCGCGCCGTCACGGCGCCGAATGCCGAAAGGTCGCGATCTCCTCCGCGGTTAATGGGCGGTAGGCGCCCGGCGCCAGATTGGGGTCGAGCACCAACGCGCCAATGCGTTCGCGGTGCAGGGCCACCACATGGTTGCCTACCGCGGCGAACATTCGCTTGAGCTGGTGATACTTGCCTTCCGTGATGGTCACGCGCCAGGTGCTGTCAGCCAGTTGTTCGAGCGCGACCGGCGCGCAGCGCCGCGCTTCGTTGCGCAACCTCACGCCAGCACGCAGCGTGGCCGCGGCCTCGTCATCGAGCGGAGCCGCGAGCGTCACCCGGTAGGTCTTGGGAACCTTGTGACGGGGCGAGGTCACCCGGTGCGACCAGTCGCCATCGTCAGTCACCAGCACCAAACCGGTTGCATCGATGTCGAGCCGACCAGCGATGTGCAGGGACGCACGAGTGCCGCGCGAAGCAGGAAGCTGGGAGCGGCCGAT
>CAYZVX010000031.1:0-28558 GCA_964482055.1 uncultured Acidiferrobacteraceae bacterium
CGATCGCGCCGGCGGTGGCGAACGCCGTGTTCGCCGCCACGGGCCGGCGCTTGCGCCGTCTGCCAATGCGTCTCGATCGCGGCTGAGCAACCGCCGTCGAGCATCCAGCCCGCGCGAGCGCCGACGGCACGGCGCCGGTGTCGGCCGCCAGCGTTTGCGCTAAGCTTGTGCGCCTTCCCATCTTCCAGTCCCCATGATCCGCGGCTCGCTTGCCCGTTTCGCCTGGTTGTCGATCGCCGCCGCGGTCGTAACTATTCTGCTGAAGGGCATGGCCTGGTGGCTCACCGGCTCAGTGGGGTTGCTGTCCGATGCGCTCGAGTCCTTCGTCAATCTCGGGGCCGCGCTGCTGGCCTTGTGGCTGCTGACCGTCGCGGCGCGGCCGGCCGATGCCGAGCATCACTTCGGTCACAGCAAGGCGGAATACTTCGCCAGTGGCGCCGAGGGCGGGATGATACTGCTGGCCGCCGCGAGCATTGCGATCGCGGCCTTGCCGCGCCTCTGGGCGCCGCAGCCGCTTGCCCAAGTCGGGCTGGGCCTGGTCGCGTCGGCGGCCGCCGCGCTAGTCAACCTCGCCGTCTCGCGGATCCTGGTGCGGGCCGGGAGGCGCCATCACAGCATCACGCTCGAGGCCGACGGCCAGCATCTGATGACCGATGTCTGGACCTCGATCGGGGTGATCGCGGCAGTGGCGGCCGTGGCCGTAACCGGGTGGTTGCGGCTCGATCCGCTCATCGCGCTCGCCGTTGCGGCCTACATCGCCTGGATCGGGATCGGGCTCGTTAGGCGCTCGGTGCAGGGGCTGATGGACTACTCGCTGTCGGCTGAGGAAACCGCGCGCGTCACGGCCGTGCTGAAGCGCTTCTGCGTCGAGGGCGTCGCCTACCACGCGTTGCGTACCCGCCAGGCGGGGCATCGACGTTTCGTCAGCTTCCACCTGCTGGTGCCGGGCGCCTGGAGCGTGGAGCGCGGTCACGATCTGCTCGAGCAGATCGAGGCCGCCATCCGTGAGGCCATCCCGCACGCTAACGTGCTCGGTCATCTCGAACCGGTTGAGCATCCGAGTTCCTATGCCGACATGGAGCTCGATCGCTAGGGTCTGGCACCCCGACCGCGCGTAACCGGCGCCGGCAATTCCTCTGTGCGATGTATAAGGGCGAGCGTTTCAACAGTATTTCGCACCTCATCGGCGCGGCACTGGCGCTCGCGGGCGTCGCGGTGCTGCTGGTGATGGCCGCGATCGAGGGCGGCGCGCGGCGCATCGTCGCGTTCAGCGTCTACGGCGCCACGCTATTTCTGCTGTATCTGGTCTCCACGCTCTATCATGGGCTGCCGGGACGAGCGAAACACGTATTCCGCATCCTCGATCACCAGGCGATCTACCTGCTGATTGCCGGTACCTACACGCCGTTCACGCTGGTGACGCTCAAGGGCGTGGTCGGATGGTGGATGTTCGGCGCCATTTGGGGCATGGCGCTGATCGGCATAGTGCTCGATGCGCTGCCGCGACGCGGCGCGCGCATCGTGCCTTTCTTCATCTACTTCGTGCTGGGCTGGCTGGTGCTGGTGGCGCTCGATCCGCTGCTGGCGGCGCTGCCGCGCGCTGGTTTTTACTGGCTGCTGGCGGGCGGCGTCCTCTACACATCGGGCATCGTGTTCTTCGCCCTGGACCGGCGCTACCCCTGGGCGCACGGGGTATGGCACCTGTTCGTGCTGGGCGGGAGCGTCAGCCACTACGTGGCGATCCTGCGATATGCCTGAGGGGCGGCCCCGCCGCGGCGCAAAATAGTGCTAGCTATTCTGGCGGTTTCGTGTATAGTGCGCGCATTGCAGTGCATTCCTCGTAGTCAGTTCGGAAGTTCCCCTCCTGTTGTTTCGGAAGCCACTCCCGTAATTTCGCTTTCAGGAACGATCTGCAATTCATCGCAACTTACTAACAGAGGTGTATTTCTAATGGCTACAGGTACAGTCAAGTGGTTCAACGATGCCAAGGGCTTCGGCTTCATTACCCCGAGCGACGGCGGCAAGGATGTCTTCGTGCATCACTCCGCGATCGTGGGTACGGGCTTCAAGTCCCTGGCCGAGGGCCAGAAGGTGACGTTCAACATCGAGCAGGGCGCTAAGGGCCCCGCGGCGACGAACGTACAGCCGGCCTAAGTATCGAGCACTGCGTAAGCAGGTTTGATGGAAAGACCCCGCCACCGTGCGGGGTCTTTTTTTGGCGCTACGCTGGCAGTTCTGTCACCAAACCGCCGCGGCCTCCCGGCGCGGGTGTAAAGTTCCTGCCATGAACAGGCGCACGCATCGGCGCGGTGCGGTGGTGGTGCTACTCCTTACCGGTATTTTGGGGCTGGGGATCGCGCAGCCGGCGCTGTCCGTACATGGCGGCATGTCGAGCTATGCCTTCGTCAATGACGACCGCAGTCTGCGCATCAGCGGACGCACCTATCGCCTCTACGGCATCCACATCCCGCCGACCGGCCGGAGCTGCCGGGAGGACGAGCGTCCGGTCAAGTGCGGATCGCGGGCCGCGCTGGCGCTCGATTTCAAGATCAGCGGCGATTTCGTACGCTGCGAGCCGCGCGAGCGCCGCGATGACGGCACGATCAGCGCGGTGTGCACGGCGAGCGGCGTGGACCTCGCCGCCTACCTGCTCGAGCGTGGCTGGGCGCTGGCGCTGCCGGATGCGCCGTTCGAGTACCACGCGCTCGAAAAGATCGCGCGGCACCGGGGCGTTGGCGTGTGGGGATTTCCGGTCGACCCGCGCCGGTAGCGGGCGACCGCCGTGCCATCGTGCAGCCAGGATGAAACTGGGCGCTTGGCGCCCACGGGGTGAATGCATGCAGGATCATCTGGCGGAGCTGGAAGTGCGCATGGCGTTCCAGGAGAAGGCCATTCAGGAGCTCAGCGACGTGATCGCGCGCCAGCAGCGCGAGATCGATCGGCTGGTGCGCGAGCTGGAAACGCTCAAGTTGCAGGTTCGGGCGCTTGCGCCGTCTCCAGTGGTCGGCCGGGACGAGGAGACACCCCCACCGCATTACTAGCGCCGATGCTCGGCACCTTGCCGCGCCGGCGAACACAACCGCTATTCGGCTTCTCCGACGCCGCCGATTCGGCCCACGGCCGTGCCAGACGGCTGCGCAAGGAAGCGCGGGTGTGCCGGTCGTGGCCGCCCGTTCCAGGCGATCCACCGGCTTCGGTCCGTTGCTGCCCCGGCTCGACCCCGGCCGAGCGCGGGGCAGATTCGTCGCGCAGGAAGTCCGGTGTACGATAGCGCCCGTGTTCGAGCCGGGAGGGGTGGCGGCGGCCCTCGGCGATCCTCGGCGCAAGGGTGGGCCCCGACAACAAGGAGAACGGGACGGTATGAGCGCAGCGCAAGGTGAGCGGCGCCGACATGAGCGGAAGGTCATCCGGCTCGAGGCCGAGCTCGTCGAGCCCGAGGTCGGGCGCGTGAGCGTCTACACCAACGACCTGAGCGAGGGCGGCGCCTTTGTGCTGGTTCCGCGCAACCGGCGCCCGCCGGTCGGCGCGAGCGTCAAGATCCGGTTGGCGAGCACTCCGTGGCATGCGGGCGAGGTGATCTTCACAGCGCGTGTCGTGCGCGTCACCGACGAGGGGATCGGATTGCAGTTCTACGATTTCGACAGCGGCTGACCGCGCCAGCGACCGCTCGCCACTGCAATACGACTTTTTTCTCCCGAGTAGGCGCGCTCCGGCCCGGTGCGCCGCCCGCCCCGACCCTGGTGTTGGCGCGCACCGACGTAGTGCGGGACCGCCGCGCCCAAGGCGCGCTGATTTAGTTCCCCAATCGCAAGGCGCCGCGGCGATGCGTTTCTTGCGCGCCGCGCGGCCAGTCATGGCGGATTTCCTGCCGTGCGGCAGCGCCGCATCCGGGCGCCGGCGCCGGCTGTTGCGACGCGCCCTTCGTGCGCCGCTGCCCGGCGCAGCGCTGCCTTTGCGGGGGCGGATCACGCGCCCGATTCAACCGCAGGAACTATGTAAGTACTCGCTGACACTTGAATTGCCGTGCAACTGTGTTCCAATGCCGGCTAGTCCCCCCCCCGCTGGGAATGCCGCCATGACGATACGACGTGGTGTCACGCAGCTCTCGGAGGCTGCGTGTGCGAGCGCCAGCGCGCGCGAGCACTTGGGGGCGCTGTACGCGGCAGCGCGGCACGCGAGCGAGGTCCTGGCGCAACCGCTGGCGCTGGATGACTACGGGCTTCAGGCCATGCCCGAGGTGAGCCCAGCGAAGTGGCACCTCGCGCACACCACCTGGTTTTTCGAAACCTTCCTGCTCAAGCCCTACGCACCCGGCTACCGGGTATTCGATCCGCACTACGGGTACCTCTTCAACTCGTACTACAACCACGTCGGCGCCCAGTATCCGCGGCCGCGTCGCGGGCTGCTCTCGCGCCCGACAGTCGAAGAGGTGTACCGCTATCGCGCGCACGTCGATTCGGCCATGGCCGCACTGCTGGCGGGGGCGGCGGAGCCAAATTGGTCGGAGATCGCGGCGCGGGCGACGCTCGGCTGCCAGCACGAGGAGCAGCATCAGGAGCTGTTCCTGACCGACATCAAGTTCAACCTTTCGGTCAACCCGCTCAAGCCCGCGTATCGCGCCGATCTGCCGGCGTCGCCGCAAGACAGCGGCCGCGCGCTCGATTGGATCGAGCAGCCGGGTGGTATCTGGGAGATCGGTCATGGCGGCGCAAGCTTTGCGTTCGACAACGAGGGCCCGCGGCATCGCGTGCTGTTGCCGGCCCATGCGCTGGCGTCGCGACTCGTGACCAACGCCGAGTACCTGGCGTTCATCGAGGCCGGCGGTTATCGCCGGCCAGAGCTGTGGCTGTCGGACGGCTGGCGCACGGTACGGGAGTGCGGCTGGCAGGCGCCGGAGTACTGGGAACGGATCGATGGAGACTGGTGGGTCTACACGCTCGCCGGCCCGCGACCGCTGAACGAGCACGAGCCGGTGTGCCACGTGAGCTTCTACGAGGCCGATGCCTATGCGCGTTGGGCCGGCGCGCGCCTGCCGAGCGAAGCCGAGTGGGAAGCGCAGGCGCGCGGCCAGCCGGTGCGCGGCAATCTGCGTGAGGCCGGTCATCTCCATCCGTGGCCGGCCGAGGATGACGCGGGGCAGTGGTTCGGGGACGTGTGGGAGTGGACCGCCAGCAGCTACACGCCCTACCCCGGGTATCGCCCGGCCGCAGGCGCGCTTGGCGAGTACAACGCCAAATTCATGGTGAACCAGATGGTGCTGCGCGGCGGGTCGTGCGTCACGCCGGCCGCTCACGTCCGTGCGAGTTATCGCAATTTCTTCTACCCCGCCGATCGCTAGCAGTTCTCCGGCATCCGCCTGGCGCAGGACCGATGAACGAGCCCGCCGTCCGCATCCACGGCTGGCAGGCGTCGCCGGCGACTTCCGTCGACGAGGTGCTGCGCGGGCTCAGTGCGCGCCCGAGGCGCATCGCCCCGAAGTACTTCTACGACGAGCGCGGCTCGCGGCTGTTCGATGCGATCTGCGGGCTGCCGGAGTATTACCCGACGCGCACCGAGATGGGAATTCTCGAGTCCTGCGCCCAGGAGGTGGCGCGGCTCGCGGGGCCGGACTGCACGCTTGTCGAGCTCGGTAGCGGCGCGAGCCGCAAGATCCGCCTGCTGCTCGAGGCCCTGCGTCCGCGGCACTACCTCGGCGTCGACATCTCGCGCGAGTTCCTCATCGCATCGGTGCGGCGCCTGGCGAGCGACTATCCGTGGCTTGAGGTCCACGCCGCCTGCGGCGATTTCTCGCAGGAGCTCGGCTGGCCGGACGTAGCGGTCGGCGGGCGGCGGCTTTTGTTCTTTCCGGGGTCGACGATCGGCAACTTCGAGCCGTACGAGGCGCTCGCCTTCCTGCAGCGCGCGCCGCCTGCTGCACCCGGACGGCGCCCTGCTGGTCGGAGTCGACCTCAAGAAGGACCCGCAGGTGCTGCACGACGCCTACAATGACCGGCGGGGCGTCACGGCCGCTTTCAACCTGAACCTGCTGGAACGGTTGCGCCGGGAGCTCGGCGCCGAGCTCGATGTAGGCGGCTTTCGCCATCGTGCCTTCTACAACGCGGCGCACGGCCGCATCGAAATGCACCTGGTAAGCCGGCGCGCGCAGGAGATCCGTATCGGCGGCCGGCGTTTCCGCTTCGAGAGGGGTGAAACCGTCCACACCGAGAATTCCTACAAGTACACGGCCGACGAGTTTCGCGCGCTCGCACGCCGTGCCGGCCTCACGCCGCTTCGCATCTGGCGCGATGCGGCGCAGCTGTTCAGCGTGCACTATCTGGTTGTTGCGCCGGCGCGTCCGCCGAGGTGGTGACGTCGCCGGTTTCGCCAGCCGGCGCGCGCGCCGGCTGGCGCTCAAACCGCGCCAGCAGCTCGTACACGCACGGCACCACGAACAGCGTGAGCAGCGTCGACACCAGCACGCCGCCGATCACCGCGATGGCCATCGGCGCGCGCAGCTCGGCGCCCGGACCGAAGGCGAGCGCCAGGGGCAGGGCGGCGGCGATGGTCGCGAACGAGGTCATGAGGATCGGACGCAGCCGGATCGGGCAGGCCTCGAGCAGCGCCTCGCGTACCGTCACGCCCCCGCGCCCCCGGACCTGGTTGGTGAAGTCGACGAGCAGGATGGAGTTTTTCTTGGCGATGCCCATGAGCAGGATCAGGCCGATGAAGCTGAAGATGTTGATCGAGTGACCGAAGGCAAGCAGCGTGAGGAATGCACCCGATACGCTGAACGGCAGCGCCATCAGCACCGTGAACGGGTGGACGAAGCTGTTGAACTGCGAGGCCAGCACCATGTACGCCACCACCACGCCGAGGATCAGCACGAACCACAGGCTCTGGAAGGATTCCTGGAAGGCCTGGGAACCGCCGACGAAGCGCACCCGGTAGTCGCTCGGCAACACCTCGCGTGCGATCTCCTGCGCGCGCGTCAGCGCCTCCTGCTGGGACTTGCCGGTCGCGACATTGGCGAAGATCTTGATCGAACGCTCGCGGTCGTGGCGGTTGATCTGCGCCAGGCTCTGCCCCTCGCGCACCTGCACGACGTCGGAAAGCGGGATGCGCTCGCCGCGGTTGTTGCGCACGTGCAGGCGCTTGATCTGGTCGATGCGGTCGAGCTCCCGCTCGCGCAGGCGCACGCGCACGTCGTAGCGGCGCCCTTCCGAGGAGTACTGGCCGGCCACCACGCCGCCGACCAGGGCATTCACAGTCTGCGAGATGGCCTGGATGCTCACGCCGCGCTCGGCGGCGCGCGAGCGATCGGGGATGATCCGGATCTCCGGCTTGCCGAGCAGGTAGTCGCTGTCGGCGTCGGTCACGAGCCCGGTGGCGTTGAGCTTCTCGATGATGGTGTCGGAGAAGGCGACGAGCTGGTCCCAGTCGCGTCCCTGAATCGCGAATTCCACCGGGAAGCCGCGCGAGGCGGTGAAGCCGCGCTGCGACAGGTCCTGGATCGAGACCTTGAAGCCGAGCTTGCGCAATTCCCGGCGCGTGACCGCCATGAGCTCCTGCTGGCTGAGCTCGTGGCCGGCCTCCGGATCGATGCCGCGTTCGCCCTTGGGCTTCATGCTGACGAAAATGTTGGAAAGATTCGACTGGCCGCCGGTGCCGAACCCGCCGACCGCCACCATGTAGCGGCGCACCTCCGGGCGCGCGGCCAGGAACTTTTCGGCCTCGCGGGTGCGGGCATCGGTGTATTCCATCGAGGAGTCGATGGGCGTCTGCATGCGCACAATGAAGGTGGACTGGTCCTGCACCGGCATGAACTCCTTGTTGATCAGATTGAGCGTCCAGAACGACGCCGCAAAAAATGCCAGCGAGCCGCCGATCACCCACCACGGGTGGCGCAGGCCCACCCCGAGCAGGCGGCGGTAAAGCGCGGCCACGCCGTGAAACACGAAATCCGCCGCGCGGCCGAGGCGCGTCGCGCGTTCTGCGGCCGCGACGAACTGCGAGGCGCGCATCGGCGTGAGCGTCAGCGCCTCCAAGAGCGACAGCAGCACGGCGACGGTCATGGTGACGCCGAACTGGAAGAAGAACTTGCCGATCACCCCGGTCATGAAAGCCACCGGCAGGAAGATCGCCACCACCGCCAGCGTCGCCGCCAGCGCCGCGAAGCTGATCTGGCGGGCGCCGATGAGCGCGGCCTGCACGCGGTTCTCGCCCTTTTCCTGGTGGCGCACGATGTTTTCCAGCACCATGATGGCGTCATCGACCACGATGCCGACCGCGAGGCTCAGACCGAGCAGGGTGAAGGTGTTGAGCGTGAAGCCGAAGAAGTACAGCACGATGAAGGTGCCGATGATCGAGGTCGGGATCGCGAGCAGCACGTTCAGGGTCGCGGTCCAGCTCCCCAGGAACAGCCAACAGACGAGCGAGGTCACCAACACCGACAGCACGAGCGCGAACTTGAACTCGTTCACCGAGTCCTCGATGAACTGGGTGCTGTCGAAGTTGACGTCGATGTTCATGCCTTCCGGCAATTGGCGGCGCACCTCGAGCATGCGCGCCTTGACCGCATGCGCCACCGCCACGGTATTGGAACCGCGCTGCTTGCGGATGCCGATGCCGACGGCGCGCTCGCCGTTGGCGCGTGAGATGCGGCGGATGTCGTCGAGGCCGTCCTCGATCTCGGCCACCTGGTTGAGCAGGATGCGCGCGTAGACCGGCTGGCCGCCGCGCTGGTTGATGACGATGTGCCCGAATTCCCTGGCCGTCTTGAGCTCGCCGAGCGTGCGCACGTCGTACTCGGTGCGCCCGAGGGACAGCTGCCCGGCGGGCAGCTCGGAGTGCTCGCGCTTGATGGCGTCGAGCACGTCGGTGACCGCCAGATCGTAGGCGCTGAGCGCCTTGCCCGAGACCCAGACGCGCAGATTCGGTTCGACGTAGCCGCCGTAGGCGAGCTCGCCCACGCCGCTCACCGACGAGAACCGGTCCTTGAGCGTGTCCTTGACGTAGCGCGTGAGCTCGCGCAGCTCGTGGCGGTCGCTGGTGAGCGACATCCACAGGATTGGCTGGTCTTCGGGGTTGGTCTTGCTGATGACCGGCGGGTCGATGTCGGCCGGCAGCCAGCGCTGGGCGGCCGCGACCTTGTTCTGCACCTCCTGCAGCGCATCGCTGATGTTACGCGATAGCTCGAACTCGACACTGATCGTCGCCTGCGCGTAACGCGAGGTCGAGTTTACGCTGCGCACGCCCTCGACCGTCATAACCGCGTCCTCGATCACGTCGACGACGTTGGTCTCGACCACCTCGGGCGCGGCACCCGGCCATCCGACGTTTACCGTGACGACTGGAAAATCCACGTCCGGCAGCTGGCTCACGCCCATGCGGTCCGCCGAGATCAGGCCGAACAGGATGAGCCCGGCCATGATCATCCAGGCGAATACCGGTCGGCGGATGGCGATCTCGGGCAGGCTCATGGTGTCGAGCCGGGCGTGGCCGGGCGGCGCACGACGGCGGCCTGCAGCTTGAGATAATTGAGCTTCGCCGTATAGCGGGCGCGATCGAGGGCGCGCAGGTTTTCCTGGTACGCGGTCAGCGCCTGCAGCACGTCGAGGTTCGTCACCAGCCCGAAGCGGTAGTCGCGCTGCTGCACCTCGTAGTTCTTCTTGGCCGTATCGGCTGCCGTTTCCAGCGCGCTCAGCTGTTTGCGGTCCAGCAGCACGGTCTGATGGAAGGAGCGGATTTCCTGCTCGGCCAGCCGTTGCACGCGGCTGGCGTCGAGCTCGGCCTGGGTGCTCTGCGAGACGGCTTCGCGCACCCGGGAGTCGAGGCTGCCGCCCGCGTACAGCGGAACCGAGAACGCGAGCTGCACGTCCCAGTCGACGTTCTCCAGGCTGCCGGCCCGTTCCAGGTAGCGGTTGGCGTTGAGGTCGAGCGACGGCAGGTGCGCGCCACGCGCCACCGTCACGTTTTCCTGTGCCGCGGTCAGGCGTTGCCGCGCGGCCTTCACGTCCGGGCGCGACGGGAGTCGCGCCAGGTAGGCGTCGAGGGGATCGATGTCGGCCGGCAGCACCTCGTTGTCACGCAGCGGGATGGACGTCGGCAGCCCGCTCAGGAACGCGAACACGTCGCGCGCCACGCTGAGCTGAGCGCGGGTTTGCTCGACCTCGGCGCGCAGCGTGCTGATCCGCGCCTGGACCGTGAGCACCTCGCCGACGCGCGAGCGGCCGATGCGAACACGCGCCTGCAGCTCCTTTTCGCGCTGCAGGTTCTGGTCGATCTGCTCGGCGAGGTTCACGAGATCCTGCTCGAGCGATACGACATCGTAGAAGTTCTGCACCACGTCCTTGAATAGCTGGACACGCGCGTTGCGATACTCCTCGCTTTGCGCATCGACCAGGGCCTGGGTCTGCCGGACCGTGGCGAATTCCCGGAAACCGCGGAACAGGGGCTGGGTCGCGGTCAGGCGCGCGTGCGGCTGGCGCGTGGGGTTCGCCGTCGCGTCCTTGGCCCCGGTGTCCAGCCAGGTATAAGAGGCCACGCCGTCGAGTGTCGGGCGCAGCGCGGCGTTGGCCTGCCGGTAACGCTCCTCGGCCTGGCGGATCAGCTCGGTCTGGGTGGCAATCACCTCGCTGCGTTGCAAGGCGGCGGCGAAGTACTCATCGAGCGTCAGCTCCGGCGCGGCGCGAGCCGCGTCGGCGATCAACACGCCTGACAGGAGCAGGCCCCGAAGCCACGCCGTCGGCCGTACCGAGTGAAGCTTCACCAGGTGACCCCCGCTGTTCACGAATGGATCGGACGCGACGTTCGCGGCGCAAGAGCCTGTTTCCACGTTAGCACGCACTATAGGGAGCCGCCCGCGGTGCAGCAAGGTCGGGCGACTGAAGCCGATCCTTTGCCGGGCGGAACCCCAATGGCCACAGTACTGCGCGTACGGCTGGCGTTTCGACAAAGGCGGATCGCCGCCGTGGTAATGTCGCGCGCGGGTCCGGCTTGCGGGCCGGCCTCTCGCACCGAGGACATGACGATGACCGAACGCCGCTTTCAGATCCGGTTCTCCTGCCGCTATCAGGCACCGGAGAACTCCATCGCCGAGATGTCGGCCGAATGTTTCGACCAAGGCCAGTGGCGCCGGTTCGTGCTCGACGCGGCCCAGCCGGGATTCCTGATCTTTGTCTACGCCATTCTCAACTGTCAGCACCTCTACCTGCGCAAGAACGCGGCCGAGCGCGGTCTGATGCTCGCGTCGGCACACGGCTCAGTCGAGGTCGTCACCAATGAGGCTTGGGAGATGCAGAACTTGCACGTGCAGTTCGACGCACGCCTCGCGTCCGGTCGCCCCTCGACAGATGACATCGATTACATCGTCGAGCGCATGCAGCACTGCCCGGTGTCGGTCAATCTCCGGCACGTTGCGGATAGCAAGACGGTCCTTGCTTTCGTCTAGGGTCGATATTGCTGGAATCGCCGAGCCGGTGTGCCGCGCAGGGGCCCGCGTGCGGGACGCTCAGGCGCCCGCGCTCGGGCGCGCCGACACCACCCGGTGCCAGCGCCCGAGGTGGGAGAGCTCGGGCGGCAACGCGAGCTTGAGGCGCGCGGCGAAATCCACGGTGACGAGCGCGGTGATGTCGGCAATCGTGAAGCGCGGGCCGGCGATGAACTCGCGCGTCGCGAGCTCCGCGTCGAGGCGCGCATACAAGCGCCGCAACGCCTGCCGGCCGCGCTCGGCCAGCGCCGCGATCTGGGGCACGCCGCCTTCGACGCCGGGCAGCGCCCGGTCCGCGAAGCGCGGCTCCTCGTTGCGCAGCACGTCCGCGGCGCGAAGGTAACCCTGCAACTCGACACGCCGGTTCCACATCTCGACGATGGCCTTGTCCCGGGCGTCGCGCCCGAAGAGCGGCGGATCGGGATGAAGCTCCTCGAAGTAGCGGCAGATCGCTACCGATTCGCACAGCACAGTCCCATCGTCGAGCTCGAGCGCCGGCACGGTGCAGTCCGGGTTCAGGCGGCGAAATCCCGGTGTGAACTGCTGCTTCGTTACGAGGTCCACCGTCACGCGTGGCACCGTGATGCCTTTCTCGGCAAGAAAGATGCGCACCCGGCGCGGGCTCGGAGCGTGGGGAAAGTCGTAGAGTCTCATGAGTCGGGAAAATCCTGGATCCGCGGCGCACCGCGCTTCGGCGACCGTCAATCGGGGCACCCGTGTCAGCGCGGCGGCGGTTTGGACTGGTCGGCCACGGCCTGGGCGGCGGCCTGCACGCGCGCCTCGTCCGCAAGGTAGTAGTGGGTGCGCACCCGCAGCTCGTCATCGAACTCGTAGACGAGCGGGATGCCGGTCGGAATGTTGAGCCCCATGATCTTGTCGTCGGAGATGTTGTCGAGATGCTTGATGAGCGCGCGCAGGCTGTTGCCGTGGGCGCTGATCAGGATGCGCTGCGCGGCGCGCAGGCGTGGCAGCAGGCTGTCTTCCCAGCATTCCCGCACGCGCACCAGCGTGTCCGCCAGCGATTCGCTGTCGGGCAGGCGCTCGGCGGGCAGATGGCGGTAGCGTGGATCGAAACGCGGATGGCTCGGGTCGTTGCGATCGAGCGGCGGCGGGCGGACCGCATAGGCGCGCCGCCACTGGAGCACCTGCTCGGCTCCGTAGCGGGCGGCGGTTTCGGCCTTGTTGAGCCCCTGGAGCGCGCCGTAGTGGCGCTCGTTGAGCCGCCAGTCCTTCACCACCGGCAGCCACATGTAGTCCATCTCGTCCTGTACGATCCACAGGGTGCGGATGGCGCGGCGCAGCACCGACGTGAACACGACATCGAATTCGTAGCCGTTGTCGCGCAGGATCTGGCCGGACTCGTACGCCTCCTGGCGGCCGCGTTCCGAGAGGTCGACGTCGGTCCAGCCGGTGAAGCGGTTTTCGCGGTTCCACGTGCTTTCGCCGTGGCGCAGCAGTACAAGCTTGAGCATGGTCAGTCCTGGGTTGCCGTCCGTATTCGCTGTCTGGCTTTGGCCTGCCGCGCGCGGCGCCGTGTTTACCCTTGTTGTGCCCATATAATAGCCTGCCTTGGGGCAGGCTCTGGCGTGCCACAATGCGAAATGGGTCTCGACAGAGCCGCGCGAGAAACCAAGCGCCGCTCCGGCCAGACGCCGCCGCGCTATCGGCGTTCGGCACGTGGGGCTTGACCGTGCCGTTGGGCAACCCCAGCGCTCGCCGACAGGCGCTTATCGATAGCGAGGTGTGCGCAATGAGGCTTGAGGGGCATATCCGGTCGAGCGTGGCGCTGTTTGCGCTAATTTTGACCAGCGCGCCTTCGTTTGCGCTGGCGGCGACGTCGGTCGTGCTCGGGACCGCGACGAAGGGCGGCGGGTTTGAGGTCTACGGCGCGGCGTTCGCCGCGGTTGTCAATGAAGCCGATGCGACGCTGCGCGTCGAGACGCGCGCCACCCAGGGCAGCGCGGAGAACCTGTCGCTGCTCGAGACGGGCCAGCTCGACATCGGCCTGGTCGAGGGCAACGCGGCGCGCACCGCGTTCGATGGCGTTGGACGTCCGCCCACGCGCCTGCGTGTGGTCGCCGCCATGTACCCCGCGCCGGGGATGTTCGTGGTGCGCCGCGACAGCCCCTACCGGACGATCACGGATCTGAAGGGCAGGGCGGTCGCCTTCGGCACGCGCGGGTCGGGGCTGACACTGCTGGCGCGCGATGTGCTCGACGGTCTTGGCCTGTCGCCGGAGCGCGACTTCGAGGCCGTGTATCTCGACAAGGCCGGTGACGGACCCGCGCTTGTGCGCGAAGCCAAGGTCGCGGCGCTGTGGGGCGGCGGGCTCGGCTGGCCGGGCTTCATGCAGGTAGCGGCCGATCCGCCGGGGGCGCGTTTCATCGTCCCCGACGCCGGGGAGATCCGTCGCATCCAGTCCAGGCATCCGTTCCTCAAGACCATGACGGTGCCGGCCAACACCTATGCCGGGCAGGAGGCGCCGCTCGTGTCGGTCGGGCTGTGGTCGTTCGTGCTGGCGCGCGCCGATCTGCCGGACGACGTTGGCTATCGACTGGCGCGGGCGTTGCATCGCGGCGAGGCGCGGTTCGCGACGCGCCTCGCGCCGGCGCGCTACACGACGGCGGCGAACACCGCTGCCGAGACACCGCGCGTGGAGCTCATTCACCCGGGGACGGCGCGCTACCTGCGCGAGATCGGTGCGCTGCACTAGCACCCCTTCCCGCCCCGGCATGGCCGATCGCGCACGGCCGCCGCCTTTCAGATCACCAGATGCCGCACCAGCTCGAGCGCCAGCCGCACCACGCCGGCCATCAGCAGCGCCACGCCCACCGACAGCGAAACGGAGAACAGCGCGTGCTGGCGTCCGATGGTCTTGAGCATCACGGCAAACGTCGAGACGCACGGGACATAGAAGGTCAGGAAGATCAGGAAGGTCATGATCTGTACCCAGTCGAGGTGCGCGCCGATCTCGAAGGTGCCGAGGGCCTGGAAGACCATGAGCAGCGACAGCTCCTTGCGCAGCACGCCAAACAGGATCGGCACGCCCAGCACCGCCGGCAGACCCAGCCACCACGAGGTGACCGGCGTGAACAGGGTGTTGATCGCCTCCTCGGCGCCGACGTGCCGCAGCAGCGCGAGCACGATGCTGCCGCCGACCAGCAGCGGCGTGACGATGGTCAGGATGTCGCTGGTGCGCGCCCAGGTCTGCTGCGCCAGCGTCCGCCAGTCGGGCAGCCCGTAGGGCGGAATCTCCTGGACCTGACCCGGACCGGTGTCGCGAAAGCGCCGTGCCAGCAGATGCCCGGCGAGCGCGATCACGATCAAGGTGAGCACGAAGATTGCGAACACCCCGAGACCGCCGAGATACTTGCCGGCCAGGGCCAGGATGATGGCCGAACGCGCCGAGCACGGCACGAACGTGACGAGCAGGGAGGCGATCACGCGCTCGCGCCCGGCGGTGCTCGCAGCCACCGCCGAGATGGCCGGCACGTTGCAGCCGAGTCCCAGGAGGAACGGTACGGCGACGCCGCCGTGCAGGCCGAGGTGGTGAAAGCCGCGATCGAGCACGAAGGCGATGCGTTGCATGATGCCGGATTCCTCGAGCGCCACGAGCAACAGCACGAGCGGAATCATGTACGGCACGACGATGCCGGTGAGACCGATGAGGCCGTCGACCACGGCGCGCGCGATCACGCCGCCGGTGGATTGCGGCTGCCAGTCGGCCAGCCACTCGACGAGCCGCGCCGCGGTCATGGCGTCGAGCCAGGCGCTCACCTCGAACACCACGAACAGCACGGCCGCGAACACCGCGAGGCTGCCGATGAGCCCCCAGTGCGGGTGCAGGAACAGCTCGTCGAGCCAGTAGCGCCAGCCGCGCCCGGCGTGCGGTGCGCCGACGCGCGTCACGGCCTCGAACAGCGTTGCCGCCCGGTGATGCCGGTCGGCGTGCAGCTCCTCGGCGAGCGGGCGCGGCAGCGCCTGCTCGGCCTGCGCGCGCAGCTTCAGCACCTGCGCCAGCAGCTCGGGAAAGTGCTGGCGCAGCTCGTCGCAAAAGTAAGCATCGTTCGCCGCCAGGTGCGTGAGCAGCAGCTGATGCGGCACGCGGAACGCCGAGTGAACGTCCGCCCGGTTGAGCGCCGCACTCAGCGCGGCGAGGCTCGCCGGGATATGCGGGCTCATATCCTGCGGTAACGGGCAGGTCCGGCGGCGCACGGCGTCGACCGCGGTCGCGAACAGCCGCGCGATCCCGTGGCCCATCAGCGCGACGGTCGGTACGACCGGCACGCCCAGGCGCGCGCTCAAGGCGCGCGCGCCGATGTGCAGGCCCTTGCGGTTGGCCTGGTCCATCATGTTGAGGGCGAGCACCATCGGGCGGCCGAGCTGGCTGAGCTCGAGCGTGAGCTCCAGGTGGCGCTCGAGCGCGGTCGCGTCCACGACCTGGATGATCACGTCGGGCGGCGCGAACGGCGCCGGCGGCCCGCCCGGCTCGTGGATTGCCACCGGCGGGCGCTCATCGCCCCACAGCAGATACTTCAGGGTCACGAGCTCGTCGCGCGGCAGGTTGTGCAACGAGTGGATGCTCGGCAGGTCGACGAGCCGCGCCTCGTCGAGGCCGATCTGCACCGCGCATTCCTGGTAGGCGCGATGGGTGCCGGCGAGCTCGCCGCTGAAGGTTACGGTGCTTGAGACGGCGCGAAACAGCGTGGACTTGCCGCTGTTCGGCAACCCCACGAGCGCGATGCGCAGCGCCCGCCGGCCGCGGTATAGCGGCGTGCGCAGCGCAACGACGGACTCTGAAGCCGATCTGTTCACGATGATTCGCGCCCGAGCGCGTGCGTCAGATCGTCCATTCGTTCCCACAGCGACGGCATTTCACCTTGAGCCATACCGAGCCGGCATCCGGCGTGCCGCCAGCCGCTTCATCCAGCTCGGCGCTCGCGCCAAGCAGGGTGAACGCCGCATAGGTGCCGCAGCGCTTGCAGGTCGCACCGGCGCCGAGGTACTCGGCGAGCTGGATGATCCGGTGGTAGTGGTGCCAGCCAAAGAACGTCAGGATGATACCCGCGGTGCCAACCGCCAGCCCCCACAGTGTGTGCGCGACGCCGGCGTGGCGCCCGACCATCTCCACACCGGCAATCGCCAGCGTCATACCGAGGAAGCAGGTGACGAGGTGGGCGTGACCGCGGATGAGCGCCTTCTCGTACCAGCGCCTGAAGCCGAGCTTGCGGATGGCCTCCGCCGTTTGCATCGACCGGCCCTCGTTGGGCGAGTCGGGTCATTGTACGCCGCCCCTCGCGGCGGCGCGATTCGCGCCGCAACCGCACTTGGCCGTGCGCGGCCCGCCGGCGTACGATTGGGCGCCCGGCACGGGCGCGCTCACATGGCCAACGAGACATCGCAGACGCCAGCCACCGCAAGCCCGCCGGCGACGCGGGAACCGGATGCGGGCAGTGCACTGAATCCCGCGCACGCGGCCCTGCTGGCGGCAAGCTACCGCCACTGGACCGGGCGCGAGCTTGTCGACGCGGGCCTCGCCCCGCAGGCGCGGGCCCGCGCGCTCTTCGACGCGCCGTTCGTCGTGGCGTCGCACGGCACCGAGCCCGACCCGATCTTCAATTACGGCAACCGGCTGGCGCTCGCTCTGTGGGAGACGACCTGGCCGGCGTTCACCGCGATGCCGTCGCGATTGAGCGCCGAGCCGATCGCGCAAGCGGAGCGCCGCGCGTTCCTGGCACGGGTGGGCGCGCACGGCTACATCGACGACTACAGCGGCATCCGCATATCCACCCGCGGGCGTCGTTTTTGCATCCGGCAAGCGACGGTGTGGAACGTGGTCGATGGGCGCGGCGAATACCGTGGCCAGGCGGTCGTTTTCCGCGAGTGGGAGTACCTGTAATCGGCGTTCGGAACTCGGCGCCAGGGGCGTCGTCCAAAAGAGGGATCGCTGTGCTTGGAGAGGGCTCGCCAATGCCGACCGATATGCGCAGGCGCCGTGTGGTCTTGGGTGTGGCTGGCCTGCTGTGCGCCGCTCCGGCGCTGGCGCGCCAGCGGCTCGAGGCCACGCCGCGCCAGGCCGCCGGACCGTTCTACCCGCAGCCGCCGCCGCTCGATGACGACAATGACCTCACGCGCGTGCAGGGCCGTGCGGGCAGCGCCCGCGGAATGCATGCCGACGTCGCGGGTCGCATCGTTGACGTCAACGGCCGGCTGCTCGCCGGCGTGCGCGTGGAGATCTGGCAATGCGACGCCAACGGCCGCTACCACCATCCGCGCGATCAGGGCGGGGAGCCCGATCCGAATTTCCAGGGTTTCGGTCACACCCGGACCGATGCCGAGGGGCGCTACCGCTTCCGCACCATACGCCCGGTGCCATACCCGGGCCGCACGCCGCACATCCACTTCGCCGTCCTGGCCCCGGGCGCGCCGGTGTTCACCACCCAGCTCTACGTGCAGGGCGAGCCGCGCAACGCTGGGGATTTTCTTTTCCGCCGTATCCCGGTCGAGCGCCGGCATCTGGTGCTCGCCGAGTTCGCGCCGGCGTCCGGCGGCGCGCCCCTGAGCGCCCGCTTCGATATCGTGATCGGTGGTGTCGATGGCACGCCGAGTGCCTGAGCGCGCGTGCCTCGGGCGAGCCCGACCGGCAGGCTAACGCGACTTCGATTCGGGCGCGGCGGCGTCGCGAAACTGCAGGGCGGCGAGCCGCGCATACAGTCCGTGCTGCGCCATGAGCTCCTCGTGACGGCCGCGGCCGACGATGCGCCCGGCATCGAGCACCAGGATGCGGTCGGCGCGGCGCACGGTGGCCAGGCGGTGGGCGATGATCACGGTGGTGCGCCCATGCATGAGCCGCTCGAGCGCGGCCTGCACCAGCCGCTCGCTTTCGGCATCGAGCGCGCTCGTGGCCTCATCGAGCAGCAGCACGGCCGGGTCGCGCAGGATGGCGCGCGCGATGGCGATGCGCTGGCGCTGGCCGCCCGACAGCCGCAGCCCGCGTTCCCCGAGGAAGGTGTTGAAGCCCTGCGGCAGCCGATCGAGGAACTCCGTGGCGTGGGCGGCCTCGGCGGCGCGCCGCACGTCGGCGTGCGATGCGGCCGCGTGGCCGTAGCGGATGTTCTCCCAGGCGTCGGCGCCGAAGATCACCGGATCCTGCGGCACGAGCGCCAGGCGCCGGCGCAGCGCGGAGGGCTCGACGCGGCGGATGTCGACGCCATCGAGACGGATGACGCCGTGATCCGGATCGTAGAAGCGCAGCAGCAGCTGCAGCACGGTCGTCTTGCCGGCTCCCGACGGACCGACCAGGGCAAGCTTCTCGCCCGGCTGGATGGTCGCGCAGACATCGGCGAGCGCCTCGGTATCGGGTCGTGACGGGTAATGAAACGTGACGTGCTCGAGCTCGACCAGTCCGCGCGCCGGCTCCGGCAAGGCCACGGGATGCGCCGGTGCCGTGATGCGCGGCTGCGCCGCGAGCAGCTCGGTGAGGCGCTCGGTGGCGCCGGCGGCGCGCAGCAGATCGCCGGCCACTTCGCTCAGGGCGCCCACCGATCCGGCCACGAGCAGCGCGTAGAACACGAACGCCGAGAGCTGTCCGCCGCTCATCCGTCCGGCCAGCACGTCGTGACCGCCCACCCAAAGCACGATGCTGATGGCGGCGAAGGTGAACAGCATCACCAGCGCCGTGAGCAGCGCGCTCATGCGGGTGCGGCGGATCGCCGCCGTGAAGGCGGCCTCGACCTGCTGGCCGTAGCGCGCCCGGTCGATGGCCTCGTGACAGAACGCCTGTACGGTGCGAATGCCGTACAGCACCTCATCGACATAGGCGCCAATGTCGGCGATGCGGTCCTGGCTGGCGCGCGAGAGCCGGCGCACGCGGTAGCCGAGCAGCCACAGCGGCACGATCACCACCGGCACGCCGAGCAGCACGAGCAGCGCGAGCTTCGGGCTGGTGATGGCGAGCATGACGAGACCGCCGCCGATGAGCAGCGTATTGCGCGCGGCGATCGCGAGCGTCGAGCCGACCACGACCTGCAGGAGCGAGGTATCGGTGGTGAGCCGCGAGATGACCTCGCCAGTGCGGGTCACCTCGAAGAAGGCCGGCTCGAGCTGCAGCACCTGCGCGAACACCGCCTTGCGGATGTCGGCCACCACCCGTTCGCCGATCCAGTTGACGAGGTAGACGCGCGCCGCGACCGACAGCGCCATGATGGTCATGACCGCCAAGAACAGCATCAGTGCCTGGTTGAGCGCCGCGCCGGAGCCGCTCGCCAAGCCATGATCCACTACCCGTTGCAGCACTACCCCGAAACCGAGCAGCGCCGCGGCGGCGATCGCGAGCGCGGCGGCGGCGGCGACCAGCGTGGCGCGGTAGGGGCGCAGGAAGGCAAAAAGGCGCACCAGCACCCGCAGATTGCGGCTGGTCGGGCGACGTTCGGCGCCGGCGGGCGTGCGGGCCATCGGGGTTTCAGGCAGGTGGCGGAGCAGTTCGGACCGAACTTGCCCGCCGACCAGCATATCATTGCGGTGGCGGGCGTTTGATGTCCATCAAGGTCTCGCGACCCGATTTGGCGTATCAATGCATAATTGTTTCTCGGTCAATACGAACAAGCGGAGGTCAAGACCATGGCGACCCTGATTGAATCGATCCTTGAGGCACAGAGCGGTATTTCGAGCAAGGACCCGGCCTTTCCCCATGCCCCCGAGGGCTGGACCCGGGAGGCCGCCGTCGAGACAGCCAAGCGCGAGAACCTCACGCTGACCGACGAGCACTGGGACGTGGTGCGCGCGTTGCAGGAGTACTTCGCCAAACATTCCGAGCCCCCGATCAATCTGCGTGAGCTGCACGACGCGCTCGACGAGCGGTTTCACACCCGTGGCGGGCTCAAGCACCTCTACCAGATCTTGCCCGGCGGCCCGGTCGCGCAGGGTTGCCGGCTGGCGGGGTTGAAAGCGCCGGCCGGCGCGGAGGACAAGAGCTTCGGCAGCGTCGTGTAGCCGCCGCGCTCGACGATTGAGGACCGAGCACACGGCCCCCAAGGCAGCGCGTGCCGCCCGTAAGGCGAATGGGGTCATGCGTGCCTGCGGCGGGCAGGGGAGGTCGATCGGGCCGCGTAGTTGGGCGGTACAATGTGCGGTCGGTCGCGCCGGTTGGGCGCCCGTTGTGCCTGCCGCCTTCGATGACGCTTCTCCGCCTTACAAACGTTTCCCTGGCCTATGGCCACCACCCGCTGCTCGCGCATGTCGACTTCCAGATCGCGGCCGGGGAGCGGGTCTGCCTGGTCGGACGCAACGGCACCGGCAAGTCGACGCTGTTTCGGGTCATCAGCGGCGCGGCCCAGCCTGACGACGGCGAGGTCTGGCGCAAGGACACGCTGCGCGTCGCGCACCTCGAACAGGAAGTGCCCGCCGACCGTGACGAAACGGTGTACGAGGTCGTGGCGGCGGGGCTCGGTGAGCTCGGCGCGCTGCTCGCCGAGTATCACAACGTCACACCCCATGTCGGAACCGCCGGTGCGCCGCTCGCGCCGCTCGCCGAGCTGCAGGCGCGCATCGAGGCCCGTGATGCCTGGAACCTCGGCCAGAAGGTCGAAACGGTCTTGAGCCGCTTGCGGCTTCCGCCTGACAGGCGCCTGAGCGACTGTTCCGGTGGCCTGCGCCGCCAGGTGATGCTGGCGCGCGCCCTGGTGAGCGAGCCCGATTTGCTGCTGCTCGATGAGCCGACCAACCATCTCGATATCGCCGCTATCACCTGGCTCGAAGAGTACCTGCTGGCCTTTAACGGCGCGCTGATGTTCATCACGCACGACCGCACCTTCCTGCGTCACCTCGCCACGCGCATCGTCGAGCTCGATCGCGGCCGGCTCACGTCCTTTCCCGGCGACTATGGTTACTACCTGCGCAAGAAAGACGAGCTGCTCGAAATCGAGGCGCGCGCCAACGCGAAGTTCGACAAGAAGCTCGCGCAGGAGGAGTCGTGGATCCGCCAGGGGATCAAGGCGCGGCGCACGCGCAACGAAGGACGGGTGCGGGCGCTCGAGGCGCTGCGCCGGGCGCGCCGCGCACGCCTCGAGGCGGCGGGGCAGGCAAGCCTCGAGGTCGATTCCGGCAACCTGTCGGGCAAGGTGGTCGCCGACCTGCGCGGCGTGGGGTTTCGCTACGGCGAACGGTGGATCGTCCGCGACCTGTCGACGCGTATCCTGCGCGGCGACCGGGTCGGCATCGTCGGTCCGAACGGCTGCGGCAAGAGCACGCTGTTGCGGCTGATCCTGGGCGAGCTCGAGCCGACCGCCGGGCGCGTGATGCTCGGCACGCGCCTGCGGCTTGCCTACTTCGACCAGCACCGGCGCAGCCTCGATCCGGAAAAGACCGTGCGCGACAACCTGGCCGAGGGGCGCGACCACGTTACGGTCAGAGGCCGGTCGCGGCACGTGATCGGCTACCTCAAGGACTTCCTCTTTCCCCCGGAGCGCATCGACTCCAAGGTCAAGGCCCTGTCGGGCGGGGAGCGCAACCGGTTGCTGCTCGCCAAGATCTTCACCGAGTCGGCCAACATGCTGGTGCTGGATGAGCCGACCAACGACCTTGACGTGGACACGCTGGAGTTGCTCGAAGAGCTGCTCAGCGAATACGACGGCACGCTGTTGCTGGTGAGCCACGATCGCGCCTTTCTTGACACTGTCGTTACCAGCACCCTGGTCTTCGAAACCGACGGTGACGTCGGCGAGTACGTCGGTGGTTACGAGGACTGGTTGCGCCAGCGGCGCGCGCCGGCGGTTGTCGAGAAGCGGGCAAAGCCGGAGCCGAAGAACACGGCGGATGCCGCGCGGCCGGCGGCGCCGGCGTCCGCAAAACGGAAGCTGAGCTACAAAGAGCAGCGCGAGCTCGAGACGCTGCCGGCGCGCATCGAGAACCTCGAGCGCGAGCAGCAACAGCTCGAGAACAGCATGAGCCACGGCGGCTTCTACCAGCAGGACAAGGCGGTCATCGCCCGAACCATCGCGCGCGCCGGGGAGCTGCGTGCCGAGCTCGCCAGTGCCTACGCGCGCTGGGAGGAGCTGGAGGGCGGCCGCTAGCCTGGGCCGGCGGCGCGGCCGCCGCCCGTCTCAACGCGGCTGCGTGCGCCGGAACTGCCAGTATTTCACGATGGCCTTCAGATCGGCGACGCGCAGGGCGAGGCGCCCGAGGCGGGCATGGGGATTGATCGGTTCGGACAGCAGCTCCGGCCAGGCCTTGGCGATGGCGCGCCGGAACAGGAGGTAGTCGGGCGCGCGCCGCAAGCGCTCATCCACCCCGAGCATGGTGGTGAGCAGCGCCCGGCAGTTGTAGGGCGTGAAGATCTCGCGCCAGGCGATGTCGAACTCGAGCTGCGTCATTGCCAGCCAGTTGCCGTAGTCCTGCTCCCATTCGAACAGGTCGAGCAGCTTGACGTGGTTCTGCCGGCCGGCATCGGCCAGCCAGTCGCGAAAGTGATGCACCAGGAACGGGTGCGTGGAGCCGTACTCGAGCCAGGCCAGCGTCTGCGGGGTGAACCGCACGTGGTCGGCATGCGGCAGCTTTGCCCGGAACGGGCAGCGTCCGATCTCCGCGCCGCTGCCGGTCAGCACCGCCTTCGCCCGGTTGAAATGCCGCACGATGGCCTCGGCATCGTGTCCGTAGAGGTCGTGCGCCAGGTAGACGTTGCGTTTGAACTCGGCGCTGAACTCGGGAGTCATCGTCGGCGCGGCACGGATGACCTCGTGCGGCAGACCGAGGCGCGCGAGCAGCCGGCTCGGGACCTCGATGTCGGCATGGTGGTCGGGCATCTTGCCCTGGCGCAGCGTCACGATCGACACGCGCGTCGCCATGTCGCGCGCGGCGGCGAGCACCAGGCGGCTGTCGATGCCGGCGGTGAGCGACAGCGCCATGTCGAAGCGCGCGGCGGCGGCGCGAATCTGCCCGGCCAGCAATGCCAAGAGCCGGTCCGCCGCTTCATCGCCGCCCAGGGCCGGCAGCGGCTGCGACGGCCAGTAGCGCCGGCTCGCTCCAGTTCGCAGGTCCAGCCAGTGATTGGGCAGCAGACGCCGCAGGCCACGGAACGTCGAGGCGGCGGCGGGAAAACGCGACTCGGAGGTACGGCGAAAGGTCTGCGTATCCATGTAGTCGAGCGCGAGCGGGTCCGGCGCGAGGGCCAAGACCTCGCCTGCGATTCCGGCCTGCGACGCGACCCACAGGCTGCCGGTCTCGGCAGGATCGGTGTAGAACGCCTGACGCAGCCCCATCGGATCGTGAAACAGGAAGGCCTCGCCGCCATGCGCGGCAATCAGCAGCCAGCGCCCGCCGAACCGAGAGGTCGCACGGATCAGAGCGTCCCGGTCCGTGAATTCGCGGAGCAATGCCCGAAGGATGGCGGCATTCGCGGCGTCGGGCGCATCCGGGTCCAGCATGTGCCCGATCAGCGTGAGCTCACGACCCGCCTCGGCGAGTTGCGTGCAGGCGAGATCGGGATGCGCGGTGAGCTTCAGCTGTCCCGCGACGTTGAATCGCTGCCAGTGCGCAAGTCGCTCGACGAACGCCGGACCGAGCAGGAACTGATTCACATAGGGACCTGCCCCGGCCGGCAGTGCAGCGGCGTCGCGCGGTCGTATCGCGTGGGCGAGCAGGTGGCGAGACGGCATGGTGGTGACGGAGCTATGTGCCCGGCGGGTTGCCGATGTTTATCTTCTTAGGACGCCGTGCGTGCCGTGGCGCTCGGCGCATCTTCTCACGAGGCGGTGCCGAGCGGTAATTCAAAGCGGGCGCAACTGTTTCGTGCAGTTAACGAGATGCATGAGCGCGCCCGCTGCGCAGCCAGGAACATGTCGGTTGCCGTTTTTCGTCAGTTGCCAGGCGCTGTGCCGGGGCGTAGGGTACACGCCGTAGGACAATCCGGTCGCCGCACGGGCTGCCGGAACATTCAGGGAAGGACGAATCAACCAATGCAGACCGGAGGTGATGCGCATGCGTAGATCAATCCGTGGCGGTGGCGGTCAACCACCCGTAATCGGCGGTGGCGGTCAACCACCCGTCATTGGTGGCGGCGGACAGCCGCCCCGCGTCGGCGGTGGCGGTCAGCCTCGCTGACGAGCAGTAATCGGTCCGGCGAACCGGCGACGGCAGGCACCTTCGTCGGCGTTGGAGCAGAAATACCCTGGCTCCCACCGGAGAACGGTCGGGAGCTATTTTTTTGCCCAGGGGCGGCCTGGACAGCCGAACCTGCGTCCGCAGCCCTGTCTTCAGAGGCCAGTGCAAATTGCGCGGGCATCGCAGCAGCGCGATGGCAGCCGATTCCCGTGCGTGGCCGCGTGTCTCGGGCCGCAGAACCGTCGCCGGCGCACCTCGTGGCGCGATTCGGGCGATCAGGAAAGATCTAGCGCGCGAGCCTTGAGGGCGTCGAGCGGAATGACCTCCAAGGCGCGTTCATGCGTGGCGCGCAATACCACGCGCGGGGCGCAGCCCGCGTCGAGCGCCTCCTTCCAGCGCGCCGCGCACAAACACCAGCGGTCACCCGGCCTCAGGCCCGGGAAGCCGAGCTGCGGGGCCGGCGTGGTGAGGTCATTGCCGCGGCTGCGGCTGAATTCAAGGAACTCGCGCGTGACCTGCGCGCACACCGTGTGCGAGCCGAGATCCTCAACGCCGGTTTCACAGGCGCCGGTGCGGGTGAAACCGGTGCGCGGGGAAAGCGAGCAGACGTCGAGCGGCTCGCCAAGAACGTTTTTCGCTGGCGTGTCGGTCACGCGGTATCCGTTACGGTGTGCAGCCGTGGCTCCGCGACCAGGTCGCGCAGTTTCAAAATGTCACGCCTCAGCTCGTCCGGGTGAAAGTGTAGGTGCTGCCCGCGCGCTTGGCCTTGACGTGGACGCGATCGAAGCTGACCTCCTCACCATCGGCGATTGTACGTACATCGCCGCCCACGGCGATGAATCCCTCGCGTGTGACGCCGCAATGGACGAGCCCGAGCTTGTCATACTTTCCGGGCGACAGGGTCAGGGTCTTGTCTTCCGACATGGCTATGCCCTCGTGCTTGGTCAGGGTTTGGACAACGCCCGGTTCCGCCGGGACGCCTAATCGCGTCAAGAACTGGTAGCCGCCCGCACCGTTTTCAAGCCGCCCGGCTCGCCAGGCCGACGCGCGGGCAGACCGCGCGCAACCGCTTCGGCTTGACGCCCACCCCCATCACGTCGCAGTCTGCGCGGATGCTTCCATCCGCCACGCCCGCGCTCACACCGGCCGATCTCCTTCGGCTCGATCAGTTCCTGCACTCCAAGGCCTGCGGCCTGGAGGCCATGGGCCTTTCCCATGCGCACGGCTTTCTTACGGCCATCGCCAGCGGCCCGGAGGCGCTCGAGCCCTCGGAGTGGTTGCGCCTGATGTTCGACGAGCCGGTGTTTGACAGCGGGGAGGAGGCCGCCGAGATGCTGGGGCTGGCGCTGCGCCTGTACCGCGAGATCGAGACCAGCCTGAACGAGCACGGGCGCTACCGGCCGGTGCTGGAATACGTGCGCGATGCGGCTGGCACGCACGTCGATGCCAATGTCTGGTGCCGCGGATTCGTCGCCGCCTTCGCCTTGTTCAGCGAACGCTGGACGCGGCAGTCGCGCTTGGTGCTGGAGGAGCCCCTCGGCCTCATTTTCCGGCTCGCGCAGATGCACGCCCGCGCGAGCGCCGAATACGCGCGGCAATGCGACGCGCTGCCGCTCGCGGCCGAGGCCGTGCATCGTTACTGGCGCGCGGCAGGCGGCGAGGCGGCGTAGACGCGGCGCCTCAGCCGAAGGCCTCGCGCGCGTGATGGAACTGCTCGTGATAGAGCTGCGCGTACAGACCGCCGCGTTCCAGCAGCTCGGCGTGGCGCCCGACATCGACGATGCGCCCGGCGTCCAGCACCACGATGCGGTCGGCATTGAGGATGGTCGGCAGGCGATGCGCGTTCACGATTGAGGTCCGGCCCTTGAGCAGGCGGGCGAGCGCCTGCTGGATGCGCCGCTCGGCGCGCGAGTCGAGTGCCGAGGTCGCTTCATCGAGCAGCAGTATCCTGGGGTCCTTGAGAAACGCGCGGGCCAGGGCGAGGCGCTGTTTCTGGCCGCCGGAGAGCACCGCGCCGCGCTCGCCGATCTCGGTCCACAGCCCCTCGGGCAGGCGCTCGACGAATTCGCGTGCGTTGGCGGCCTCGAGCGCCGCCAGCATCTCCTCGGTCGTGGCGTCGGGGCGCGCCAGCAGCAGGTTCTCCTGCACGGTGCCGGAGAACAGGATCGTCTCCTGGCTGACGATGCCGATATGGCGGCGCAGCGCCGCGAGCGCGAGGTCGCGTGGATCATGCCCGTCGAGCAGCAGGCGCCCCGCCGTCGGGTCGTAGAAGCGCGGAATCAGGTTGGCGAGGGTCGTCTTGCCGGCGCCGCTCGGTCCCACGAGCGCGATGGTCTCGCCCGGCGCGATCGCGAGGTTCATATCACGCAGCACCGGGTTGTCCGACTCGTAGCCGAAGGAGACGCGCTCGAAGACGATCGCCCCGCGGCACTGCAGCAGGGGCTCGGCATCGGCACGCTCGATGAGCGTGCGGCTGGGTGTCGAAATACTCGAACACCCGGTCGATCGCGGCGAGCGAGTTGGACAGCACCACGCTCAGGTCGGAGAGACGCTGCAGCGGAAAATAGAACATGCCGAGATAGAGGAGGAACTGCGTGAGCTCGCCGACCGTGAGGCGCGCGTCGAGGATCTGGTGCACGCCGTACCACACGACCAGCACCGGCGCCGAATGCACCACGAACCCGACCAGCATCTCGTTGGCGGCGGTGTAGCGCACCGAGTACATGACCTTCTTGAGCAGCTTGTTGGCGTGCGTGGCGAACAGCTGCGCCTCCTGCGCCTCGCGTGCGAAGCCCTTGACCACGGACACGCCCGCCACCTTCTCGTGCAGCCCGCCCGACAGGATCTCGAGGCGCTGCTGTACCTCCTTGGTGCTCAGGCGGATCTGCGGCCCCATCAGGCGCAGCGACACGACGTAGATCGGCATGAGCAGGAGCGACACCAGCGTCAGCATGGGGTGGATGGAGAACAGGATCACGAGCAGGGCGATCAGCAGCGCCGAGTCCATCCACACGTTGGTGAGCGCCGATCCCACGAAATCCTGCGCCAGGCTGATGTCGTGCACGACGCGCGAGACGATGGCGCCGGTCTGGTGGCGCAGGAAGAAGGCGTGCGACAGGCGCTGCACGTGGTCGAACAGCGCGACGCGCAGGTCGCGGATCATGCGGTGCCCGGCGATGGCGGCGAACACGCTGCGGGAGTAGGTCGCGACCATCCATAGCACGTTGAGCGCAAGCACCCCGAGCACCAGGTACAGCGCCGTGCGCTCGCGCGCGTCGGCGGCGAGCCCCGCCTTGAGCACCACGTGATCGAGCAGGACCTTGAGCATCCACGGGAAAGCGAGCGGTACGAGGAACTTGATGAGGCCGGCGGCGGTCGCGGCGCCGACGTACTTCCAGTACGGGCGCACGTAGGCCAGGAAGCGCCACACCGCGGCGCGCCCGCGTTCGCGCGGTTCGAAGCGCGCGCACCGAGTCGCCGTGCGCGTTTTTCACGTCGCGGATGCGCCGCGCGCTCACGTCCACCTCCGGGAAGCGCGAGCGCGCCTGCAGGCGCGCGAGATCTTGTGCGGGCAGGGTCGGCGGCAGGCGGCGCTGCGCGATCGGCGCGCTCACGAGCATGTCCCGGTCGAGGTCGAGCACCAGCGCGACATGCTCGAGCGCACCGTCGGGAGCGGCGGCGTCGAGCGCGGCGAAGATCGACTGGACGTCCTCCCAGCGGTCGAAGACGTAATGACGTCCCTCGGCGCGCGAAAGCCCTTCGGTGAGAAACCTGGGCACGTCGGCGGCCGGACACAGGTGGTAGACGATCATGACACGTCCGGTGCGGCGATGGCGGTGCTCGCGGGTGGCAGATTCCCGCGCCAACCCCGGCAGGCCGTGACGACTACAGAGGAATTTGCGCGCCAAGAGCAGGCGGCGCGGCCGAGGCGGCCGGCGCGCGGGCTCAGTCGCGTTGATTGGAGGAGGCGGTGAAGCCGGCGGGGGCGGCGGCCGG
>CAYZVX010000032.1:0-28442 GCA_964482055.1 uncultured Acidiferrobacteraceae bacterium
CGGCAAAGCCGGGCAGCAGGCGCGCCACCACCGGTGCGGCGACCCGGCCGGGCACCGCAGCGATGAGCGCGGCGGTCTCGCGCGGATCCAGGCTTTCGAGGGCGCGCGCCGCCTCGGTCGGGTGCGCGCGCAGGAAGGCAATGGTGAGCTCCCTATGGCTGCTACGCATGGGGCTCTCCCGCCTCGACCATGAGCACGCTCGGCGCCTCGTGGAAGATCTTGCCCGGCAACGTGGCGCGCCCCATAGCGGTTTCGAGCACCACGGCGGTCGGTGTGAACTCGAGCACGCGCCCTTCGTGCTCGCCGATGCGCACGCGCTGGCCGATCCGGTAGGTCTCGCGCAGGTAGCGCGCCCCGATCAGGTTCGCCACGTAGACACGCGCGCCGAGGCTCAGCGCGAGCGCCACGCCGCCGAGCAGCGCGCCCAGCGCAACCGCCGTCAGGATCACGAGGAACGTGATGTTGATGCCGATCTGGTCGGCGCCGATCGCGATGGCCGTGACGAGGATGATGGCCTGGGTCGCGCGTCCGAGCAGACGGCGCGAGGCGGTCTCAAGCGGCGCGGCGGCCACCACCAGATCGCGCGCCAGGCTGCTGAGCAGAAACCCGGCGATGATGATGAGCGCGCCGACCACCAGGGTCGGCAGGTAAGCGAGCACGCGGTTGATCCAGGCCGTGAAGGTCTCCACGCCGAGCACGTGCATCGCCGCAGTCAGGAAGAACAGGATGACGACCCAGAACACGAGCTCGCCGAGCACGCGGCCGGAGGCGAGCGCGCTCGGCGCCGGCACGTCACCGCGGTGCTGATAAAGGCGCTGGATGGTTGCCTCGAGCATGTGCGCCAGCCGCACGGTCAATGCCCGAGCCAACCGCGCCGCGAGCCAGCCCGCGACGAGCAGCCCGATGGCGCCGAGCAGGTGCGGCACCAGCCGGGCCAAGTGCTCGCCGGTCTGCGCGGTGAGCACGCCGAGCGATTCACGCCAAGCCGAGAACGTTTCCATGTGGCTCCCGAGCGATTCGCGACTGCGCCCGGCGCGATCAGGCGCGGGCGCGACGCCGTTCACGCCAGCATGGCGGAACGACTAGCGCTGAGAGTCGTTGAAAAGGCCGTTGCGGTCAAGATCGGAGCAAGCCGAAACCGGGAGCGGCGCGACGCCATGCGGGCCGCGCGCCCCACTCGTGTATGGCCGGCGCCGCTGTTCCGGGCCGATCGGCCGGGCACCTTCAGGCCTGCTGCGCCTTGAGCAGATCGCGAATCTCGGTGAGCAACTGCTCCTGCCTGGGCGGCGGAGCCGGTGCGGCGGCCTGTTCCTTCTTGGCCTTCATGACGGCGCCAAGAAACTTCACGATGAACAGGTAAAGCGCGAAGGCGACGATCAGGAAGTTGACGACCTCACCGATGAACAGACCGTAAGGCACCTCCTTGGCGCCAACTGCCAGCTTCCAGCCGAGGTAGCCCTGTTCGCCCGGCAGCAGCAGCGACACCACCGGCATGATGATGTGCTTGACCACCGAGTCGACGATCTTACCGAAGGCGGCGCCGATGATGACGCCGACCGCCAGATCGATGACGTTGCCCTTGAAGGCGAAGTTCTTGAACTCGTTGAACAGCTCAGAAGTTTTTTTCTTGGCGTCCATGGTTTCTCCTCGATTCGCGTTTGACGACCTGACGGCGACACCCGGCCATCATAGCGGCACGCCGTCGTGGCGAACAGCGTGGCCGCAATAATCACTTCGCGCGTGACGCTGCGCTAAGCCGGTTCGACCCGAATCGCATCGCCCGCCCGGACTACCTTGAGCTGGCGCACATCGCCGAGCGCGCGCGCCCAGATGTTGGTCCTGGCGGCGAGGCGGATCTCCGCGCCGCGCGACACCGGCGTGCGGCCGAACCCGATGGCAATCGAGTCGCCTTCGACCCAGAAGGCGAGCTCGCCCGGCTGCACTACGTCTCGCGCGTCGGCTTCGCGCGCCACCCGCACCGGCGTGGCGAAGTACACCTCTTCACCCCAGGTCTGGGCGCGCGCGCTGAACGGCAATGCCTGCCAGATCGCATTGGCGGTGGGGGTTTCGAGCAGTTCTGCCTCCAGCGTCACACTGCCAATCGTCATGCGGATGCGACGTGCCATGATCTTCTCCTGTCTTTTCTGTTGAGCGCCTTGCGCCGGCCCAAGGCACTCGATGTCCCGGTGTGCTGGAAAGGTTACGGCCCGCGGGGGCCCGCGGCAACTGCGCCGCGCGGCCCCGCCGTACGGGGGCAAACGGCATCTGCTATGATCCCGACGCCATGAGCACCGAGGTCCGCCCGCCCCTGCTCGATGCGGCCTTCGCCGAATTCATCCCGCAGCGGGTTTCGATCAACGTGGCCTCGTGCAGCGCCGCGCGTGTGCCGTCGCTGGCGCGCGCCTTCGGCTGCCGTGTGTCGCCGGACCGGCGCCAGGTGACCGTGTTCCTTTCGGTACAGCGCGCCGAGCCGCTGCTCAAGGATCTGCGCGCCGGCGGCGCCGTGGCCGTGGTATTCACCCGGCCGACCACGCACCAGACCATCCAGCTCAAGGGCAGCGACGCCGCGATCGTGCCGCTCGCCGACGGCGATCGCGCGCTCATGCGCGCCTACGGCGCCGGCTTTGTCGAGGAGATTCGCGCGCTCGGCTACCGCGATCCGTTCGCGAGCGCCATGATGATGGCCGTCGCCGAGGAGGCCGTCGGGGTACGCTTCACGCCGACCGCCGCCTTCGACCAGACACCGGGCCCGAAGGCGGGCCAGCGGCTCGACGTCCGCAAGTGAACGTGACGCTCGAGGCCATTCGAAGCTGCTTCGAGGGCGCGGTGCCCTCCACCATCGCCACCTGCGCGCCGGATGGGACGCCCAACGTCGCCTACCTCTCGCAGGTGCACTACGTCGATCCCGAGCACGTGGCGCTGTCGTTCCAGTTCTTCAGCAAGACGCGCGCGAACGTGCTGGCCAACCCCGTATGCGACCGTGCAGGTCATCGACCCCGACAGCGCCGCGCACTACCGCCTGGCCCTTCAGTACCTGCGCACCGAGACCGAGGGCCCGTTGTTCGAGCACATGAAGGCCAAGCTCGCCGGCATCGCCTCGCACACCGGCATGAGCAAGATCTTCCGGCTTCAGGGTTCCGACGTTTACCGTGTGCGCGGCATCGAGTGTGTGGACGGGGAAAGCGCGCCGCGCCCCGGCCCGACGGCGGGACGGCTCGCGGCATTGCGCGCCTGCACGCACGCGCTCGGCAATTGCACCGACCTCGCCGCCTTGCTCGACGAATCGCTTGCCTGCCTCGCCGCGCACTTCGGCATTGACCACTCGATGCTGCTCATGTTCGACGAGAAGACCGAACGCCTGTATACCGTCGCGAGCCGCGGCTACGCCGAATCCGGCGTCGGCTCGGAGCTGCGACTCGGGGAGGGCATCATCGGCGTGGCGGCGCGCGAACGTACCGCGATTCGCATCGGTCACATGGCGCGCGAGTACCTCTACAGCCGCGCGATGCGCGAGGGCTTCGCCGCCGGCGCCCCGGCCGGTGATCTCGAGACCGAGATTCCGCTGCCCGGCCTGCCCGAGTCGCGCAGCCAGCTCGCGGTGCCGGTCGTGCACGGCCGGTGCCTGCTCGGCGTGCTGTACGGGGAAAGCCCCCAGGATCTGCGTTTTAGCTACGAGGACGAGGATGCCCTGCTCACCTTCGCCGATCACCTCGCGATGGCCATGCACATCCTCGGCCAGAGCGCCGAAACCCACGAGCCACCGGCAACGACTGCGCCCGACGCCGTCCGCGTGAGCGGAACCCCTGCCGTGGTCCGCCGCTTCGCGGCCGATCAAAGCATATTCATCGACAACGACTACCTCATCAAGGGCGTAGCCGGGGCGATCTTCTGGAGGCTCGTCAATGACTACGTCGCGCAACAGCGCACCGGGTTCAGCAATCGCGAGCTACGCAGCGACCCGACACTGCGACTGCCCGACATCACCGACAACCTCGAGGCGCGCCTCATCCTGCTGCAGCGCCGGCTCGCAGAGCGCTGCCCGTTCCTGCGCATCGAAAAGACCGGCCGTGGCCGGTTTCGCCTCAACGTGACGCGACCAATCCGGCTCACCGAGGCGCCGCCAGGCGCCGCGCGCTGAGACAAGGCCACCACGTCGCGGCGCGTGCCGCCACGTCAGGGCGGAGCGGTCTCGCGCGCGGGGGCGCCGTGTGCCGCGTGCCCGTCCATGCCACCGCCATGCAGGTGCGGCACGAGCAGGGTGTACACGCCAAACCCGATCACCACCAGCCCCGCCAGACGGCGAATCCACAGGCGCCGGGCCAGCCGGGCGAGCGAGCGCGCCGCCGCGCCCATGGCAATCAGCATCGGCAGCGTGCCGAACCCAAACGCCGCCATGGTGAGCGCGCCGTGCACGGCGCCGCCGGTGACGAGCGCCAGGGCCAGAGCGCTATAAACCATCCCGCACGGCAACCAGCCCCAGGCAAGCCCAAGCCCCACGGCATGCAGCGGCGTGCGCGGCGGCAGCAGGCGCCGACCGATCGGCTCGATGTGCCGCCACAGGCGCGCCCCGGCGCGCTCGAGGCTTGCGAGCAGCATCCACCAGGCCCCCAGATACAGTCCGAGCGCGATCATGAACAGCGCAGCGAACACGCGCCCGAAGCTCGCGGCCAGCTCGCGCGTGAGCACATCGGTGATACCGGCGCCGATCAACCCCGCTAGCACACCGGCGATGGTGTAACTCGCGATGCGCCCAAAATTGTAGCCAAGCAGGTAGGGCAGCAGGCGCGCCGGCGAGCCCCGCACCGGCTCGGGCAGGCTCAACGAGAGCACGCCGACGATTCCGCCGCACATCCCGATGCAATGCGTGGAGCCGAACAGCCCCAGCAGGAAAGCCGGGATCAGGGCGAGCCCGTCAGTCATCACGGCGCGGTGATCGGCTCGGGCTTAGGAGGAAGAAATGGCCGGGCGCACGTCGATTTCGGCGGCGCCCGGAACGAACACCGATCCGAGCAGCCGCCAATCGCCAGCCGAAAGCTGCACGTGCCAGTGCCCCTGCACGAGGTCGGGCGACCAGGGTGCGGCGTAAACCCCGTCGATCTGGCGGGCGAGGCGCAGCTGGCGGTCGAAACCGCGGCGGGTGGCGTGCCACAGATCGAGATCGATCTGCGCCGGCAGGACCTGTGGGTCGCGCGCCGCGAGCGTAATGCGCACGACGCGCCGCTCGGCGTCGAAAACCGCGCGCCCGTGCAGACCGTGTGCCAGCGCCGCGCGGTCGCGTTCCAGCACGAGATTGATCTCCTTGCCGCGGCGGTAATAGTCGTCGACCACCAGACCGTCGTCGGACTTGATGGCCAAGGCGAGCGTCACGAATCCGCCGATTACAGCGCTGAGGGGCACGGCGATGAGCAGCCACACCATCGGCTCGCGGTACCACCGGGTTCTGGAAGGCTGGTCGTGCATCAGCGCGGCCCCAGGAAGCGCGTCTCTTCTTCGACGCGCAGCTTCGGATTGTCCTCGGCCTGCAGCACGAACGTCACCGGCTGGCTGCCTTTCTTGAGCACGTCGGGGCTGGCGAGCAGGCTCACCGGCACCTCGATGACCTCGCCGCTCGCCGCCTGCACGACCGCGTTGTTGAGCTGCACGCGCACGCCCTCGATGCCCGTGGCGGAGACACGGTAGTGGTGCGGCACGCTGTCCATGTTCATGACCTTGAGCACGTAGACGTTCTCGATCAGGCCCTCGGGTGTCTCGCGGAACAGCGCGGCCCGATCACGCAACACGTCGAGCCCGAGCGGGGTGCGTAGCAGCACGGCGATCACCAGCGCAGCCGCGATGGCGGCGAGCAGGCCCGAGTAGACGAGCACGCGCGGACGCAGCAGCTGGCGCGGCTGCCCGAGCTCGAGCTCGTTCTGCGTGGTGTAACGAATGAGACCGCGCGGATAGCCCATCTTGTCCATCACCGAGTCGCACACGTCGATGCACGCCCCGCAGGCGATGCACTGGTACTGCAGGCCGTTACGAATGTCGATGCCGGTCGGGCAGACTTGCACGCACAGCGTGCAGTCGATGCAGTCGCCCAGGCCCTTGGCCTTGGGGTCTTCCTTGCGCCCGCGCGACCCGCGCGGCTCGCCGCGCTTGGCGTCGTAGGAGATGATGAGCGTGTCGCGGTCGAACATGGCGCTCTGGAAGCGCGCGTACGGACACATATAGATGCACACCTGCTCGCGCAGGAAGCCCGCGTTGCCGTAGGTGGCAAAGCTGTAGAACACGATCCAGAACGTCTCCCATGGCCCGAGCGAGAGCGTGGCAAAGCTCTGCGCCAGCTCGCGGATCGGCGTGACATAGCCGACGAAGGTGAATCCGGTCCAGGCCGAGAACAAGATCCAGGCCCCATGCTTGGCCGCGCGCTTCACGATCTTCTCGCGCGTCCAGGGGCTGGCGGCGAGCTTCATCTGCTTGTTGCGGTCGCCGTCGATCTTGCGCTCGATCCACAGGAACACCTCGGTCCAGACGGTCTGCGGACAGGCGTAGCCGCACCACAGGCGCCCGGCGATCGCGGTGAACAGGAACAGCGATAGCGCCGCGATGATCAGCACCGCGCTCAGGTAGAACAGGTCCTGCGGCCAGAACGTCCAGGCAAACAGGTGGAACTTGCGCCCCGGCAGGTCGATCAGGAACGCCTGGCGGCCGGGGCCCCAGTTGATCCAGGGCAGCAGGTAATAGATGCCGAGCGTGACGAACACCATCGCCACGCGCCAGTTGGCGAGCACCCCGTGGACCTCGCGCGGGAAGACACGCGCGCGTTTGGCGTAGAGCGCCTCCTGGGTGGCGTCGGCCTCGGCGAGCGTGATGACGCGCTTGCCGCCGAGGCCGGAGGATGCGGCCTTCGCCTGGCGGCGCGTCGCCGCCAGCGCCTTGGCTTCACGGGCGGCTTGCTCCTGCGCCTCGACCAGTGAGGGGATGCGCCCCGCTGAGTTCTTTTCCTTGTTGTTCTCTCCGGCTGGCCCCGCTTCTTCCGGGTGTGACGTCACTTATTTCACCTTGACTTCGCCCCGGCGGCTGGCTGTGACAGGCTGTAGATGTAGGCGGCGAGCAGATGCCCTTTGGACTCGCCGAGGAAATCCTGGTGCGCCGGCATGCGGCCGGTGCGGCCCTTCTCGATCACGTCCATGATGGTCTTCTGCGAGCTGCCATGCAGCCAGATGCCGTCGGTCAGATTGGGCGCCCCGAGCGCCTGGTTGCCCTTGCCTTCCGGACCGTGGCAGGCGACGCACATCTGCGCGAACTTCTCCTTACCCTTGGCGGCGGCGTCCTCGTTGACGGTGCGCTTGCCGGACAGCGAGATCACGTACTCGGCGACCTGGAACACGCCCTCCGGCCCGAGCGCCGCCCCCCAGGCGGGCATCACGCCGCTGCGGCCCTGCAGGATCGAGGTCTTGATCTGCTCGGGCTCGCCGCCCCACAGCCAGTCGTTGTCGCGCAGATTGGGAAATCCGCTCGCGCCGCGCGCATCCGAGCCGTGACAGCCGGTGCAGTAGTTGATGTACAGCCGCTCGCCGGTCTTGAGCGCCTCGGGGTTGGCGGCGAGCGCCTTGAGATCCTCGCGCAGGTATTGCTCGTAAAGGGGCGCGATGCGCTTCTCGACGGCCTCGACTTCCTTCTGGTACTGGCCGATCTGCGTCCAGCCAAAGGCGCCGGCGAACGTGCCGAGGCCCGGGTACAGCGCCAGGTACACCACGCCGAACACGAGCGTGATGTAGAACATGTTGAGCCACCAGCGCGGCAGCGGGTTGTTAAGCTCCTGCAAATCCTCGTCCCACACGTGCCCGGTGGGCTTGGCCTTCTCCTCGGCGCGCCGCTTGGGCTCCGTCATCCAGCGGTTGAGGATGAACATCGCCGCGATGCCGCCGAGCGTGCCAACGATGATGAACCAGCTCCAGAAACCGCTCGTGAAGTCAGCCATGTTTGCCTTCTCCGTTATCTTCTTCCAGGGGCATGCGCGCGGCGGCGTCGAACCGTGCCTTGCGCTTGCTGCTCCAGGCCCAGGCCACGATGCCGAGGAAGACGATCACCAGCAGCACCGTCCACACCGAATGGATCAACCCGAAATCCACGTCTATCTCCGGGTCTTGATCGCCGTGCCGAGACCTTGCAGGTAGGCGATGATCGCGTCCATCTCGGTCTTGCCCTCCAGCTCCTTCGGCGCGTTGGCGATCTCCTCATCCGTATACGGGTGACCGAGCGTGCGCAGCACCTGCATCTTCTTCTGGATGAGATCGCCCTTGAGCTTGGTCGTCTCGAGCCACGGGTAGCCGGGCATGACCGACTCCGGCACCACGTCGCGCGGGGCGATCAGGTGCACTCGGTGCCATTCGTCCGAGTAGCGCCCGCCCACACGGTGCAGGTCCGGCCCGGTGCGCTTGCTGCCCCACTGGAACGGGCGGTCATAGACGAACTCGCCGGCCACCGAATAGTGCCCGTAGCGCTCGGTCTCGGCGCGAAACGGGCGGATCATCTGCGAGTGGCACACATAGCAGCCCTCACGCACGTAGATGTCGCGCCCCTCGAGGGCGAGCGCCGAGTACGGCTTGAGGCCGGCCACTGCCTCGGTGGTCGATTTCTGGAAGAACAACGGCACGATCTGCACCAGCCCGCCGACGCTCACCGCGAGCACGATCAAAACGATCAGCAGGCCGACATTCTTCTCGACTTTTTCGTGTCCGGTATCGGTTGCCATGGTCGGTCTCCTGTCAGTGCGCCGGGGCCGGGATGACGGCCTCGGCGGGCTTGGCTCCGACGATGGTGCGCCAGATGTTGTAGGCCATGATCAGCATGCCGGCGAGGAATACCGCTCCACCCAGGAAGCGAACGATGTAGAACGGATGCATGGCCTGCACGCTCTCGACGAACGAGTAGGTGAGCGTGCCGTCGGCGTTGACCGCACGCCACATCAGGCCCTGCATCACGCCCGATATCCACATTGAGGCGATGTACAGCACGATACCGATGGTCGCCACCCAGAAGTGCGTCTCGATCAACGCCACGCTGTAGATCTTGGTGCCGAACAGGCGCGGGATCAGGAAGTACATGGCGCCGATCGACACCATCGCCACCCAACCCAGGGCCCCGGAGTGCACGTGGCCGATGGTCCAATCGGTGTAGTGCGACAGGGCGTTGACCGTCTTGATCGACATCATCGGGCCTTCGAAGGTCGACATGCCGTAAAACGACACCGAGACGATCAGAAACTTCAGAATCGGGTCGGTGCGCAGCTTCTGCCAGGCGCCCGACAGCGTCATGATGCCGTTGATCATACCGCCCCAGGAGGGTGCCAGCAGGATCAACGAGAAGATCATGCCGAGCGACTGCGTCCAGTCCGGCAGCGCCGTGTAATGCAGGTGGTGGGGACCCGCCCAGATGTAGGTGAAGGCCAGCGCCCAGAAATGCACGACCGAGAGGCGATAGGAGTACACCGGGCGCTCGGCCTGTTTCGGGATGAAGTAGTACATGATCCCGAGGAAGCCGGCAGTCAGGAAAAATCCGACCGCGTTATGCCCGTACCACCACTGGACCATGGCGTCCTGCACGCCAGCGTACACCGAGTACGACTTCGTTAAGGACACCGGCAGCGCGAGGTTGTTGAAGATGTGTAGCAGCGCAATGGTTAGGATGAAGGCCGCGTAGAACCAGTTGGCCACGTAGATGTGGCTCACCTTGCGCTTGATGAGGGTGCCGAAGAACACGATCGCGTAGGCCACCCATACCACTGCGATCAGCAGGTCGATGGGCCACTCCGGTTCGGCGTACTCCTTGCTCTGGGTGATGCCGAGTGGGTAGGAGATCGCCGCCAGTACGATGACTGCCTGCCAGCCCCAGAACGTGAACGCCGCCAGCCCGTCACTGAACAGGCGCGTGTGACAGGTGCGCTGCACGACGTAATACGACGTGGCGAACAGCGCCGAGCCGCCGAACGCGAAGATCACGGCGTTGGTGTGCAGCGGGCGCAGGCGCGAGAAGGTGAGCCAGGGGATGTCGAAGTTGAGCGCCGGCCAGGCCATCTGCGCGGCGATCACGACACCGACGAGCATGCCGACGATGCCCCAGATCACGGTCATGACGGCAAATTGCCGGACGACTCGGTAGTTGTAGGTGTCTTGTGCGGCCATGGCTACTCCCTTGTTAGTGATTGCCGTGATCGATGGCGACTCGTGCTGCGTCACTCGGTGCCGCGCCCGCTCTGCCATCACGAGCAGCGCGGCATGATAATCGCTCCATCAGGACGGTCTGTTGATCTGCATCAATTCAGCTCGCGAAAACCGGGCCGATACCCACGCCCCACAGGATCACCGAGGCCGCCAGCACGCCGACCAGGATGACCAGGCCCACGGCGAGCACGGCGCTGGCAAACAGGAAGCCGCGCTCCTTGGTGATGCCCATCATGATCGGCACGCCCGAATACAGCAGGTACACGCTATAGGCCAGGGCCGGCAGGCCGAGCAGCAGGTTCAGCCACAGCAGCGGGTAGAGCAGCATCACGCCGATCAGAAACAGCGGCGTGGCCGTGTAGGCGGCCAGCGCAATGCACTGCGACAGCGGCTGCTTGGATCCGTAGGTCTGACCCATCCAGTGGATGAGCTTGCCGATCGTGAACACGGCGATCAGGATCGTGATGTAAAAGAGGATGGCGATCTGCAGGGCGCTGTCGGGGGTGAGGCGGTGCACCTCGCGCGAGGTCACCTGCCAACCGACCATGGTGGTGCCGATATAGCCGGCCGCCGCAGGGATCAGGGCGAGCAACAGGACGTGCGAGCAGTAGCACTTGCCGATGGTGCAGCGCTCCTGCTTGATCGACTTCCACTCCCGCTCCGGCGCGGTCATCAGTCCCCAAACGTGACTCAAGAACATGCGACTCTCCTCTTTGGTGGTTATGTGCAACAGGCGCGAGCAGTTTCCAGCAAAGTTTGGGATAGCGTCAAACTTCAGGCACATCATCGGTGCCAATTTTCTGCAGAAATCCTGAGCACATAAGTACATTAGAATTTTTTAAATTATAGGCCGGCGTTCGGCAGCTGGGGAAGCGCCCCAAGAAACCATGCGGAATCTGGTGTCATCGGCCGTACAGTGCATCGCATGCGGGCCCTCTGCAACAACTTCATTATGGCCGATCGCCGTGCCGCGGTGCGAAGGCCGGCCTGCACTTTCACGGAAAGATCCATGGCCCCCGCGTCCGGCCGCAATCATGTCGAATCAGGCATGCGCGCCACGGTCTGCCCAATTGTTTCCTCGAACCAGGCGGCGGGGTGTGGTTGGAACGCGGCGGCCACCCGATCGCACGGGATTCGTTTCGCCATCGTTCTCATCGCCGACAGCACCGTGTGATAATCCGTCCGTGCTTCGCCGTTGGCGCCGGCAAGCATCATTTTCGACTGGAGCGCAGAACAAACGTCACGAGGGAGACGATAATTACGATCGTCACCACGATCGTCGCCAGCGAGAGGATGCCTACCCAATCGCCCAGTAACTGCTGAATCAGGTTCATGCGCGCTACCTTTGCCCCGATCTTCCCGACAACACCGCCGCGATGGGTCGCCTAAAACCGCCAGCCCAGGCCGACGAATGCCACCCACGGATCGACCTTGACGTCGGCTGTGCCAATCGCCGATGAAGTCGCGGTGGTCTCGATGTTCATGTACCAGGCCGCAAGGTTCACGAACATGTTCTTGCTGATATCGACGTCCACACCCGCCTCGACCGCGAGCCCGACGGAACTGTCGAGGCTTAAGTCCGTGCCTGCCAGCGCCCCGGTCGTTTTCTCGTCGAAAAAGAAGGTGTAGTTCAGACCGGCGCCGATGTAGGGCCGCACACTGCCCCTGGGATTGAAGTAGTACTGCGCCAGCACGGTTGGCGGCAGTTGCTTCGTTTCGGCGACCTTGCCGAGCGAGGAGCCGCCGCTGCCCGCGCCGTTGATGTCGTGCTTGAACGGCAGGGCGCCGACCAGCTCCACACCCACGTTATCGGTCACCATGTAGACAATGGTCAGGGCGAGATTCGTGCTGCTGTCGACGGCCGCCTCGATCGTCGGCGCCCCGCTGAAGCCGGTGCTGCTGTCGTTCGGAGCGACGTGCCCGACACCGGCGCGCACCAGCCAGTCGCCCTTCTCCACCGCGTGCGCAGAATACGCGCCGAAGACCGATGACAACGCACAGACGGCGCCCACAACACGCCCCAAAGATCCAATGCTAGCCATGCCAAACCCCCTTCACGAATTTGCAGGTAATTGGGAAATCTTTCCGCTCCGACCGGCCATCGCAACATCCGCAGCCGGCGCAAATGCAATTAAGTCACGGCATGGTAACGAAGGCCTAGCAAACTAAGCTGATCCAGGTCAGCGTTTGCACCGGCACGGGTGCAACGGACTGATCTCGGTCAGCTGCGCGATCGAATTTCCGAGGTTCGGCGTACCCCCCTTTGGCGGCAACCGCGGTGCCACAGCTGGCTGCTCACGGCCGCAACGATCGGCTGGACCCGAAGTAAGCGCCGGCGCGCCGGACCGCGCGCGGCAAGGCACCGGCATGGACAACCGGACGCTGGCCGATGGGGTAGTGCGGGTGCCTGGAGAGGACGGCGCTGGCGCGGCAGGTCTTGCCGTCAGCTTCAGGCGCGCCGCTCGAGGGCGTACCTGCCGATTTCCTTGTCGGTGCCCAAAACGTGGGCGTTCAGCCACATCTTGATGAAGTCCGTCGCACGCGCCTCGATGCCGTCGACGCCCTCGGAAAGCTGCCTGCGGTAGGTCACCACCAGACCGACGAGCTTCTCGTGATAGCCGCGGTGCTTGAGAAGATAGGGATAACCGACTTCCGCCATCCGCTGCTCCTCTTCGCGGAAATGATAGACCGTGTATTCGGCAAGCTCGTCGAACACCGCCAGCAGTGCCGGCCGCCCTTCGCGACGCACCACAGCATCATGGAACCGGTTGGCGATGTCGAACAGCCGCTGGTGCTGTTCGTCGATGGTCGGAATTCCGACGCGGTAGATCTCGTCCCACACGAACAACGCCATGCATGCCCCCTCGTGCGCATTCTCCCGGCGTGTGCGCCTGCGGGCCATGCCGAAACCAGCCACCCGTGCGTTACGCACTCTAAAAATTTAGCTGGACCGCCGATACCCGGGGCTGATCCAGATCAGCCAAATGCCAGGATCAGCGCCCAAACGCGCCGGCACCAATGAGTCGCGCCGGAAGACACGCGGATGACAGTGTGGATTGACATCAGGCCCCGCGGCAAACCGAGGGCATCGCGACCCGCACGGTTGCGGATCGTGCGCTATTCAGCGAGCCGGCGCTTTCTTGCGGCTGCGCAGGAGGAAGTCGCCGATGTCCCGGTCATCCTCCAGCACGTGTATGTTGAGCCAGGCCTTTACGAGCTCGAGCGCCTCGGTTTCGACACCCGCGGTGCCCGCTGCAAGCTCATGGCGCAAACGGCTCACCCGGTCGACCAGCTCTTGGTGGGCGCGGCGATGCTGCTGCAGGCCGGGGTAGCCGATGCGCTGCATCACACTCTCCTCGTCCGCGAAATGGTAACGCGTGTAGTGCAGCAGCTCGTCGAAGCTGCGGCTCAGCGCCTCGCGGCCGGCACGAGCGCGCCACGCCTCGTAGAAGCGGTTACTGATGTCGAACAGGCGCCGATGCTGCTCGTCGATGGAGTGAACGCCAATACTATACCCCGTATCCCAGGCCAGCAGCTTGCCGCCAACACCTTCCTCGCGCGCGCCGCGCTCGGTTGCTCCGCGTGCAATAGCGTGCAAACGCGCAATGTTAAGGAGTCTTATGTGCCGGCGCTCGACCTGCAGCAAACCTTCTTCCTTGAAGCGCGTGAACAGCCGGCTGACCGTCTCATCAGCAAGCCCTAGATAGTTACCGATGTCGACCCGGGACATGCTCAGGTGATACTCGTCGCGCGCAAAGCCGCGCTCGTGGTAGCGTTCGGCCACGCTCAACAGGAACGCCGCCAGCCGCCCTTCGGCGCCGGCCTTGGTGATCTGCATGATGCGCTTGTCGCGCATGATCTCCTTGCTCATGATGCGCACCATCTGGCGCATCAGGCTCGGCACCCGGGCGGCGAGCTCCTCGAGCCGCTCGAAGGGGATTTCGCAGACGGCGCTGCGCTCCAGCGCCACCGCGTTGCAGCAGTGGGCGCCGGAGTTGATGGCGTCCATCCCGAACAGCTCGCCGGGCAGGTGCAGCCCGATGACCTGTTCCGAGCCGTCGGCGGCGAAGACAAACGTCTTGAAAGAGCCTGACTTCACGGCGTAGATCGAGCCGAACTGCTCGCCGCAGCGGAACAGCTGCTCGCCCGGCGTGACGGTGCGGCGCTTCTTGATGATCCGGTCGAGAAGTTGCAGGTCGGGCTCGCTCACGCCGACCGGCAGGCACAGCTGGAACAGCGTACAGTCCTTGCAGGCGACCTTGAGGGTCGAAAGGCTGATGACGCTGGCGGTTTCCTTCTGGGTCATGTCTTGCGGCGGAACGGGCCTGGCGAGCCGCCCGCAACTATCGTAACAGAACTGCGGCCTTTCCCGCCCGAAGACCCAGCGCGTTGATCAGTTGCCAGCACCCGATTCCGTGCGGCACAAGCTAACGCTTCGCTGCCGAATGCGGCGCAGGAGCGCTACAATGCGCGGGCAACGATCGCGCGGCCTGCCCGGCGGGCCACCATGCAGTAGCGGCGGCGCCGCATTTCGACGAAAGCACCCAGAAGGTCCCATGGCCAGTCCCGCCCCCAGCACCGCGCCCCAGCCGCCCTGCTTTCACTGCGGTCTGCCGGTCCCGGCGGGCAGCGATTTCTCCGTCGACTATGACGGCGCGCGCCTGGCCATGTGCTGCGCGGGCTGCGCAGCGGTGGCGCGCGCGATAATCGCGGCCGGCCTTGCCGATTACTACCGGCATCGCACGGCGCCGGCGCCCACCGGGCGCGAAATCGTACCGGATTTCCTGCGCGAGGCGGCCGTCTACGACCACCCGGACATCCAGAAGAGCTTCGTGCGTGTCCCGGCCGAGCACGTGCGCGAGGCCTCGCTCATCCTCGAGGGCATCACCTGCGCGGCCTGCGTGTGGCTGAACGAGCAGCATCTGCGCCGCCAGGACGGCGTGCTCGCGGTCAACATCAACTACGCCACGCATCGGGCGCGCGTGCAGTGGGATGAGCGCAAGACCAAGCTGAGCGACATTCTGCTGGCCGTGAGTGAGATCGGCTATCTCGCGCACCCCTACGATCCGGGGCGCAGCCAGGAGCTGCTCGAGCGCGAGCGGCGCACGCATCTGCGCCGCCTCGGGGTGGCGGGCGTGCTGGGCGCCCAGGTCATGACGCTCGCCGAGGCGCTGTACATCGGCGACTGGGGCGGCTCGGACCCGGCGATGCGGGTCTTCTTCTACTGGGTGAGCCTGCTGCTGACGGTGCCGGTGCTGCTGTACGCGGCGGCGCCGTTCTTCCGTGCCGCCTGGCGCGACCTGCGCAACCGCCGCGCCGGCATGGACGTGCCGGTGGTGCTCGGTCTGCTCACCGCTTTCGCGGGCAGCGTGTGGACCACGCTCACCGGCGAAGGCGTGGCCTACTACGATTCGGTCACGATGTTCGTGTTCCTGTTGCTCGCGGCCCGTTACTTCGAGCTGCGCGCGCGCAGCCGCTCCGCCGAGGCGGCCGAGACGCTGGTCAAGGCCACACCTGCGGTGGCCACACGTCTGACCACACGCGACGGCGTGGGTCATGCCGAAGCGGTGGCGATTGCGCAGCTCGCGCCCGGCGATCTCGTGCTGGTGCGCCCCGGCGAGAGCATCCCCGCCGACGGCGTGGTCGTTGCCGGCGCCTCGAGCGTCAATGAGGCGCTGCTCACTGGCGAAAGCCTGCCGCTTGCGAAGGACGTGGGCACGCATGTCATCGGCGGCAGCATCAACATCGAAAGCCCGCTCACCGTACGCGTGGAAAAAACCGGGCAGGACACGGTTCTGTCCGCCGTGCTGCGCCTGCTCGACCGGGCCTCGGCGGAAAAGCCGCGACTCGCACAGCTCGCCGACCGGGTCGCGGGCTGGTTCGTGACTGCCCTGCTGCTGATCGCGGCCGGTGTGGCGATCCTCTGGTGGCAGATCGATCCGGCGCGCGTGCTGCCCGTCACGATCGCGGTGCTGGTCGTGACCTGCCCGTGCGCGCTGTCGCTTGCCACCCCGACGGCGCTCACGGCGGCGACCGGCGCCCTTACCCGGCGCGGGTTGCTTGCCACGCGCGGGCACGCGCTCGAAACGCTGGCGCGCGCCACGCATTTCGTCTTTGACAAGACCGGCACGCTGACGCGCGGCGATCTGCGCCTGGTGCATTTGCAGGCGCTCGCGCGCTTGTCCGAGACCGAGTGCTTGCGCATCGCCGCGGGTCTCGAGCAGCACTCCGAGCATCCGGTCGGCAAGGCGCTCATCGCCGCGGCGTCGGGGCTGGCCGCGACAGCAGCCGAGAACGTGCGCAACACGCCCGGGGCCGGTCTCGAGGGCACGGTGGCCGGCCATACCTACTATCTGGGCACGACGGCGTTCATCCAGCAGCGCACCGGCCGCACGCTCGACGCGCCGCTCAGGACCGCGCTGCAGGCGCGCGGCACGCTCGTCGTGCTGGCCGATGCCGAGACGCTGCACGCGGTGTTCGTGTTCGACGACCCGCTGCGTGCCGGGGCCGCCGAGCTGGTCGCGGCCCTCAAGCAGGCTGGCAAGCAGGTGCTGGTCTTGAGCGGCGACCATGAACAGGCGGTGCGCCGCGTCGCGCGCGCGGTCGGCATCGAGTCGGTCGGCTTCGATCTCAAGCCGCAAGACAAGCTCACGCGCCTGCGTGAGCTTCAGGCCGGCGGCGCGGTGGTGGCGATGCTCGGCGACGGCGTGAACGACGCGCCGGTGCTGGCCGCCGCGCAGGTCTCGATTGCCATGGGCAGCGCCGCGCACGTCTCGGCCGCCGCCGCCGACATGATCCTGCTCTCCCCCGACCTCAATCGGCTGATCGACGCCGTGGCAACGGCGCGCCGTACGCTCTCGATCATTCGCCAGAACCTCGCCTGGGCGATCGGCTACAACCTCATCGCGCTGCCGGCGGCGGCCGCCGGGCTGGTCACACCGTGGCTGGCGGCGCTCGGCATGTCGCTGTCCTCGCTCACGGTGGTTGCCAACGCCCTGCGGCTCGTCGGACCGCGGCCGGCGACGACGCCCGCGGCCAGCACGCCGGCGAGCGAGCGCCCGGCGGCGGTGAGCGGATAGAATCGCCCCCATGGAAGTCGTCTACCTGCTGGTGTCGCTCGCGGTCGTGCTCGCGGTCGTGGTGGTCTGGGGTTTCTTCTGGGCGGTCCGATCCGGCCAGTTCGACGACCTGGAAGGACCGGCGCACCGCATTCTTATGGATGACGACGAGTCCGCGAACGACTCAAAGGGGCGGGACGGAAAACGGTAGCGGCCGTACGGCGTATTGCTGTGAGTACCTCCAACCGGATGCTTGGCGGCGCATACCCGGACCACTTGTGGCCCGGGTACACGGCCGCATAGCCACCCCGTTCAGAAGGCGCTGAACAGCATCAGCGTGGTCTGCGTATCGCCGGTTGCCGGCTTGGGATCGTCGTACCGATCGCCGCTGCGCATCACATAGTTAAGCTGAAGCTGCACGTTTTGCGCGAGCTGGTAGGCGCCGCCGATGGTCGTGGCAATGTCCTCGTTGCGGGTGGCGGCGCCGGTCTTGCCCGAACGGTAACCGAGCAGGATGGTGGCCTTGTTCGGCCACACGCCGAGCTGTCCGTGCACCGACCAGGCGGTGCGGTCCTCGGGCCACACATTCCAGATGCTGTCCGGGTCCGCCGCCGCCTCGCCATAGGCGGCATAGATACCAAGCGGCATGCCGCCGATAAGCCCCTGCGCCTGCGCATCCACTGCCCAGCCCTTGGTCACGTACTCCACGGTCGTGCCGGTGTCATCGACCTCCGCGGCCTTGCCCGAGAAGTGCTGCACCCCGAGGCCCATGTCCCAGCCGCCGAGATTGGGCGTCAAGGCGGCGCGCACATAGGGCGCGAATCGCTTGACGGCGAAGTTGCCGTGGATCTGCGCCCAGGCGCTGACGTTGATGAAACCCAACTCGTTCGCCGCCACGAACGCGAAGCCGCCCCGGACCCGAGCCCCACGAACTGCTGGGCCATCAGCGCATTGCGGTCCTCGCCCACGCGCTGGGAGCGTTGCGCTCCGGTGTTCAGCAGCTCGAAGCCGTAGGCCGCGCCGAGCGCATCGGTGGTGAACGGAACGAATTGCAGGGTTGTGGTGCCCGCCTGATAGGTCATCGGCAACTTGAACGATGCGAACAGACTAAAGTCGCCACTGCCGGTGTCGGCAGCACCGAAGGTGGCGAACTCCAGCAGGAAGCCGATGTTCTCTGCGGCGCGCCCGCCGATCAGCAGTGCCGCCTCGTCCGGGAACTGCAGCTCGCCCTGGTTGGTCGGCGCCGTGGCATCATCGCCATTGGTCTTCTGGTAGCGGAACTTGGTGACCAGCGAAGCGTTCAGGACCGACGGCAGCGAGAGATCGTCGCCCGTGGCCTGCGGCTGCGTGGTGATCATCGTGTAACCGCCGGTTTTGAACGCACGACCGAAGGCGTTGACCGCCGGAAGGGCCAGGTAGTGACAGGCCACGCAGGCCATATTGGTCTGGCGCGCAAACGCCGGCACCGCGTGGCTGTCGGTCCACGGCGCGAGCGTGGCCAGCGTGGCCAAGAACACAGCGAGGTGCAGCGCCCCCGCCGGTGTCGCGCAGGCCCTAACAAGTGGAACGATAAAGCGCTTCATGACAACCCCCCTCAGTTAAGTGGCGGTCGCCCGCATGCCGGACTCTCCTCCGGACGCACCGGCCCGACCGCGAAACAACAGCTGTTGATCGGCTACGCCGCTGGCGGTAACCCGAGCGGCCGCTAGTGCGCAAGGAACCGAACGTAACTTGCGACCGCACGAATCTCTTTGTCGGTGAGCACGCCCTTCCAGCCTGGCATCGCCTTGTCGCCGTCGCGCAGTATGCGCAGCAGCCCTTCGTTCGATATCTTGTCGATCGCCTCCGCCTTGGTGTGGTTGGCGGGCTTGATCGCCAGGATCTTGGTCAATACGCCGTCGCCCTTGCCGGAGACGCCGTGGCACGAGGTGCAATACTGGCTGTAGACGATGCGGCCGACCTCGGGGTCGCCGAGCAGCGGGTAGTGGGGCTACTGCAGGAAGCGGATGTAGGCAACCAATTGCTGGATGGACGGGCCCGGCAAGACCGCACCCCAACGGGGCATCCCCTCGCCGAGCTCGGCGTGCCGCTTGCCGGACTCGATGGTCTGGAACAGCTCTAGGTCGGTTCGGCCACGCACCTTCGTTGCGGTGAGATCCGCCGGCTTTACCTTCAACTTACCGGCGAGCGGGCCGCTGCCATCGGCCTTGGCGCCGTGACAGACAAGACAGTAACTGGTGAAGAGTTTTCTGCCTTCGAATGCCTTGCTTTGGACCGCGAAGGCTCGGCGGCGTCTTCATCCGTGATGAGGCCCTTGTCCGGCAGGTCCTTGAGACGCCGCAGGCGCTCTTCGAGCGGCTCTGCGCCCGCGGCCGACCCCTTGGCCCTCATCCCGCCCCGCGCCGGCAGTCCCGCACTCGAGCTTGACGTGCACGCCGCGCGACACCGCACCGGTGCTCACGCGGCGCACGCTCTCCGCGCAGCCCGTCTTGCGCAGGGTAACTGTCCCGTACCGATCCCGCTTGGCCGCCGGGTAGGTAACGGGGAAGATTAGCTCCCGCGGCACGCTGAGCGGTGTCACGCCAACCTTCTGCCCCATGACGCAGACATCCGCCCCCCGGTGGGTCGGATTGCACCTGTACCTGGTCCGCCTGTGGACCCCACCAGGCGCAACCGCTGACCAGCACAATCGTGATCAGAGTCAGTGACACCCGCTGACCGCAACGCATCATGGTCTTGCCCCCCAATGTTGGAACTGCGCCGCTGCCCGCGGCTTGCGCGCCGTTCCTGCCCTCTTCGACGCGCCCGACACAAACTCCAAGCCGATATCTCAGACCCGCCATGCGCCGGCAACCGGCGCGGCTACCGTACCGAAATTGCCGGTCTCGCAAGCGCGAAAGGATTCTTAGTCAGCTAAATCTCTACAGGCGCTCATAACCAAGGTCGCGGCAGATCTAAAGTCTTGTCCGTCCGGTTCCGATAACTAAATCTACTGTCCCCGGAGGATCGCGGGCGCCGCCGAGGCCCGTGCGGGATCACCCTTGACGTCCGGGAATTGCAGCGCGAAGGACAGCACCAATGCCGATTCCGCCCCGCATCCGCGCCTGGCTCGCGCACCACGATGCGCGCCATGAGATCCTCGGCCCCACGGCCAGCGTCCCGGCGCGCAGTCACGTGCGAGCGGCACTGCTCAAGGATGGTCGCGGCTACCTGCTTGCCGTCTTCCCCGCAAGCCACGCGTTGCAGCTCGATCGGCTGAACGCTGCGCTCGGCCGCGAGCTTGCACCGGCCTCGGCCGAGGATGCCGCGCAGGTCTTCGCCGACGCCGGGCCTGGCAGCGTGCCCGTGCTGGGCGCCGCCTATGCGGTCGAAACCTGCATCGACCAGTCCGTCGACGCCCTGCGCCTGGTGGTGTTCGACAGCGGCGCGGCCCGCGCCCGAATCGAGGTCACGGCCCCGACCTTCGCGAAGTTGCAAACCGGTGCGCGACGCGGCCTGCGGTTTGCCGTTGAGCGCGAATCCAGCGCCGCCGCCGACAACCCGCTCGCCCGCCTGCCGTGCCTCAACATTAAGACGCGCCTGGCACATGCGGCCCGCCTACCGGCCGTCCCGGAGGCGGCGCAGCGCCTGCTGCGGCTGCGCAACGATCCGAAGGCTGGCCTGCGTGACCTCGCGAATGTCGTGCGCGTCGAACCGAGCATGGCCGCACAGATCCTGCGCTATGCGAACTCGCCGCTGTTCGGCCATCGCGGCCGCATCCAGTCGATCGACCATGCGATGGTGGTGCTCGGCTACGACGCGGCGCTCAACGTCGCAACGGGAATCGCGCTCGGCGGAGCCCTACGGCTGCCGACCAGCGGGCGCCTCGGGCTCGCCAACCTGTGGCGCCACGCGATCCACTCGGCGGCCTGCTGCGAGCTGCTCGCCCGCCAGCTGCCGTCAGCCCTGCGCGTCAAGCCGGGACTCGCTTACCTCACGGGCCTGTTGCAGAACATCGGCTACGTGCTGCTCGCCCACTCCTTCAACAAGGAGCTGTTCTGGTTGCACAAGGCGCTCACCTTCCACCCGCAGTTGCCGATGCTCGACGTCGAGCGCCACGTGCTGGGTCTCACACACATGGACATCGGCGGCGAGCTGCTGCGCAACTGGCGGCTGCCGGAAGAGATCGTGGCCGGGGTGCAGCACCACCATGAGGTGCAGGGCGCGGTGGCGCATGCGCCATACGCGCAGCTCGTGCTGCTCGCCAATCGCGCGCTCGCCCGCAATGGCATCGGCGAGGAGACTGACGATACGCTGCCGGCGCAGGCGGTCCAGGCGCTGGGGCTCACCGAACGCGTCGTGGTCACGATCGCCGAGCGCTTGCTCGACGCCCATGCCGAGCTCGACCAGCTCGCCCACCACCTCGCCGCCTGAGCGCGACGCCGCGCCCGAGGCGCTCAGGCGGAAGGGACGTACAGCGGCGCGATGTCCACGTAGATCCGGTAGTCGCGGATCAGGCCGGCGCGCGGTCGCAGCACGACCGCGAACGGCAGCGTGATCCGGCTGCCGTCGTGACGCGTGTAGGTCACCTCGCCTTCGCACACCCGCGAATCGGCGTCCTGCCACTCGTGCAGCACGCGATGCTCGAGCGCCTCAATGGTGCCGAAGAATCCGGCGACTGCCTGCGCGATCGCGCCCCGTCCCGTGACGGGCGCGGCGCTCCCATAGCGAAACCGGGCGTCCGGGGCGAGGAAGCTCACGAACCTGGCGGGGTCTTTGCTGTCGATGGCGCGGAATAGATCGGTGGTCGAATTTGCCGTGCTCACGATGCTTGCTCCAGTGATCCGGGTGGCCGCATCTTACCCGAGGGATAACGGGGCACGCAGCGCGACCGACACTGCGCCCCCCTCGGTCAACGAAAATGCAATAATGGCCTGCCCCGCAACCGGTGTGGCACAACGGGGTCAGCGCCGCTCGCGGTAAGCTGTTCGAGCCGCCGGATCGCACCGCACGAGGAGTCGATCATGAGCCTGGCCGCACTGCTGCTGGTTCTCGCCGCCGCGGTCATCCACGCGGGCTGGAACTACCTCGCCAAGCGTGCCGGCGGCGGCGCTGCCTTCGTGTGGCTGTTCGGCGTGGTGTCGGCGGCTGTCTACACACCGATGGCGCTGTGGCTGCTCGCAAGCCGCGACTGGGCGCTCACGGCGCTGCAGCTGCTGTTCATGGCCGGCACCGCCGTGATCCATGCGGCCTATTTCCTGCTGCTGCAGCGCGGCTACCGTGCCGGCGACCTGTCGCTCGTCTACCCGGTGGCGCGCGGCACGGGGCCGCTGCTCGCGATGCTGGCGGCGATCGCCCTGTTCAGCGAGCGGCCGACGTGGCTGGCGCTGACCGGCGCGGCATGCGTGATCGGCGGGATATTCTTCATGGCGCTCACGCGCCGCGATGCACAGCGCGCCGCCCGCCACCCGCAGGCAGTCGGCTTCGGGCTCGTCACCGGAGTGACCATCGCCGGCTACACGCTGTGGGACAAGCACGCGGTGGCGGTGCTGCTCATCCCGCCGCTCCTGCTCGATTGGGCGAGCAATCTCGGCCGCACGCTGCTCGTGTCGCCCTATGCGCTGCACCGCTGGGCGCGGGTGCGCGCGGTGTGGCGCACGCGGCGCCTCGAGGTCATTGCCGTGGGCGTGCTCTGCCCGCTGTCCTACATCCTGGTGCTCACCGCCCTAGTGTTCACGCCGGTGAGCTACGTCGCCCCGGCGCGCGAGGTGAGCATCGTGATCGGCACCCTGCTCGGCTCGCACCTGCTGTCGGAACCGGATGCCGCCCGGCGACTCGCCGGGGCCGCGGCGATCATGCTCGGGGTGGCAGCGCTGGCGCTTGGCTGAGGCGGTTGCGGCGCACGGGCCGCCGCGCGCGCCGCCTCAGGTAACGTCGCGGCGGCGAAACAGCTGGAAGCCCGCGACGGCGGCCAGCGTGCCGAGAGCCACGGGATAGACGCAGCCGTAGACCATGAACAGCGGTCCGCCGAAATAGTCATAGATGACATAGGCCGCCGGGCCGAATACCACGAGTTGCGGGTCGAACAGCATGAGCGCAGCGGTGCGGAACACCTGCAGCGGGTTGACGAGCGCGATCGCCACGACCAGCTCGGCGGCGACACGGCCCTGGATGAGCACCCCGAGCAGGATCAGGTCGAGCAACAGGAGCAGCGCGAGCCAAACGATGAACGCCGCGCCCTGGGCGACGTCGGTCGAGCGCGCCATGGCCGAGATGAGCATGCCCAGCCCGAGGAAACACCACGACATTGCCGCAAGCAGCGCCGAGTAGTAGGCGAACATGCCCCAGGGCACGTCGATGCCCTGCACCAGCGCCCACAGCGCCGCGCCGAGCATCGCGAGGAACACCGGTGCGAACACCACCAGGTAGCGGCCGGCGATCTTGCCCCAGAACCAGGCGCCGAGCGACACCGGCAGCGACAGCAAGTACTCGAGCACGCCGCTCTCGCGGTCGCCGGCGAGCGAACGCACCGTGGTGATCAGGATGAACACCGGCATAATGGCCATGGCGAGCTGGATGTAGGTGACCAGCAACCGCGACAGGCCGATGAAGCCGAGCACGCGCGACTCGGTCACGCCGAAGGCGAAGAAACCGGCGATGATGCCGCCGAAGATGAGCGCGTAGACCAGGAACCAACGCGCGCGCACCGATTCCACCACGTCGAGCCGCGCGGTGAGCAGCAGGTGGCTCATGGCGCCGGCCCGCCGGAGGCGCGCGCCCGCGCCTTGCGCTCGAGCTCGAGAATCGCGGCGCGCGCCTGCGTGAAATCGACGCCGCCGGCGGCACCCGGCTCCGCGGCGGCATAGTTGTAGCCCATCGGCGAGGTCCGGCCGGCGAGATAGCGCGCCGCGCGCGCGTCGAGCCAGCGGCCGCTGTCATGCGCCGCCACCCACAGCTCCGTTGCCGGCTCGCCGCGCCACGGCTGCTTCTCCAGCCACACGATGGCGCAGCCGACGTCATCGAACTTGTGCACCGCGCGCCGCGGCCCGCCGCGCACCTGGGCGGCGAAACGCTGGTCACTGATCGCCATGCCGCAGTGCGCGCACACGTCCCGGTCCCACTTGATCTCGACCGGTCCCGTGTCGCGTCCGGGCGCGCAGCCGCCGACACTCGCGGCCGCCACCCCGGCGAGCGCCGCGCGCATCACGAGGCGACGCGACGGGCAGTGGCGGAATCGGTCGGCACGCATGCCTGTTCCTCACCTGGCAACTCATTGAGCGACACCTGCGTCAGCACGCCGACGTAGCGCGACAGCAACCCGAAGAACCGCAGCCGGTCGGCACCGGGAATCGTGCCCGACCACTCGATGCCGCCGGCCTCGTCGCGAAATCCCCAGGCGGTGAACGCCCGGGCGATCGCCTCCTCGGCACGCCGCAGCCGCAAGCGGCAGGCGATGCGCCCGCCGAGCGGCGCGTCGGCCACCCGATCGTCGAGCACGATCCGGCCACGGTCGAGCTCGACGACACGGTTGACGAGCGCCGCGACCTCATCGATGCGGTGGCTGGAGATCAGCATGGTCGTGCCGGCGCTGCGCTGCGCGAGCATCGCGAGAAAACGATGGCGGGCATCGGGGTCGAGGTTGGCGGCTGGCTCGTCCATGATGAGCAGCCGCGCGTCACGCCCAAGCGCGATGGCGATCAGGAGCTTCTGCTTCTGCCCGCCGGAAAGCTTGTGGAACGGACGGCGCGCCACCTCGCGCGTCTCGAGCCCGAGCTCGGCGGCTACCTGCTCCATGCGGGTGCGGGTGCCGCCGCAGATCGCCGCGGCGAAGCCCAGGAGCTCGCCGGCCGGCATCTTGAGCGCCGGCGGCAGCTGCGGCACGAAACCCACGTCGCGCAACACGCGCTCGCGGCCCGCGCGCGGTGCGATCCCGTTCACCTGTACCTCGCCCTGGTGCGTGTACTCGCCGAGCAGGCAGCGGATCAGGGTGGTCTTGCCGGCGCCATTCGAGCCGACCAGGGCGATGCGCTCGCCGGGCTCGATGCCGAGGGTGAGGCCATCGAGCACGCGCTGGCGCTTGAACTGCTTCACCAGGTTGGCAATGCGAATCATGGTTTCTCCAGCATCCCGCTCAGGCCCTTGATGCCGTAGCTTAGCGCGCCGCTCGGGCAGACATCCACGCACATGCCGCAGCGCGTGCAATCGGCGCCGACCTCGGTGATCGGCCGGGTGGCGCGCCCGCGGATCACGTGCTCCAGCACGTGCGGCACCAGGCACACCTTGCGGCAGTCGCCTTCGTGGAAGCAGCGGTCGAGCCGGTGCCTGATGTGCACCGGCGAGAACACGCCGACCAGCCCGTAGGTGAGGCCGATCGGGCAGACGTAGCGGCACCAGGCGCGGCGCGAGTACAGCACCTCGAAAGCGAGCAGCGCCAGCACCCACAGCAGCGCCAGCCCCGGCCCGTAGATCAGCGCGCGCGACACGATACCGGTCGGCGAGATGGTTTCGAACACCGTGTAGCCGGTCGCGAGCGCGAGCAGCGCGAACACCGCCCAGAAGACCGCGCGCCCGCGCCGGTCAAAGCCGTGGTCCTTGACAAGCTTCTTCTCCGCGAGCCTAAGGTGCAGCTTCTCGGCGAGCTCCGACAGCAGGTGGTAGGGGCAGACCCAGGAGCAGAAGCTGCGCCCGCCGAGCAGCAGCCACAGCACCAGCACCGTCGCCGTGCCGATCAGCAGGTTCACGATGATGTGCCGGTGCGCGAGCATCACCTGCAAGGCGGCGTTGAGGTCGATCAGGTGAAAGCCGAGGAAGCGCGAGGCGGTGAGCGCGCCTTCGAGCAGCTGCACGTCGAGCCAGTAGGACAGGACGAACAACAGGTTGATGCTGATGAGCGTCGCCCAGCGGCGCTTGAGCCAGCGCCGGGTCTTGCGGATCTGCCGGATATCGTGCTCGAGGCGGGCGAAATCCTCGCGCCGCATGCGTTTGAGGGTATGGATCTCGCGCGCCTCCGGGGTAATCTCCTCCGGGGTGGGCCGGTGCGGCTCCTTGCCAAGCAGCACCAGCAGCGATTCGAGGTACTTCGAGCCCATCAGCCCTCCCAGCCGCGGCGCGCATCGACGACGATGGCGGCCGGCTCCACTGGGCACATCATCTCGCAGACCCCGCAACCCACGCAGGCCGCCGTGACGGTAGGCGTCATGCGCGTCGTGCCGGTGCTGTCGACCACGGGCTTGAGCGCGATTGCGCCCTGGATCGGGCACTCACGCACGCACAGATCGCAGAGCGTGAGGTAATAGGGGTGCTCGCGCACCGGGATCGGCTTCCAGCGATCGACCATGACGTAGCGCAGCCGTCCCTTGAACTCGGGGCCGCGCACCTGCCCCTGGAATCCCCAGCCGTGCACCGCAAGGCAGGCCTCGGGGCGCGCCAGGCGCGCGAGCCCCATGCGTTCGCGGATGTTGAGCGTGGGCTCCGGGTCCTTGGCCTTGGCAAGCAGCACCGGCGGGGCCGGCAGGCGCGCGCCCTCGCGCACCGGCAGAAACTCGGGCTTGTGGTAGGTGAGCGCCCCGGTCGGGCAGGCGAGGACGCACTGCACCGCATCGCACGAGAAGTCGCAGGCCTGGCGGCGCGCATCGATGTACGGCACACCGACCCCGAAGCCATCGCCCAGATCAGCGAGCCGGATCGCCTCCACCGGGCAGACCTGCACACACTGCCCGCACTTGATGCAGGAGGCGAGAAAGTCGTCCTCATCGAGCGCACCGGGCGGCCGCAGCCGCCGGCGACCCTCGCCCAGCGTCGGCACGGCGCCGAGCAGGGCGAGCCCCACGACACCGGCGCCGAGCGCGACCGTGCGCAGGAACCGCCGGCGCGCCTCGCGCCGGCGCGTCTCGGTCTGCGGACGGCGTTTGGCGGATGTCGGCTCGGCGTCGCTCATGGCAGCGCGGCCTGCGGTCTAAGGAAGCGCGGCGCGGGGTCGGTGAGCAACCGCGTCGGGTTGGAGAACGGCGCCAGGCGCTCGAGGAAATCGAGCGCCTCGAGCAACGGCGCGTTCTTGAAGAAATGTGCGTACGGCAGCTCCATCCAGATGCGATCGGCGTAGGCGTAAAGCTCGTAGGGCGTGTCGCCCACGCCGTCACGGTTGCGATCGAACCCCTGGTAGTCGTCCCAGTAGTTTCCCTGCCAGGTGTTGCGCTCGGCGGTCGCCCCGGTGCTCACCGCCACGTGCGTGAGGTTGCCTTCGAAGACGTTGCTCTCGATGGTGGTCCCAGCCCGGTCGCCGATGAACTGCACGCCTACGCCGTTGTAGGCGACGCGGTTGCCGCGGATGACATTGCGCGAGTCGGGCTGGTAGGGCGAGAGGTCCGAGCTGATGCCGATCGCGCAGTAGATGACATCGTTGCCCTCCACGATGGTGTCGCTCGCCTCCTTGAAGCCGATGCCCATGCCGGTCGCGCCGGTGGAGTGCGAGATACGATTGTTGCGTACGTGCACGCCTTCCGTGTACATCACGTAGATCCCGACGGCATTGTCGTGATAGTGGTTGTTCTCGACCACATTATGCTGCGAGTACATGAAATGCAGCGAGTAGCGCGAGCGCGTCGCGGAATTGCCGGCGAACCGGTTGCCGTTCGAATACCACACCACCATGTCCCGGGCGTCGGTGATGACGTTGTCCTCGATGCGGTTGTTCATGCTGTACCACAGGCGAATGGCGTCGCCGCGCTGGCCGAGGTCGACGCGCTTGGAGCGGATGTGGTTGGCGCGCACGATGTTGCCGTTCGACTGCTTGAGATCGATGCCGAACAGGCAGTCTTCCAGGCGGTTCGATTCGACGGTGTTGTCGTGCCCGCGCACGTTCAGGCAGGCATCGTCGGTGGCGTGGGAGTCGCCGGAGTGGGTGAAGCGCAGGCCGCGCACCACGGCGCCGCTGGTCTCAAGCGTGAACACCGTGCCCTTGCCGCCGCCATCGACGGTCGCCTGGCCGCCACCCTCGATGGTGAGCGGCTTGCTCACCAGCACCGGACCGGAGTAGGCGCCGGGCGCAAGTCGCAGCACCGCACCGGGGGCAGCCTCATCGACCAGGCGCTGCAACCAGGGCAGATCCGGCCGCGCCGGGCCGACCGGCACGGGCGTGGGTTCCCAGGACGCGCCCCAGCCCGCGGCCGAAGGCGCCGCCATCTCCGGTTCCGGGGACGTG
>CAYZVX010000033.1:0-28232 GCA_964482055.1 uncultured Acidiferrobacteraceae bacterium
AGTCGCGACGTCCATGTCGCGCGGCCCTCGCCTCGATCCGATCGGCGAAGCCGCAGTCGCGACGTCCATGTCGCGCGGCCCTCGCCTCGATCCGATCGGCGAAGCCGCGATTGGCGCCATGCGCGCCGCTACGCTGTCTGTACAAACCCTGTTGCACGTGGCCGTCTCCGCAAATGCAAGCGGGGTGCTGATTGCTCAACACCCCGCTGGGCATTAATTGACTGCCCCGCGCGGGGCGCGCCGGTTTAGCAACCGGTCAGTGTCGGCGTGTACGTCGGGCCTGCCCCGGCCGAGGCGGCGGCCGTGTACGCGATCTGACAGTTAGCAGGGGTCGATGCCTTGGCGTGCTGAATGTAGCCCGCGGCCACCGCGAAGTCACTGGACGGGCTCAGGTCCAACACCTTACTGAGCTCGTCGGCGCCCGCGGCGTAGCCGTATACCACCGAGACCGTCGCGCTGCCGACGGTAACGCCGGTCGGACCGGCGCCGAGCGCGCCGGCAGTCTGGGCCGCCCTGGCGTAGATGATGGCGTTGGCCGAGCGCATGGCGCCTTCGACACCCTGCATGACAGCTTTGCGCGCATCGCCCCCCATATCGACGAACTTCGGCAGCGCGATGGCGGCGAGAATGCCGAGAATCACGATCACCATTACGAGCTCGATCAACGTAAAACCTGACTGCTTCTTCATTGCCATGTCTCCTTGTACAGAGGGATCGCTGCCGATCCCGTTTCAAACCTAGCAACCGGTAGTGGTCGTGGTCACGACACCGGTCGTGCCGTTGTACGTCACGAGGCAGTTCGCGCGCAGCGTGAACGTGGCGTTGGCGCCGTAGGCGATCGTGTAGCCGGTCAGGCTGCTCGCTGGCAGCGCATTGCCGATACCCGTCGCCGCGCCAGTCGGAATGCCGCCGTTGGTGGCGCCGGTGTTGACCGCCACCGTGGTACCGTCGAGCATCGTGACCGGCGAGGTCGTCTGGTTGCGCGCGATGTAGGTGCCTTGCACCACGGCCACTGCCGAGCGTAATCCACCGGCCACACCGTTGATGCTCGCGAGGCGCGCTTCGCCCCCGAGGTTGACGTAGCGCGGCAGCGCAACGGCCGCCAGCACGCCCAGAATCAGGATCACAACCACCAGCTCGATCAGCGTAAATCCGCGTTGTTTCGACATTGCACGTTCCTCTTTCGGTTTAACCGGCCTGCGGTGCCCGGGCATCTACTCCCCGGAGCTCACCACCAGCCACTGATACGGCTCCAGCACCGCCAGCTGCGCCCCCAGGGGCTCCGCTGACGAGTGTTTTCCACCTGGCAACCCTTCACTGTAGTACAGGCGAACCGCGAAGCGCGCCTGGCCACCCGCCGGGCTGCGGAAGTACTCCGCGTTGCGTACCCGATAGACCAGCACTCCGCTGGCCGCGTCGAAGTACCAGGTACCACTTTCGACCATGGCCGGGTCCGCACCGCGGAGCACGCCCCGGTAGTTGCGCGGGACCTCGCTCAGCTGGTCCATCGGATTGCTGCCCTCGAGGGCCCGCAGTCCGGCCACGTCGTCCTTGAGGAGCAGTTCTGCAACCCTTATGCCAAGCGCGCTGCGCAGGCTGCCCGCCACCTGCTCCATGGCGACACGCTCGGCGTCGACCTGAAGCGGCCAGAGCCGTTCGAGCGCCGCGGCGATGAGGAGCGAAATGATGATGATGGCCACCACCAGCTCGAGTAAGGAGAAGCCGCGGTCGGTGCGTCCCTGCACCGCGGCCCTCGGCTCGATCCAATCGCCGAAGCCGCGGTCGGTGCGTCCCTGCACCGCGGCCCTCGGCTCGATCCAATCGCCGAAGCCGCGGTCGCGGCGAGCCGATCTGGCCCGAAGCCTTGGGGCAGTTCGATCGCAACGCCAGCAACCGAGGCATTCCTGCCTCGCCCACTGGGCATCGATCGGATCCGCGAGAGCGCGGGACGGGACCGCGACGGAAATACGACAGCAGGAAGGACGCCGTGCGGCAGGCATGGCAAAAAATTGTCAGCTAGCGGCTAACCGCGCCCCATTGCTGAATGGCCGCCGGCCGCCCGGGGCGCGTAAGCGCTTTCGGCGGCGACCGAGCGGCCCACGGCGGACGGCATCCATGGCGGCATTGTGCGACTCATACCGAAAGAGCTTCGCCTCGGGCACTGGGCGCTATCCGCCGCGCGCGGCCTTGGCCAGGTCCCACAGCGGCAGGAACACGCCCAGCGCCAGGATCAGGACGATCACGCCGATCACGGCGATCAGCACCGGTTCGATCGCCGTGCTCAGGTTCTTTAAGTCGTAGTCGACCTCGCGGTCGTAGTAGTCCGCGACCTCGATCAGCAGGTCGTCGATCATGCCGGTGTTCTCGCCGACCGACAGCATCTGTATGACAAGCGGGGGGAACAAGCCGGTGGTCACGGCCGTGCGGGTGATGGTCTCGCCGCGCTCGATGCCGTCGCGCATCTGCTGGACGCGCTCGCCCACGTAGTCGTTGTCGACCGCCCGCGCCACCACCGTCATGCCCGGCACCAGCGACACGCCGGCGCGCAGCGTTACCGCCAGCGCCCGCGCGAAGCGGCTCAAGGTGGCATTGGCGATGACACCGCCCACGAGCGGCAGCCGGAGCTTCAGGCGGTGCCAGCGGTAGCGGCCCTCCGGCGTCCGCACGTAGCTGCCCACGCCGAACACCGCGCCGGCCATGGCGAGCAGCACCCAGTACCAGTACTGGACGGTGAACGCCGAGGTGGCGATGAGGATCTTCGTCGCCCAGGGCAGCTCGGCCTTGAACCCGGCGTAGACCTTGGCGAACGCCGGGATCACGAACAGGTTGATGATGAACAGCGCCACCACGATCGCGATCACGACCACCAGTGGATAACGCATCGCCTGCTTGATGCGATCGCGCGTCTCCTTTTCCCGCTCCAGATACTGCGCGAGTTGCAGGAACGACTCGGCAAGGCTGCCAGTGGTCTCGCCGATCTGCACCATGCTAATGAACAGCGAGGAGAACACCGCGTCGTGGCGGCGAAACGCGCTGGTGAGGTCTAGACCCGCGTCGAGCGCCTCGCCGATCGAGCCGATGACCCGGGCGAGCGCCGGGTTGCGCGTGGTTTCACGCAAGCCGCGCAGCGACTGCAGGATCGGGACGCCGGCCTTGAGCAGGGTGTACATCTGCCGGCAGAAAAAGATCTGGTCGGTGAGCCCGACCTTGCCCTCCGCCAGACGCTCGCGCCACAGCTTGAGCCCGGCGAACACGTCGCTGCGCGCGCTGGCCTGCGCAATGTCGACCGGCGTCACACCGGTGTTGAGCAGCTGCGCGGCGACCGCATCGGCCGAGGCCGCCTCGAGCTGGCCGCTCACGGCTTCGCCGCGGCGGGTGCGCCCGGTGTATTGAAACACCGCCACGGCTTCAGTCCTCGAGGCCGAAGGTGACGTGCATCACCTGCTCCAGGGTCGTGATCCCGCGTGCCGCCAGCTCGATGGCACTGCGCTTGAGGCTCTGGAAACTCGGATTGTTGCGGGCGGCAGCGGCGAAACCGAGCAGATCGCCCTTGTGCAGCGCGGCGAACAGCTCATCGTCCATCTCGAGCAGCTCGTAGACGCCGACGCGGCCCTGGTATCCCGAGTTGTTGCAGTAGGTGCAGCCGCGGCCAACGCGAAAGTTGTGACCCTCGGCCCGGCCAAGCTCCTCCTCGATCAGCGGCCGGTGGGTGGGCGTGAGCTCCGCGGGCTCGGCGCAGGACTCGCAGACGCGCCGCACCAGGCGCTGCGCCAGCACGCCGCGCAGGCTGGCGGCGATGAGATACGGTGCCGCCCCCATGTCGAACAGGCGCGCGGTCGTCGACACGGCATCGTTGGTGTGCAGGGTGGACAACACCAGGTGTCCGGTCATGGCCGCCCGCAGGCCGATCTCGGCGGTTTCCTGGTCGCGCATCTCCCCGACCAGCACGATGTCCGGGTCCTGGCGCAGCACCGAGCGCAGCACCCGGGCAAAGGTCAGCTCGATCTTGGGATTAACCTGCACCTGGTTGATGCCGGGCAACCGGTATTCGACCGGGTCCTCGACCGTGATGATCTTGTTGGTCGGACTGTTGAGCTCCTTGAGCGCCGCATAGAGCGTCGTGGTCTTGCCGCTGCCGGTCGGCCCGGTCACCAGCACCATGCCATGCGGGCTGTGGATGAGCTTGCGGAAGCGCTCGAGCAGCCGCGGCGGCATGCCGAGCTGCTCGAGGTCGAACACACCGCTCGACTGGTTGAGCAGGCGCAACACCGCGGATTCCCCGAACTGTACCGGCAGCGTCGAGACGCGCACGTCTACGCTCTTGTCGCGCACGCGCACGTTGAAGCGCCCGTCCTGCGGCAGGCGCTTCTCCGAGATGTCGAGGCTCGCCATGAGCTTCAGGCGCGAGATGAGCGCTGCGGCGATCTTGCGCTCGGCCACGGTCTGGACGCGCAGCACGCCGTCCTGGCGAAAGCGGATGCGCAGCTCGCGCTCGTCCGGTTCGATGTGAATGTCAGAGGCGTTGACCTGCACCGCGTCCTCGAAGATCGTCTGCAGCAGCTTCACGACCGGCGCGTCGGTGAGGCCCTCGGTCGTAGCGAGCGCGCCGATGTCCACGTCGCTCGCCGAGAGCTCCTGCTCGAGCTCCTGGGCGAGGCCCGAGATCTCGGCGGTGCGCCGGTACATCAGGTCGATGGCCTTGAGCAGGTCGGTCTCGCGCACCACCGCGAGCTTGAGCGGGCGGCGCAGCACGCGCGTGAGCTCGTCGTAGGCGAAGATGTCGGTGGGATCGGCCATACCGACGAGCAGCGCCTCGCCGCCGCTTTCGAGCGCGAGCACGCGGAAGCGGCGCGCCTGCACCTCGGGAATCAGGCGCACGACCTCGGGTTTGAGGTGGTAGCGCTTGAGATCGATGAACGGCAGGTTGAGCTGGCGCGCCAGGAAATCGAGCAGCTGATCCTCGGTGATGTACCCCTGCTCGATCAGGGTGCGGCCGAGCTTGTGGCCGGATTTCTTTTGCTCGGAGAGGGCGGCGTTGAGCTGCTCCTGCGAAATGATCTTGTTGGCGATCAGCAGATCACCGATGCGGATCTTTTTGGGACGTTCCGCGAACTGGGTTGCGGCCATATATCCGCTCCTGGATAGAATGCCGTGTCTTTATTGAGGACCGTGGTTCATATGCCGGACGCGACGCACGGCACAGACGTGGCCGGCGACCAAAAGTGCCCGCCTTTTGAAGCGTAGCAACTTCTGGGCCAGCCGCCCGCCGAAACCGGGAAAAACATGTTCAATGTTGTGCTCTTCCAGCCTGAAATCCCGCCGAACACGGGCAACGTCATGCGCCTGTGCGCGAACACCGGCATGCGCCTGCATCTGATCGAGCCGCTGGGCTTCCGGCTCGAGGACCGGGAGCTTAGGCGCGCCGGACTCGACTACCGGGAATGGGCGGAGGTGCGCGTCCACTCCGGGCTTGAAGCGTTCGTGCACGCGGTGCGGCCGCCGCGCCTGCTGGCCTTCTCGACCCGCGCCACGCGCCTGTACACCGAGATCGGCTACAAGCCGGACGATGCCCTGCTGTTCGGGCCGGAGACCCGCGGCCTGCCGGCCGAGGTGCTGGAGGAGCTGCCGGCCGAGCACCGGCTACGCCTACCGCTGCGGCCCAACAACCGCAGTCTCAACCTGTCGAACGCCGTGGCCGTAGCCGTCTACGAGGCGTGGCGGCAGTGGGGATTCGCCGGCGGGGCATAGCGCGGTTTCGGGGTCTCGGGCGCCGGGTGCAACTCGAGACCCGAAACTCGACACCCGAGACTGCTCCTACTCGGCTTTCGGCTCGCGCCTGAGCAAGGCCTCGACCGCGGCCTGGGGAGCGAGTCCCTCGTAGAGCACCCGGTAGACCTGCTCGCAAATCGGCATTTCCACGCCAACGCGCTCGGCAAGCTCGTGGACCTCACGCGCGGTTGCGAACCCTTCGGCCTCCTGCCCAAGCTCCGCCAGCACGGCGCGCGGGCTTCGGCCCTGCCCGATGCCCAGACCGAGCCGGCGGTTGCGCGAGGTATCGTCGGTGCAGGTCAAGATGAGATCGCCGGCACCGGCCAGCCCCATAAAGGTCTCGGGCCGCCCGCCCATCGCCACGCCGAGGCGCGTAATCTCTGCGAGCCCCCGCGTGATCAGGGCGGCGCGAGCGTTGGCGCCGAAACCGAGCCCGTCGCTGATGCCGGCGGCGATGGCGATGACGTTCTTGATCGCGCCGCCGAGCTGCACACCCGCCACGTCCTGGCTCGTGTACACGCGCATGTGGTCATCGCGCAGCCAGCCCGCAATCGCCTCGGCCACCTCGGCCCTCGGCGCCGCCACCGTGAGCGCGGTGGGCAGGCCGCGTGCCACCTCCACCGCAAAGCTCGGACCGGAGATGACGCCGTGCGGCTGGCGCGGACCGAGCACCTCGACCAGCACGGCGCTCAGCAGCTTGCCGCTGCCGGGCTCGAGGCCCTTGGTTGCCCAGGCCACGATCGCCTCGGGCGCCAGGTGCGGCCGCATCGCCTCGAGCGTCGCGCGAAACGCGTGCGAAGGCACCGCGATGATGAAATGGCGCTCCGCGGCAGTCACGCCGCGCAGGTCATCGCAGATCTCCAGATTGTCGGGGAAGCGCAGGCCGGGGAGGTGCCGCGCGTTTTCGCGCTCGCGCGCCAGGCGCGCCTGGTGCGCCGGGTCATGGCCCCACAGGCGCGTGCGATGGCCGTTGCGCGCCACCAGTAGCGCGAGCCCCGTTCCCCAGGAACCGGAGCCGAGCACTGCGATCGCCGGTCTGGATGGCGCCGTCATAGCGGCACTTGTAAAGGAAAAAGGCGCGCGCGCCAACCGGCGCCGCCGGTTGTGCGCCCGGCAAGCGACCTACTGGACGGGGGGCTGGGGCTTGCGCGCGGCCTGCTTCTGCTCGTAGAGCGCCTCGAAGTTGATGGGGCTCAGGAGCAGTTGCGGGAAACCGCCCTTGACCACGAGATCGTTGACCACCTCACGGGCAAACGGCAGCAACGTGTGGCCGCAGGTCGTCTCGAGGGCGCGCGCGAGGATATCCGCCGGCACGCCGCGGATCTGGAAGGTGCCGGCCTGCTTGACCTCAACGAGGAACACGGTCTTATCCTTGTGGCGCGCTTGCGCCGTCACGGCGAGCACCACCTCGTGCACCCCCTGCTGGGCGTTGAGCGGCGCGTGGCTCAATCCCAACTGGATTTCCACCTGCGGCGCCTCGGTCAGCATCAGCCCAGCCGGCGAATTGGGGGCCTCGAAGGACACATCCTTGAGATAGATGCGATCGAGCGTGAAAACGACGTCTTGCTCCGGGCTGGCCTGGGTCACGGGAACCTCGATATGTCGGCTGGTTACGGCTGCGCCAGCAAGGCGTCGAGCCTGCCGGTACGCTCGAGCTCGGCGAGATCGGTGAAACCACCGACCGGCGTATCGTTGATGAAGATCTGCGGGACGGTCTTGCGGCCCGACAGGCGCTCCATCTCCGCGCGCCGCTCCGGCATCTCGTCGACCATGACTTTGTCATAGGTCACGCCTTTCTTGTCGAGCAGCTTCTCCGCCATGCGGCAGTACGGGCAGATGCGCGCCGAGTAGACCGTCACCTTCGCCATGTCACTTCTCCAGCGGCAGGTTGTCGCGCTGCCAACCGGCCAGCCCGCCGGAAAGCGAGTACACGGTCTGGAAACCCTGCTTGCGCAGCAGCACGGCACCCTTGACGGAACGATTGCCGCTGCGACAACTGACGATGACCGGCTTGCCCTTGTATTTCTCGAGCTGTTTGGGCACCTGCCGCAGGGTCGCCAGTGGAACATTGAGCGAGTTGGGAATATGGCCGGCCTTGTACTCCTCCGGCTGGCACACGTCGACGAATACCCCGCCCTCGCGGTTGACGAGCTGCACCGCCTGCATCGGGCCGATGTTCTTGACGCCGTGAATGAACTGCATGAGCGGTCCGGCGGCAAAAAGCGCGAGGATGACCGCCAGGGCGAGAAAAAGCTCCCAGTTCTTGATGATGAAATCGATGGGCATGTGACGAACGTCGCTCGCTTTCGCCGTTGTTTAAACAGGTGTCTTGGACTGCCGCGCGGCGGCCGCGGGGCGGGCTCAGTACTTGCCGGAGCTGCAGAACGCCTCGCGCATCGAGCTGATGAGGTTCACGATCTTGGGGTCGCTGATGCGATAGAACACCTTGTTGGCATCCTTGCGCGCGGTGAGGATACCCTTGTCACGCAGGATCGACAGGTGCTGGGAGATGTTGCTCTGCGAGGTCCCGACGTAGTCGACGATGTCCTGCACGCTCACCTCGTTGCTGCCGCCCAAGATGCACAGGATCTTGAGACGCAGCGGATGGGCCATGGCCTTGAGGGAACGCGAGGCGAGCTGAATGTCTTCCTCGTTCGTGATCAGGGCGTGCGCCATGTGTTCTGCGACTGCGCTCATGTTTCGGCCCCCCATGACTTGCACCCCGGCTTCGGCGCCCGTGATCCTGGAACGAGTCTTACTGCGAATATGAGGAAAACATTATACAATAATAAATAACTTGAAAAGCCTTGAAAGATAAGCAATTGAGAAACGAAGCATGTCCACTCGCGCCAAGCCCCTAGTCCTGCTAATTCTGGATGGCTGGGGATACCGCGAGGAAGTCCAGTACAACGCCATCGCCGCCGCGCACAAACCGAATTGGGACGCCATCTGGTGGCGTTACCCGCACACCCTCATCCAGGCCTCCGAGGCAGCGGTCGGGCTTCCCTCAAGCCAGATGGGCAACTCCGAGGTGGGGCATCTCAACCTCGGGGCCGGTCGGGTGGTCTACCAGGAGTACACGCGCATCAATCGGGCGATCGCGGACGGTAGTTTCTTCACCAACAAGGTGTTGACCGACGCCGTGGACGCGGCCCGCAACAGCGGCCGCGCCGTGCACATCATGGGCCTGCTGTCGCCCGGTGGCGTGCACAGCCATGAAGATCACATCCACGCGATGGTCGAGCTGGCCGTCAAGCGCGGTGCGGAGCGCGTCTACCTGCACGCCTTTCTGGACGGACGCGACACGCCGCCACAGAGCGCGGCGGCTTCTCTCAAGGCCATGGATGAAAAGTTCCGGGCGCTCGGGCGAGGTCGCATCGCCTCGCTGGTCGGCCGGCACTACGCCATGGACCGGGATCACCGCTGGCCACGCATTCGGGCGGCCTATGACCTGATTACGCTCGGGGCCGGCGAGTTCAGCGCCGCGAGCGCCGCGCAAGCGCTCGACGCCGCCTACCGGCGGGGCGAAACCGACGAATTCGTGAAGCCAACGGCGATCGTGCCGGCCGGCGACCGACCGGTGCGCGTGGAAGACGGTGATGTCGTCGTCTTCATGAACTTCCGCTCCGATCGCGCGCGCCAGATCACGCGTCCGTTTATCGAAGCGGGATTCGACGCCTTCGAGCGCGCCCGCGCACCGCGGCTTGGCGCTTTCGTCAGCCTGACCGAGTACAACGCCGAGTTTCACGTTCCCGTGGCGTTTCCGCCGGAACGGCTCCGCAACGTGTTAGGAGCGTACCTGGCAACACGCGGGCTGCGCCAGTTGCGCGTGGCGGAAACGGAGAAGTATGCGCATGTCACTTTCTTCTTTAACGGCGGAGTGGAGGCGCCGTACGCGCACGAGGACCGCATCCTGGTGCCGTCACCGACCGATGTGTCGACCTACGACCGAAAGCCCGAAATGAGCGCGCCGCAGGTTGCCGACGAGGTCGTCAAGGCGCTGCGGCGCAACTACTATGACGTCATCGTCTGCAACCTCGCCAATGCCGACATGGTTGGTCATACCGGAGATTTCGAGGCCACGCGTCGCGCCATCGAAGCGGTCGACCAGTGCATCGGGCGCATCCTCGAGGCGCTGCGCGCCGCCGGCGGCGAGATGTTGATCACCGCCGACCACGGCAATGCCGAGCAGCTGTTCGATTTTGATACTGGCCAGCCACACACGGCGCATACCATCAACCCGGTGCCGTTCATTTACATCGGCCGGCCGGCGACGCTGGCGCACACCGGGGCCCTCGAGGATATTGCTCCGACCGTGCTGTACCTGATGGACCTACCGATCCCACCCGAGATGACCGGCCGATCCCTGGTCGAGCTTGTCGACGAGCGCGTGATGCTGGCTGGACGTGTCGGCTCACCGGCCTAATACGGCCTCCTTGGGACTGTTCCGGCGCAGGCTCCCGCCGCAGCTCATGGCCGGCCTGAGCTGGCTCGTGATGCTGACCCCCGCGGTGTTCGCCCAGCCGACCAACGAGCAGCAGCTTGAGGCCGTGCGCCAGCGCATCGAGGCGGTGACCCGCGAGCTCAACGACACGCGCGGGCAGCGCAACACGCTGCGCGAGGAGCTGCGCGGGCTGGATCTGAGCATCGGCAGGCTTGGCGCTGCCGCACGGCGCACCGAACGTAGCATCGAGGCCAACCGCTCGCGCCTGCGCGCCCTCAAGCGCCAGGCCGACAGCGCCCGCCAGCAGCTCGGCGCACAGGCCGCCGCGCTCGAGGCCAGCATTCGCGTGTCCTACGCCATGGGGCGGCAGGACTATCTCAAGCTCCTGCTCAACCAGCAGGACCCGGCGCGCGTTGCCCGTACCCTCACCTATTACCGTTATCTCGCCGCGGCGCGCAGCGAGCGCATCGCGGAGTTGCGCGCGACACTGGCCAGTGTCCGTCAGCTCGAGGAGAGCATCCGCGAGAACGATCGCGAGCTCGCGGCGCTGCGCGCCGATGCGTCCGAGAAAAAGGCCGCGTTTGAGGCCGAGCGCGGACGGCGCGCAACCGTGCTGGCGCAGCTTAATCGCGAGGTTCGTGAGCGCGCGCAGGAGCTCGAGCGGCTAAAGGCCGATCAGCAGCGCTTGGAGAGATTGGTCAGACAGCTCACCGACTACCTGCCGCAGCTGCCGCCGCCCGATCGCGCGGCGCGCTTCGGTCGCCTCAAGGGGCGGCTTGCCTGGCCAACGGCGGGCTCATTAGCGGCGCGTTTTGGCGAACCGAAGCAGATCGGCAGCTTGCGCTGGCGCGGCGTGCTGATCGCGGCCCAGGAAGGCACAGAGGTGCATTCCGTTGCCAGCGGCCGGGTGGCTTACGCCGACTGGCTGCGCGGGTTTGGGCTACTCTTGATTCTGGACCATGGTGATGGCTATATGACGTTGTACGGGCATAATCAGGCCCTGCACAAGGAGGTTGGAAACTGGGTCGAGGCGGGCGAAACTATCGCCACCGTCGGCGCCAGCGGGGACATCGCCGAAGCCGGTCTTTACTTCGAGATCCGCCACCAGGGCGAGCCGCTTGACCCTTCGGCTTGGGTCGGTGGGCGCAGTCGGGCGGCCAGGCGCTGAGCGTCAATCAGGTCGGCACTACACCGCAGCAACACGGGCATCAACCGCGAAACACCGCCAGCAAATCTGGCAGCCTATCGGTCATCTACGGAGTCTGCATCTCACTTCTATGAAGTCCACTACCCGTTATCTCCTGGTTCTCGTGCTCGGCATGGGGATCGGTGCGGCTGCCATTCTCGACATGGGCGTGCTCGCCGGTCGCGAACAGCCGAAAGAGGCGGCGTCGCCGCTGCCGCTCGAAGAGCTCAAGATCCTCACGGACGTCTACGGCAAGATCAAGACCGATTACGTCGAGGCGGTCGAGGACAAGAAGCTCATCATGGATGCCATCCAGGGCATGCTTTCCGGGCTCGATCCGCACTCGACCTTTCTCGATGCCGAGAACTTCAAGGACGTGCGCGTCGACACCGAGGGTCAGTTCGGCGGCCTCGGCATCGAGGTCACCATGGAAAACGGCTTCGTGAAGGTGGTCGCGCCGATCGAGGACACCCCAGCGGCGCGCGCCGGGCTGAAGAGCGGTGATCTTATCATCCGGTTGGATGACAAGGCCGTGAAGGGCATGACCCTGAACGAGGCCGTGCGTCTGATGCGCGGCAAACCGGGTTCGGACATCACGCTCACCGTGGTGCGCGAAGGTGGCGCCAAACCACTCAAGTTCACCCTGACGCGGGCGGTCATCAAGATCCAGAGCGTCAAGAGCCGGTTGCTCGAGCCCGGCTATGGCTATGTGCGCATCACGCAGTTCCAGGTGACAACCGAAAAGGGCCTGGCCGATGCCATCAAGAAGCTGCGCGCCGAGAACAAGTCCGACCTGCGCGGGCTGGTGCTCGATCTGCGCAACAATCCCGGTGGCGTGCTCAACGCGGCGCTTGCCGTGAGCGACGCGTTCCTGGACAAAGGCGTCATTGTATCGACCGACGGCCGCGCCGGTGACTCCAAGTCTTCCTATCAGGCCAAGCCCGGCGATCTGATGAACGGTGCCCCGATCGTGGTGCTGGTCAACGGCGGCTCGGCATCGGCTTCCGAGATCGTGGCCGGCGCACTGCAGGACCACAAGCGCGCCGTGATCATGGGCACCAAGACCTTCGGCAAGGGCTCGGTGCAAACCATCGTGCCGCTTGGCAATGGCTCGGCGCTCAAGCTCACCACGGCACGCTATTTCACGCCGAACAAGCGCTCGATCCAGGCCTCTGGAATCGTCCCCGACATCGTGACCGAGGAGGCCAAGATCACCAAGAGCGATGGGCCGGAGCGCCTGCGCGAGGCGGACCTGGCGCGTCATCTCGAAGGCGGCGAGGCGCCCAAGCCCGAAGCGGCCGATGACAAGAAGGCCAAGGATGCGGACAAGTCGGCGTCGGCGGTGGGCGAGGACTACCAGTTGCAGGAAGCGCTCAATCTCCTCAAGGGCATCAGCTTCTTCCGCGCCCAAGGCACGTAGAGCCCATGCGCGATGACGGCGTGAGGATCGGCCAGACAGCACTGGTTCTCATGCCGTTACTGCTTGCGCCCCTCGGGCAAGCCTCGGCCGCCGAGCTCGCCACCAGCGTTGCGCCGCCGGCCGGTCCGGCCTACGTTAGCCTGATCATTGACGATCTCGGCAACAGTCTCGCCGAGGGTAGGCGCGTGCTGCGTCTTCCGGGCCCCGTCGCCGTCGCGATCCTCCCGCATACAGCCCATAGCCGCGAGCTTGCGACCGACTTCCAACGCGCTAACCGGGATGTGCTCCTGCACCTGCCGATGCAGCCGCAGGCACAAGAAGCCGTGACCGCGGGACCGGGCATGCTCGAGCTCGGCATGTCACCGCACGAGCTGGCACACATGCTGGAGTATGACCTGAGCACGGTCCCGAGCGCGATCGGCGTCAACAACCACATGGGCAGCTTGCTCACGCAGCAGCGCGAGCCCATGCGTCACGTCATGCGGTCACTGCGAAAGCGCGGGCTGCTCTTCGTCGATTCCCTCACCACACCGGCGAGCGTCGCCGCGCACGTTGCCCGCGAGCACCACGTTCCAACCCTGGTGCGCGACGTATTCATCGATAATGAGCGCGAGCCGGCGGCGATCGAGCAGCAGCTGCGCACGCTCGTGCGGACCGCTCGTTCGCGAGGTTACGCGCTCGGCATTGGCCACCCCTACCCGGAAACGCTCGAGGTGCTGGAGCGCTGGCTTCCCACGCTGGCGCAGGCCAACGTCGAGCTGGTTCCGCTGGCGACGCTGCTGGCAGCGGAACGCAACGGTCGCTCGGTATGGCGCGCGTCCTTGTCCCGCTAGCCCAAGGCTGCGAAGAGCTCGAGGCGGTCACGGTCATCGACCTGCTGCGGCGCGCCCAGATCGAGGTGGTGACGGCGGGCCTCGCACCCGGACCGGTCACCGGCAGCCGCGGCACCGTGCTCGTTCCCGACACCACGCTCGAGCAGGTGCTGTCCGGTGACTACGACATGATCGTGCTGCCCGGCGGCCAGCCCGGGGCGACGAATCTCGAGAACGACCCGCGGATCTTGGAGCTGGTGCGCCGCATGGCGGAGCGCGGCCGCTACACGGCAGCGATCTGCGCGGCACCCAAGGTGCTGGCCCGCGCCGGCGTGCTCGATGGCAAGCGCGCTACCGGTTTCCCCGGTACGCTTGACCCAGCGCGCTTTCCGCGCGTCGAGATTTCCTCTGATGCGGTGCTGACCGATGGGCGGGTCGTGACCTCGCGCGGCCCAGGCACGGCGATGGACTTCGCGCTCGAGCTCATTGAACTACTCGCCGGAGCCGAAAAGCGCCGGCAGGTGGAGGCGGCCCTGCAGCGACCCGCCGCCCACAGACGCCGGCCGGATTGAGGCGGGACTCGATGGCCTTTGCGCTGAAAAAGCCCAAGGTGCGCATAAGGCCGCTGCGCGAGGATGACCTCGACACCGTGATGCAATTGCACCGCGAGCTCGGCTGGAACCCGGCGTTCCGCGCCGACGGCACGACGCTACGCGGGCGACTGACTACCCTTATCGGGGGCGAGAACGCACTGCTGCTGGTCGCAGAGCTTGGCGGCCGGGTGGTGGGCTACATCCATGGCGAGATCGTGACCTACCTGTTGTTTGCCGGGGCGTGAAATGCTGGTGAGCGAGCTGTTCGTGCGCCGCGAGCATCGCGGCAGGGGCGTGGGCAGCGCCCTCATGGCGGCGATCGAGGCCGAGGCCGTCAAGCAGAAGTGCTTTCGCATCAGCGTGCTCAACAGCCGCGAACGCGAGTCCTACAAGCGCGGCTTCTACCCTTCACTTGGGTACGACGAGCGCACCCATGTGGCGAACTTCACCAAACGCCTCGATTGGGGGGAGGGGTCGTAGGGAGTGAACGGTGAGCAGTAAACGGTGAACGGCAGAACCGGAAACTGTTCACTGTTCACCGGTAACTGATCACCTGAAGTCAAAGCGCGTGCCGAATAGCACGCGCGCGCGCTCCGGATTGTACAGGTCCTGCCCGGTCGGATTGAGCCCATAGCTCGCCTCGGCTTGCAGGCTGAGGCTGCGCGTGGCCTGCCAGCGCCAACCGGCCGAGACAAGCTGGCGGTCGTCGGTGCGCAGGGCGCCATTCATGTTGTCTTCCAGCCCCATGGACTCGTAGTAGCTGCGGCGCATCTGGAAGGACAGATACGGCGTGTGCGACTTGAGCAGCGTCATCTGCCCTTCAACCGCGAAACCGAGATAGCGACGCCCGAGGTGGCGGTAAGCTTCCTCGCGTGCAAACTCATCACCCAGGAACACACTGCCGGTAAGGCTCGGGCGCCACGTGCCGGGCAGCTGGTGCGTCCAGGATACGCCAGCGTGCGTGTCGCCCAGATCGGCGGCGGCGGCAGAGGGGCGAGCGGTGAGCGAGTCGGTGTAGCCCGCGGACAGCGAGAAGCGATTGAGCGCATCGAAACGCCGCTCCCACGACACCGCCACGTTGCTCAGCTTGCGGAATGCCGGGTCGACATCTACGGGATCGCCGACGGCCTGTGTCGGCGCGCGCGCACTGGGGGGCTCGGACACGCCGTAGAACTGCAGAGAGTCGTCAGCGCCGGCATCGAGCAGGTCGTCCGTGCCGATGCCCGCAAGAAGTGCCCGCGGGTTGATGTCAAATTTGACGGTATTGGCGTTGCTCGTCAACAGATCGCTCGTGCGCTTGAGGGGGGCGATACCTTTATAAGGAGCCTCAAACCACGATGCGGTTCCGGCACCGAGCGCCGCCATTGGCAGCGCGCCTGCGAGGCAAGCGATCAGGAAGCGAATCTTGAGCGGCGCGCGAATCATCGACTAGTACCGCGACTTCGTGCGCAAATTATAGCACGACGACGCGGAAAGACCTGCCGTAACCAAGGACTTACAGATTCTTTCCGGGAAAACTGCGGATTAGAAGCGCCACGCCGACGGCGCCGAGGATCCAGCCGATAACCGGCGGCGAAACCCAGCCGGCAAGCCCCAGAGCCGGGACAGCCAGCACCAACGCGCCGGCCAGCAGCAACACGCCGCCCGTGACCGTGAAATACAGGCGGTGGTGGTTGGTGCGCAACTGGGCCCGCAGCCGCTCAAGCTCGCGCGAGTGCCACTGCATGGAAAGCTCGCCGTTGTGGGCGCGGCGCAAGGTGTCATAGGCGAGCCCCGGCAGCTGCGGCAGCAGCGGCAGCCAGCTTGGGGCCTCGCGGCGCAGCCGCTTCAGCAGGCCGCGCGGGCCGAGCTGCTCGCGCATCCAGCGCTCCAGGTACGGCTTGGCCGTCGCCCACAAATCGAGCTCGGGATACAGGCGCCGGCCGAGGCCTTCGATGTTGAAGAGCGTCTTTTGCAACAGCACGAGCTGCGGCTGAATCTCCATTTGGAAGCGGCGCGCCGTCTGGAACAGCTGCAACAGGAAACGCCCAAAGGAAATGTCCTTGATCGGCTTGGCGAAAATCGGCTCGCACACGGTGCGGATCGCGGCCTCGAATTCCTCCACGCGCGTGCCGGCCGGCACCCAACCGGAGCGCAGGTGCGCCTCGGCCACACCGCGGTAGTCGCGGTTGAAAAACGCCAAAAAATTCTCGGCCAGATAGCGTTTGTCCTGCTCGCTTAAGGATCCCATGATGCCGAAATCGACCGCGCAGTAACGGCCATCGGGAAACACGAAGATGTTGCCCGGATGCATGTCGGCGTGGAAGAAGCCGTCGCGAAACGCCTGGGTGAAGAAGATCTCGACTCCATTGTGCGCGAGCCGGCGCATGTCGATGCCGGCGCGCTTGAGCTCCTCGAGATTGCTGATCGGTATGCCGTGGATGCGTTCCATGACCATCACTTCGCGACGCACCAGGTCCCAGTACACGCGCGGCACGTACAGGAGGCTGGAGCCCTCGAAGTTGGCGCGCAACTGGCTAGCATTGGCCGCCTCCACGCGCAGGTCGAGCTCGTCGCGCAGCGTCTTGCGGAACTCGTCGACGACCTCCACCGGACGCAGTCGCCGCCCGTCTGCCCAGTAACGCACCGCCAGCCGCGCCAGGGTGTAGAGCAGCTGCAGGTCGCGCTCGATGACCGGTTCGATGCCGGGCCGCAGCACCTTCACCACGACCTCGGCGCCATCCAGGAGCTTGGCCTTGTGCACCTGCGCGACCGACGCCGAGGCGAGCGGTTTGCGCGTGAACTCGCTGAAGAAATCCTCCAGCCTGCCGTTCAGCGCGCGCTCGATGATCGCAACCGAGACGGCCTCGGGAAAGGCCGGCACCTGGTCTTGCAGGCGGGCGAGCTCGAGCGCAATGTCCTCGGGCAGCAGGTCGGGGCGCGTCGACAGCACCTGTCCGAACTTCACGAATACCGGGCCGAGCTCCTCCAGCGCCTCGCGCAGCCGCTGGCCGCGCGGCGCGGCGGCGGTACGCCACCAGCGCCACGGCAGCAGCCGCAGTAACAACCGGTAGGGACGGAACAGGTGGATGGTCTGCACGAACTCGTCGAGGTCGTGCTTGACGAAAATGCGCGTGATGCGCAGCAGGCGGGCAAGCTGGCGCAGATGCATCATCGCGAGCCGCCCTCCAGCCGTTCGAGACGCTTTTTCAGGCGGTCGAGATCGGCGCGCAGGGTATCGACATCACGCAGGAAGGCGTCCACACGTTCGCGTTTTGCCAGAGTCTGGCTTTCTTCCTGCAGGTACTCGGCCACGTCCTGGCCGAGGGTCCGCACGGCATATCGCCCCCAATCGCGCAACGCGCGCGCCGCGCGCCCGAGTTGGTGGGCCGCCACATCCCCAATCAAGCGCGCGGCCTGCTCTTCCCAGTCCGGTTCGATCCCCCGCAGGATGCGCTGGAAGCGCTGGCCAAGCTCGATGTCGCCGCTGATCTGCAGGGCGCTCGCCGAGCTCGGGTTGGGAGCGTCCTCGCCAAACAGCAGCCGCGCGAACAGCGGCACGTTGCCGGTGATCGTGACGTCCGGCGCCGGATGGTTCGAGAGCAACCTCAAGCCAGCCTCCGACGGCGCCATATAGAAGATAACGGGCTCGCCGCGCGCGCCTGGAGTGCGGTGCTTGCCTCCCCTTGCGGGGCTCGTGCTTCCCTGCACATCGCCGCTACCGAGCGCCACGCGCACACACACGGTCTTGCCGTCGAGCTCGCCCAGGCGGTGCAGCGCCTGCGGGTCGAGCCGCAACAGCCGGTTCAGCAGGTCTTCCAGCAAGGGAAGGAAAACGGTCGGCGAGCTCATGGGCAGGCAGTCCGCGCACATTGTCGCCGCAAAGACACGACCCGCCAAGGCGGGACTGGGCTAGAACTTGTATCCCTTGTGCAGTGCGACAATGCCGCCCGTGAGGTTGAAGTAGTGCACGCGCTCGAAACCGGCCGCTTCCATCATCTGCTTGAGCGTCTGCTGATCCGGGTGCTTGCGGATCGACTCGGCAAGATAGCGGTAGCTGGCGGCGTCGTTGGCGACCAGCTGGCCCAGGCGCGGCAGCACGCTGAAGGAGTAGGCGTCGTACAGCCGATTGAGGCCGGGCAGCACCGGGCGCGAAAACTCGAGCACCAGCAGGCGCCCGGCGGGCTTAAGCACCCGGTACATCGAGGCGAGCGCCCGGTCGATGTGCGTGACGTTGCGCAGCCCGAAGGCGATCGAGATGCAGTCAAAGTGATTATCGGGAAATGGCAGGCTCTCAGCGTCGGCCTGCACGAACTCCACGTTGCCGGCGATACCGCGGTCGGCCAGCCGCGCGCGCCCGACCTCGAGCATCGAGTCGTTGATATCCGACAACACTACCTGCCCGCTGGCTCCCACGATGCGCGCAAAGCGCGCCGTGAGGTCGCCCGAGCCGCCGGCCACGTCGAGCACGCGGTTGCCGCGGCGCACGCCGCTCTGCGCCACGGCAAACTGCTTCCACAGCCGGTGCACGCCGAACGACATCAGGTCGTTCATCAGGTCGTACCGTGACGCCACCGAGTGAAACACCTCGCCCACGAGCCGGGGTTTCTCGGATTCCGGCACCTCGCGATAACCGAAGTGCGTGGTGCGGTCGCGCGCGGGATCGCTCATGAAGTCGCTTCGGCCTTGCGCTTGTAGCCGGCCTTTTCGAGCTTGTCGAGATAGTCCTTCCACAGCTCCTCCTGGTTGGTGCCGAGATAGTGCAACCAATCCCAGGAGTAGATCCCGGTGCTGTGGCCGTCGTCGAAGATGAGGCAGATGGCGTAGTTGCCGACCGGCTCGATCGCCGTGATGTTGACGTTCTCCTTGCCCGTCTGCAGCACCTCCTGCCCCGGGCCGTGGCCGCGCACCTCGGCGGACGGCGAGTACACCCGCAGGTACTCACACGGCAGATTGAAGTGGCTGCCGTCGTCGAAACTGATCTCGAGGACGCGCGATTTCTGGTGCAGCTTGATATCGGTCGGCCGGACGGTGTTCTTGCGCATGATGGCTAGGGGTGCAGCGAGCTGTATCTACGAGTTGATGGAACTATACCGCTTTGTGCCCGCGCGCGTGTCACGGGCCAGTAATCGTAACTAAAATGACATAATTGTGGTATCAAATGGCCGGCCTGAAACAACCGTGACACGTGGGGATTCTGGGCATGCGGGGCAAGATTCTGATCGTCGAGGACGAGGCCGCCATCCGGCAGATGGTATGCCTGGCGCTCAACCAGGCCGGCTACGAGTGCCTCGAGGCCGTTGACGCGAAGCAGGCGCAGGACACGATCGTCAAGCAGGTCCCGGACCTGATCCTGCTCGACTGGATGCTGCCGCAGGAAAGCGGCGTCGATTACGCCCGCCGGCTGCGGCGCGAGAAGCTCACCCAGAACATCCCGATCATCATGCTCACTGCCCGCACCGAAGAGGAGGACAAGGTCAAGGGACTCGACAGCGGCGCAGATGACTATATCACCAAACCGTTTTCCACGCGCGAGCTGCAGGCGCGCATCAAGGCGTTGCTGCGCCGCACCAGCCCGCACGCTACCGAGGAGGCCGTCGAGATCGACGGGCTGACGCTCGATCCGGTTACCCACCGCGTGCAGGCACAGGGCAAGACCGTCGACCTGGGGCCAACCGAATTCCGGCTCCTGCATTTCTTCATGACCCATCCGGAGCGCGTGCATTCACGCGAGCGGCTGCTCAACGGCGTGTGGGGCGACAACGTCTACGTCGAGGAGCGCACCGTGGATGTGCACATCCGCCGGCTGCGCAAGGCGCTCACGCCGAGCGGGCACGACCGCTTGATCCAGACCGTGCGCGGGGCCGGCTACCGCTTCTCGGCGCAGGAATAGCCATGCACCCGAGCCTGTGGCGCGAGGTCTGGATACTCATTTGGATCGCGCTCGGCAGCCTCCTGCTCGGCCTCATCAGCGGACGCTATTTCATTGCCGCTGCGATCGGTTTCGCCGGCTACGTCGCCATCCAGCTGCGCCATCTGAACAACCTGCACAAGTGGCTGCTCAACCGCGGGCAGGTCGAGATTCCCGAGGCCGAGGGCCTATGGGGCGATGTGTTCAACGAGATCCGCAAGCTCATGAAGCAGACCGAGCGGCGCCAGGACGAGCTCACCGCTATGATCGAGCGCTTCCAGAGCGCCGCCTCGGCCATGCCCGATGCCGTGGTGATCGTCTCTGACCGCGACGACATCGAGTGGGCCAACCGCAAGGCAGCACGCCTGCTCGGCATCCACTATCCGCGCGATCTCGGCATGCGACTCGGCAATCTGCTGCGCGATCCCGAATTCGCGCGCTACATGGAGATCGGTGACTTCTCCGAGCCGCTCGAGCTGCCCTCGCCGGCCAACACCGAAAACATCATCGCGATCCAGATCATTCCGTTCGGCGCGCGCCAGAAACTGATCTTGGCGCGCGACGTGACGCGCCTGCATCGCCTCGAGCAGATGCGCCGGCACTTCGTGGCCAACGTCTCGCACGAGCTGCGCACGCCGATCACGGTGCTGGCGGGCTTCATCGAGACGCTGCGCGGGGTCCCGAGCATCAAGACCGAGGACCTGCGCAAGTACCTCGCCACCATGCAGGAGCAGTCCACGCGCATGCAACGGCTGGTCGATGACCTGCTCACCCTGTCCAAGCTCGAAACCGCGCCGCCGCATCGGCACGAGGAGATCGTCGATGTGCCGGCGCTGCTTGCCGGTCTGAAGGAGCAGGGTGAAATCCTGTCCGGCGAGGCCAAGCACCGGATCACGCTCGAGGCCGATCGCGACCTAAAGCTTCTCGGCAGCCGCGAAGAGCTGCACAGCGCCTTCTCCAATCTCATCAACAACGCGGTGCGCTACACGCCCCCGGGCGGCTTCATTCACCTGCGCTGGTGGGCGGAAGGCGACAGCGCGCGCTTCTCCGTCACCGACAGCGGCGAGGGCATTGCACCCGAGCACATCCCGCATCTCACCGAGCGCTTCTACCGTGTCGACACCGCACGCTCGCGCGCCTCGGGCGGCACCGGTTTGGGGCTGTCCATCGTCAAGCACGTGCTCGCCCGGCACGACGCGCAGCTCACCATCGAGAGCGAGGTCGGCCGCGGCTCCACCTTCACCTGCGTGTTTCCCGCCGCGCGCATCGTGCGCAGCACCACCTCGCCTGCCCCGGTTGCCACGGCCTAGCGTTCACCACCGCATTGATCACTGAGCTGTCACGCGCATGTCGTGCGCCTGACACGCGCACCTCGTAACGTGCGCGGCGCCCGCGGCAGGCTGCGGGCGTCTCCCCCCACTGACAACTGCAAGGAGTGATTGATGACCAAGCATCATCTGTTCGCGCGCACGACCCTGGCCGTGGCGCTCGGGATGGCAGTCCTCGGGGCGTTGGCCGACGACGACAAGGATTTCGGCCTCAAGGTCGAGCAGCTGCTCAAGGCCCAGTCCGAGAAGCTTTTCGGTGTCGAGCAACCGCTTGAGGCCTCCGCCCCGCCCACCAGCGGGCCGTACCGCACCCCGTCACAGAGCGCCTGGGATCAAGTGCTGGTCGCGCACGGACTGAAGGTCGAGTACGTGACGCGCGTCGCCGCCAACGCCACCGATATGTTTGCGTTCTGGCCGGATGCCACGCATCCCACGCATCTCGTCTCGTGCGTGGAGGGCAGCCGCCAGCTGCTCGCAAACGGCAAGTACAACCCTTCGGTGCAGCGCATTCGCTTGTCCGACGGGCAGGTCGAAACCATCCTGCGCGGTATGACCGCCTGCGACGGCATCCGCACCACGCCGTGGGGCACGATCCTCGTCACCGAGGAAACCTCGAGCGGTGGCGCCTATGAGATCCTCAATCCGCTCGCGGTCACGGAACAGACCGTGCTCGACCGCAACCTCGGCACCGTCACCGATCCGACCAACGTCGCCAAGCGCGTAGCGCTGCCGACCATGGCCTGGGAGGGTATCGCCATCCTGCCAAGCGGGGTGGTGATTGCCGGCGATGAGCTGCGTCCGGGCACGGCCACGCCCGATGCGGACGGCGGCGCGATCTTCAAGTTCGTACCGACCAATCCGCGCCTCATCGACACCGGTCCGATTACGCAGCTGAACGATTCGCCGCTCGTATCGGGCAGCGTCTACGCCCTGCAGATCTCCTGCCGCGACACCACCCAGCAGTTCGGTCAGGGTTGCGAAATCGGCAATGCCGCCTGGGTGCTGGTCAACGCCGCGACCGCGCGTGCCGATGCCAACGCCGCGCGCGCCACGGGGTACTACCGGCCCGAGGATCTCGAGCTCGATCCGCACTACCACGATCCGGCCAACCCGCAGGCGGTGCGCTTTTGCTGGACCAACACCGGCAACGAGGAGGCCAAGAACTACGCCGAGGTGGTGTGCGGCGTGGACAGCGCCCCGCTTACGGCCTCGGCCACGCAGCGCACGGTGGTGGTCAACCGCTTCGTCGAGGGCGACACCGACTTCAACTCCTTCGACAACCTCGCCTTCCAGCCGCATACCGGCAACCTGTATGTGATCGAGGACCACGACAACGGCGACGTGTTCGCCTGCCTGCCGGATGGCGCCGATCGCGACATCAAGAGCGACGGCTGCGTGAAGATCCTGTCCGTGAAGGACAGCTCGGCGGAGCCCACCGGCTTCATCTTCGATGCCACCGGCACCACGGCCTACGTCTCGATCCAGCACAGCGACGACACCCTGATGGCCCCGGTCGACGGTTACGGCACCGACGACGTCATCAAGATCACCGGCTTCAAGGTCAAGCGCGCCAAGCACGCATCGGGTTGGTGGAGGTAGCCGCGACGCAGCAGCGCGTGCCGAGAGTCCCGCGCGCAAGGACGTGAACCGGGCGCCGATGCCCGGAACTCTCGCCCGTTTCTCCTCCCGGTGTTCGGGGCCGCCAACGGCGGCCCCGGTTTTCTCAGACCGACCCCGCGCACGGGCGCAGGGTGCTCGTCAATCCGCCGCGGGCACCCACCCGCAACACCTGTCATCGAACCGTCACAAAAAATGCCGCCCCCCAGGGTTAGCATTGCGATGACTTCCAGGCAGCATCCAGCGCGCCATGTCGCAGGTCATCTCCATTGCCAGTCGCCGTGCCTCACACGCCCGCCCGGCGGTCGAGGTCGAACCGGTAGCGGCCTTCGAGGTGCTGAGTGCCGTTCCCGGGCGCGTACGCTTGCGCGTGCCCGCGCTGCACCGAGCGGTGCCGCTGAAGCAAGCGATCGAGCGCGAGCTCGGCGCGAAGGGCGGCATCACCCGTGTGTCGGCGAATGCGCTGACGGCTTCCGTCTTGATCGTGCACGCGCCGACACAGGATCTCGCGCTCATCCAAATCGCGCTCGCCGGCGTCATACGGCGCATGGCCCCAGCGCGGCACGCCATCCCCCGTACCCCGGCTGCAGCGCCCGCCGCGGCAGAGGATCTCAACGTTCGGCGCGTACGCAAGCTGCTGGCGCACGCCGAGCCGCAGGCGTCTCGCGCCTGGCATCGCATGGACGCGGAGGCGGTGCTCGCCACCATTGGCAGCCAGCACCATGGCCTGCGCAGCGAGGAGGCGACCGCGCGCCTGACGCGCTACGGTGCCAACATCCTGCCCGAGGCCGAGCCGCGCTCGGCGCTCGCCATGTTCCTCGGCCAGTTCGCATCGCTGCCGGTGGCGCTGCTCGGCGCCTCGGCCGTGATCTCGCTCGCCACCGGCGGGCTCGCCGACGCGCTGGTGATCCTCGGCGTGGTGCTGATCAACGCCACGATCGGCTACGTCACCGAACAGCAGGCCGAGCACGTCATCAAGTCCCTCACCGGCCCGAGCCATCCGCTTGCCACCGTCGTGCGCGACGGCACGCTGCTGACGCTGCCGGCCGAGCGCATCGTGCCGGGGGATGTGCTGGCGCTCGCCCCCGGCAGCTACGTGCCGGCCGATGCGCGGCTGATCGAGGCGCGGCGCCTGAGCGTGGATGAATCGGCGCTCACTGGCGAGAGCCTGCCGGTAGTGAAGGAAACCGTAACGCTCGATCGCAATCACGTCGCGCTCGCCGACCGCGTGAACATGGTACACAGGGGCACGCAGGTCACCGGCGGCCAGGGCTTGGCCGTGGTGGTCGCCACCGGTGCGGCCACCGAAATCGGCCAGATCCAGCGCCTGGTGGGCGAGGCGGCCGCGCCCGACACACCCATGGAACGCCAGCTTAGCAAGCTCGGCAACCAGATGGCGTGGATCGCCGCCGGCGTGTGCATCGGGGTATTTGCTGTGGGTCTGCTGCGCGGCTATGGCGCCGTGCAGATGCTGAAGAGCGCCATTTCGCTCGCCGTCGCTGCCGTGCCGGAAGGATTGCCGACCGTGGCCACCACGACGCTCGCGCTCGGCTTGAAGCGATTGCAGCGGCAAAAGGTCTTGATTCGCCACTTGGACGCGGTCGAGACCCTGGGCTCGGTGCAAGTCATCTGCCTCGACAAGACCGGCACGCTCACCCTCAACCGCATGGCGGTGGTCGCGGCCGTCACCGCCAGGGAGCGGCTGACCGTGGCCAACGGGCGCTTCCTCGCTGCCGATGGCACGGCGCGCGACCCCTACGCGCACGAGGAGCTGCTGTGGCTGCTGCACGCCGCGGTGCTGTGCAATGAGACCGAGCTGACTGCTGAGGGCGGCGCGTTCACGCTGCACGGCTCGCCCACCGAAAACGCGCTCATCGAGCTCGCCCTCGCCGCCGGTGTCGAAGTGCCCGCCCTGCGCGCGCGCCACCCGCGTCTTGCGATCGAGTACCGCGCCGAGAACCGCCTGTATATGAGCACCGTACACGCCGCCGGTGCGCAGCGCCTGCGCGCGGTCAAGGGCAGCCCGCCCGAGGTGCTGGCGCTGTGCACGCATGTCCTGCGCGCCGGCCGGCTCGAGCTGCTCACCGAGGAGCTGCGCCAACAGCTGCTCGATGAGAACGCGCACATGGCCGCCGAGGCGCTGCGCGTGCTGGCCTTCGCCTACGCACTCGCGGACAATGCGCGCGCGGCCGAGGGCGGCCTAGTGTTCCTCGGCTTCGCCGGCATGGCCGATCCGGTGCGCGCCGGCGTGGCGGATCTGATCGGTGAGTTTCACCGCGCCGGCATCGAGACCGTGATGATCACCGGTGACCAGAGCCCGACCGCGTTCGCCATCGGCCGGGCGCTGCGCCTTTCGGGTAACGATCATCTCGATGTGCTCGAATCGACCCACCTCGACGCCGTCGATCCGCAGGTGCTGGCCGCGCTCGCGCAGCGCACCCACGTGTTCGCGCGCGTGAGCCCTGCGCACAAGCTCAAGATCGTCGAGGCCCTGCAACGCGCCGGCAAGGTGGTGGCCATGACCGGCGACGGTATCAACGACGGACCGGCGCTCAAGGCCGCGGACATCGGCATCGCCATGGGCCACACCGGCACCGACGTGGCGCGCACCGTCGCCGACGTGGTGCTCGAGGACGACAACCTTGAGACCCTGGTGGTCGCCGTCTCGCAGGGCCGCACCATCTACAACAACATCCGCAAGTCGGTGCGTTTCCTTCTCGCCACCAACCTCTCCGAAATCGCCGTGATGTTCGGCGCCATCGGCCTTGGGCCCGGCCAGCCGCTCGCGCCCATGCAGCTGCTGTGGATCAACCTCGTGACCGACATCTTTCCTGCGCTCGGGCTGCGCGACAATGGCAGCGGTGCGCTCACCTTCGTTGATCCGTCGTATTCGCTGCTGCAACACGGGCCGCTGCACACCGTGGGCGGCACCGGCCAGTGGGACGACCCGCAGCGCACGCGCGAGCATTTCCGCCGTTTCGGCGTCGAGCGCCTCGTCACGCACTACAAGCAGACCAGCGAGGCATTCTTCGCGGACTACCAGACACGTGGCCTGCCGCCCATCGATGTCGCCTTCATCGACGGCAATCACAGCTACGCATCCGTGCGCCACGACTTCCGTGCGGTGCTGCGCCGCGCGCGCCCCAACAGCTAACCTGCTGCTGCACGACACCAATATGTGCGCGAGCTGCTGCGCCACGCCGGTGTGAAGCGCTGGCTGCGGGTGCTGACCCGCGCCCGGCACCAGTTCGAGGTGGTCGACTTCCCGTTCTCCTCCGGGTCGCCATCGTGCGGGTGCGGCCCCGACCATGGCGACGCGGCGGCGATTGATCGGCGGTGCGCTGCTCATCGCGGCGCTCGCCGCCGGCGTCTTGCTGTTCTGGCGCTACGTGTGGTTTTTCCGCGACCCGCCGCGCATCCCGCCGGCCGAGCCCGGCCTGGTGAGCCCGGCCGACGGCACTGTGCTGTACGTGCGTACGGTGGCGCCCGGCGAGCCCGTGGTGTCGATCAAACAGGGGGTGGCGGCCACCCTTGCCGATCTGCTGCGCGAGGAAGTCGTTGGCCCCAAGCTCGTGATCGACATCTTCATGAGCCCGTTCGACGTCCACTACAACCGCGTGCCGCTCGATGCCGAGGTCGACTTCATCCGCCACCACCCCGCGATCGGGCGAAACGTGCATATGGGCGAGATGCACTGGCGCACGCTGCTCGACTGGCCCCCGTACGCGGCCGGCTCCCTGCACGTCGTGCAGAACGAACGCACCGTGACGCGCTTCATCGGCGACTATCAGGAGGGGGCGTTGCCCTTCTATGTGGTGCAGATCGGCGCGCGCACGGTCAATGGCATCGATTCTTACGTGCGGCCCGGCCAGCGGGTCGCGCGCGGCCAGACCTTCGGCATGATCCGCGTGGGCTCGCAGGTCGATCTGGTCGTCACCGCGCGCGCCGGCCTCACGGCGCGTGTGCGCCCCGGGCAGAAGGTACGCGCCGGCGAGACGCTGCTGGTGCAGTGAGGCGCGCCCGCAATCCCGAACCATGCTCGCGCCCGGCGTGCTGGCGGCTTTTCCGTAGCGTGCGCGGTGCGCGGGCATCTGCCGACTAGGCGGCGAATGCAACACGGTCATCGCACCTTCGCGCAGCGCTCATCGAATTGCCGCCAAACTGTCATGCAGGCCCCCTAGGCTGTGCGCATCACGCCACCATCCGGCGCATTTCTACAGAGCACGCATGTCGCGTACCTGGCGGTCGGCACCGCTTTCCCGGGTCCATGAACCCGGCGAGGCCACGTCGGTTTCGACGACCGAGGCGCTCCACGCTCTGGGCGTTGCCGGCGCACACGATCTGCCGTTCCTAGCCGCCGACACCACGGCCGGTGCGGAGTGCGAGCGGCAAGCCGCCGTCGCCGGCGAGGCCGAGCAGGTCGACCTGGCGCTCGCGATTCGCGCCTCCAACGACTTCGCCAACGTCGTCAAGCACGCGGCCACGGCCGAAACGCCGCGCCGGGTGGTCACCGCCATCGAGGCGTTCCTCGATGGCAATCGCGATTCGGTGTGGGAGAACTCCTGGATACGGCTGCCGCTCGCCCGGCTCAACGGCGGCGCGGCACGCGTCTTCGCCGAGGACCTACGCGCCGAACGCAGCAATCCGGCAGCCGCGCCGCGCAGCGACCGTGACCGCTTCTTTACCCACGCTGGCGAGATTGAACGTGTTGCCCGTCATGTGCGTGAGCTGGCGGTTGACGTCGCGGAACGCCGCGGCCACGGTCTCGGTAAGCGGCACGGCGCCGGGCGCGGCGGCGAGCCGGAACAGCCCGGCCGCCTCGGCTTGCGCGCCGAGCGCATCGAGCACACTGCCGGGTAAGACCAGCACGCTCGCGGTGAGGGGATTGGCCTCCACACGCTCGATTCCCGGCAACTGCGCGAGCTTCTCGACGACCTGCGCAAAGTAGCCGGCGTCGCCGCGGCGCTCCAGCACCCGCAGGCGCACGCGCTTGATGCCCGCGTGGCTCACTTCCGCGAGCGGCAGCATCGCCGTACCTAGCCCTCGGGGCCCTCGGGGGCTGGCGGGGCGGCGACCTCGGCCACCGCCGCCACCTTGGGCGCGTGCTCCTGTTCGATCTCGGCCTTGGCCTCGGCGACCACGTCCTCGACCACCTCGGTCACCTCGGCAATCG
>CAYZVX010000034.1:0-28180 GCA_964482055.1 uncultured Acidiferrobacteraceae bacterium
GCGCGCGCCCAAGCATCCGGCGCTCAAGCCGCCGGATCAGTTTCGGCTCATCGGGCGGCCGGCGCCGCGCATCGAGATACCGGAGATGGTCGCGGGTCGCGCGCTCTACGCGCTCGACGTCTCGCTGCCCGACATGCTGACGGCGACCGTGCTGCGCTGCCCGGTGTTCGGCGGCCGCGTGGCCAGGTTTGACGCCGCGGCGGCGCGCGCCGTGCCCGGCGTGCGCGATGTCATCGCGATCGAATCCGGCATCGCCGTCATTGCCGACAGTTTCTGGGCAGCGCTGCGCGGCCGCGAGCAGTTGCAGGTCGAATGGACCGCGGGACCGCACGCAGCGCTCGACAATGCCGCGGTGTCCGCCGCGCTCGCGGCGGGCCTGGAACGCGAGGGCAAGGTCGCCCGCAACGACGGCCGCGCGCTGCGTATTCTGAAAGAGTCCGCCCGGGTCTTCGCGGCCCGCTATACCACGCCCTACCTTGCCCATGCCCCGCTCGAGCCCATGAGTTGCGTGGCCGACGTGCGCCGCGACGGCTGCGATGTCTGGGTCGGCACCCAGAACCAGGCCGACACGCAAAAGGAGGCCGCCAGGATCGCCGGTCTGCCCAGATCCAAGGTCAGGGTGAACACACTTTATCTGGGCGGCGGCTTCGGGCGCCGGCTCGAAACCGATTTCGTGGGCGATGCAGTGGAGATCTCCCGGCGCCTGGGCGTGCCGGTGCAGGTCGTCTGGACACGCAGCGATGACCTGCAACATGACCGGTATCGACCGGCGCACGCGGCGCATCTCACGGCGGCGCTCGACGAGGCCGGCTCCCCGCTGGCGCTCGCGCTGCGCATCGCCGGTCCGCAGCCTGCCCTCGACGGCATCGATGTGCCGTATGCGATCGCCAACCTGCGTGAAGAGCATGTCGAGGTGGAAAGCCCGGTGCCGGTCGGCGCGTGGCGTTCGGTCGGGGCCTCCAACAATGCCTTCGCAGTGGAATGCTTCATCGACGAACTCGCCCACATCGCCGGTCGCGACCCGCTTGCGTATCGCCTGGCGCTGCTGCCACGCGCCGCGCGCCACCGGGCGGTGCTCGAGCACGTTGCGGCCGCCGCTGACTGGCAGGCACCGCTGCCGGCCGGCCATGGTCGCGGCGCGGCCGTCTACCAGTCCTTCGGCAGCGTCGTCGCGCAGGTCGCCGAAGCCTCGGTGGACCCGGTCGGCCACATCCGCGTATCGCGCGTGGTGTGCGCGATCGACTGCGGCCGGGTCGTCAATCCCGACACCGTGCGCGCGCAGCTCGAGGGCGGCATTGCTCTGGGTCTTTCGGCTGCGCTCAAGGAAGAAGTACGCATTGCGCACGGGCGCGTAGAGCAGTCGACGTTTGCCGACTACCCGATCCTGACGCTCGCGGAAATGCCCGAGGTCGAGGTGCACATCCTGCCGTCCGAGGCGCCACCGGGCGGCGTCGGTGAGCCGGGAGTGCCGGTCATCGCCCCGGCCGTGGCGAACGCGGTGTACGCCGCGACCGGCCGGCGCCTGCGTGCCCTGCCGTTACGGCCCTGAGCCCGGATCGAAACCAAAAACGAGAATCATCGATGGAACATCTGCTACTTCTCACCAAGGTCATGCTGCTGCTCGGGGTGGCGAACGGCACGCCCATTTTCGCCCGCAGGCTGCTCAAGGATCGCTTCGCCTGGCCGCTCGACGGGGGGCTGCGCTTCATCGACGGCCGCCCGCTGTTGGGCAGATCCAAGACCATTCGCGGCCTCGTGCTGTCACTGCTGTGCACGACGCTCGCCGCGCTGATCCTCGGTTTCGACTGGCAGATGGGCCTTACGATCGGTGCGTTCGCCATGCTCGGCGATCTCGCCTCGAGCTTCAGCAAGCGGCGCCTCGACCGCCCGCCGAGCAGCCGGGCAGTCGGCCTCGATCAGATCCCGGAGTCGCTGTTTCCGCTGCTGGCCTGCCAGGACCGGCTCGGCCTGCAGCTATGGGACGTCGCGCTGCTGGTCGGGCTTTTCATCGCGCTCGAGTTGTTGCTCTCGCGCCTGCTCTACCGGCTGCGTATCCGCGAGCAGCCGTATTGACGTCACGCGCAGGTCAGGCGGTGCAGGGCCACTTCCGGCGGGCAGTTGAGGCGCACGTCAACGATCGAGGAGCCAGCGCCGACCGAGGTGTAACCCAACAGCTCGTGGTAGCGCCAGAAGCCGCGCGCGTAGCGGCGCGGGCAGCGCGCGTCGGTGAGCACGGGGATGCCGCCCGGCAGGCAGATCTGCCCGCCGTGCGTGTGCCCGCACAGCATCAAGCTGAAACCGGCGTGCGCCACGTGCTGGTAGGTCTCTGGCGTGTGCGACAGCATGATCGCGCAGGCCCCGTGCGGCACCTCGTGTCCGGCCTTCTCGATGTTATCGACCCCGTAGTAGTGCGCATCGTCGATGCCGGCGAGATACAGCACCTCGTCCCCGCGCTCGATCCGCACCGACTCGTTGAGCAGCATGCGCACGCCTGCGGCCTCGAAGCGCGGAACCATGCGAATCGTGTCGTGGTTGCCAAGCACGCCGTAGACCGGATCACGCAGATGCTCGCGCAGTCTTTCCATGCCCGCCACCGCCGCCTCCCACGGCCCGTAGGTACGGTAGCGAAAATCGCCGGTCAACACGCACAGATCGTATTCAAGGCCGGAGACGCGCTTGATGAGCGCATCGAGATACTCGCCGTGCATGTCCACGTGCAGGTCGCTCACGTGCAGGATCGTGTAACCGTCGAAGGCGCGCGGCAACGTGGGCAGGCGCACCTCATGGCGGTTGACGCGGATGTCGAGCGAGTTGCGCCGGCCGCGGCCGTGCAGGCCGACGAGCCGCAGGCCCAGGCGGATTAACGAGTGGATCGAGTACCAGTTCTCGATATGGAAGAACCCGGCAGCCTTGCGATGGATGTTGCGATCGTTGTCGTCCTCGATGCCAAGCCGCTGCCGCAGATGCACGCGCCCGACACGGCGCGCGAGATACTGGAGGATGGCCTGGTCTGGTGGCAGTGCCTGCATGCCCGATACTCCGACAACGCGCGCAAGCATAGCACAGGGGTGGCGGGGTCAAGGGCCGGTGCCCGAGCGCGGTCCAATGCCTTACACTGCTGTTCAGCTTCCGGTACACGTATGACCACAGACGCCCAAGCCCCCGACGCCCTAATGCTTCTGACGTCGAGTTGCCCGTTCTGCCCGGCGGTCCTCGCCGCCCTGGGCGAGCTGGTCAAGGCCGGCCGCATCGGGCGCCTGGAAGTCGTCAACATCGAGTCGCATCCGGAAGTTGCCCAGCATTTCGGCGTGCGCTCGGTGCCGTGGGTCCGCCTCGGCTCCTTCGAACTCGACGGCCTGCGCTCCAAGGCCGAGCTCGAACAGTGGGCGCGGCGTGCCGGCACACGCGAAGGCATGGCCGAGTACCTGAGCGAGCTGCTCGCCACCGGCGGTTTCAACAAGGTGCTCGCGCATCTCGCGCGCGTGCCGCACGACCTCGAGGCCTTGCTCCTGCTGCTCGCCAATCCGCAAACCGACTTGCACGTGCAGCTCGGCATCGCCGCGGTCATGGAGGAGCTGCAAGGCAGCACCGCGCTGCAAAGCATCGTCGACCAGCTCGGGGCGTTCGTCACGAGCCCCGAGCCGCGCCTGCGCGGTGATGCCTGCCACTATCTCGCGCTGAGCGGCAGCCCGCACGCCATCCCGTACGTGCGCCAACTGCTCGCCGACCCCGATCCGCACGTGCGCGAGGTGGCGCAGGAAAGTCTCGCCACGCTCGAAAAAGCGGCCGACGGATGAGGCGCGGCACGCGGGCGCGAATCGGCTGGCTCGGCCTGTACGCCATCGCCATGGCGCTGGTGGAGGCCGCTGTGGTCGTGCATCTGCGGCACGTCTACTATCCGAACGATCCGCTTACGATCTTTCCGCTTGCGCTCATGCGCCCGGCGGATTTCGCCTTGGAGCTCGGGCGCGAGTTGGCCACGATCGTGATGATCGCAGCCGTCGCCTGGCTGGCGGAGAAGACATGGATGCGCCGTTTCGCGGCGTTCGTGCTCGTGTTCGGCCTGTGGGACGTCTTCTACTACCTGTGGCTCAAGGTCGCGATCGGCTGGCCGCGCTGCTGGCTCGAATGGGACGTGCTGTTCCTCATTCCCTGGCTCTGGCTGGGGCCCTGGCTGGCACCGGTGGCAATCGCCGTGTTGTTCGTCGCCTGGGCCGTGCCGCTGCTGTTGAGCGAACGCCAGCGGCGCTTTACCACGGCGCGCCTGCTCACGTTTGTGGCGGGCGCGCTGATCGACCTCGTCACGTTTCTCGCACCGGCCTGGCCGCTCGTCCTGCAAGGTCGCGACGCGGCGCGCGGCTTCGAGCCACGAGCATTTCAGTGGCCGCTGTTTTTCCTTGGCTGGCTGCTCATGGCGGCGGCGCTGGGGTCGGTGCTGCATGATGGGAACAAGCCAGCCGGCGCACGGAACCGTGCGCTGGCAGCGCGGCATGGCTGACCCCTTCTCCTGAACCGCCCCGCTCATGATCGGACGGCCGGACGGCACACCCACCACATCATGGTCGAGCGTTTCCGCCATCCGGGAGGCCTGCTTTAGCGGTCGCTTATCGGGACAAGCATCCGACAGATGTCACACGGTTTGTCGCATTGAATTTTCCGCCACTGCGCCCCATGGCTTAACGGTCTTCACCCGTTGGGCTTGCGACTGGTCGTTGCTGCACGGCATTGGTGGAAGGTGCGACTGGTCGCAGGAAGGAGGCCCCATGCTGCGTAGACTGTTCTTTCTGGTTCCCGATGAGCCCCAGGCCGCGAGGCTGGTCGCCGACCTCGAAGGCGCGGGGGTTGAACATCGTCACATTCACGCCATTGCCGGACGCGGTCGGAACCTGACCCGGCTGCCGCCCGCGACGGTCCGCCAGAAGCACGATTGGGTCTGGCGCATCGAGCAACTGTGGTGGTACGGCAACCTTGGGCTGTTCTTCGCGGCCGTCGCCGGTTTCGTCGCGGCGCTGCTGAGCGCGCACTATCTATGGGCGTTCGTCGCCGCTGTCGTCATGACCGGAAGCTTCGCGAGCGGCGCCTGGTTCACGCTGCGCGTGCCCGACACGCATCTTGCGGAATTCCGCCAGGCGCTCGCGCACGGCGAGATCTTGCTGATGGTGGACGTGCCCAAGGCGCGCGTCGCCCAAATCGAGGACCTCGTGCGCAACCGCCATCCGGAGACCGTTCCGGGCGGCGTCGGCTGGACCTTCGAAGCGTTTGGGATCTGAAGCCGGGCTGACTAAACCGATCCGCCCTGGCGGGCGGCACGCCCGCCAGGGCCCGTCGCGTTAGCCCTCGGCCTCGCCCTCCTCGTCCGGATTGTCCTTCAAGCGGACCGGGTGGTCCGTTGGCATGTCAAGGTAGGCGCGACGGCTATCCTCGGTCTCGAAGTACATCACCACGTTTCCATCGATGACGTACGGGTGGCCGGTCGGGTCCTCGATGTCGTGACCGGTAATCGGATCGATGGTCGTGATGATCGCTTCCGGTTCATGCAAACGCTTGCTCTGTTGCTGATCGCGCGGCAGAGGCTCCGACGCAACCCAGTTGAATGCACCCGAGCCGGGCGCGGTCGATGCGCTAGCGGATTTCGCGGGATTCATGGACACCTCCTGGCCGTCGGCGCAAACCGCGCCGCGCGTGCATCCCGAACCCAGCTTGCAGGCGGCGGTCGGACGCGCGCTGGTGCGGCTGTGCTGACCTGACAGTTCGCTGCATGAGATCGCCGTTCGATTCGCACCGAATCACGCCGAACGCGCGACCAGGTCCTTATCTTTATACGCCTTGCGTGTGCACTACGCCAGCTTGACAGGTCTAGCGCCCGAGCGTGTTTGCAGGGGCGCGCAGGCCTTATCATGCACTGACAGTAGTGCTACCCGTGCCGGCCGAGGCAGGTAGAGGACGGCGCGCGCACCATCGCCTTGCCCTCGATCAACGTCGGCGCCTGCGGCTATCCGAAGGACGAAACCGCGCGCATCGCGGTTTCCCAGTGTGCGCCGGCCCTCGGTATGCGCGACGGGACTTCCCAGTCCCCCTCGCGCCCTCGGTCTCGGCGCAATGTTCCGGGTCTCGGCTCGCGCTCGCCCGGCCTCGGCCGCCCTGCGGTCGAGCGCGCCCCTTCGGGGCAGCGCGCTCGCCCACAATGGCTCTACGGCGTGGGCAGGTGCGTGGCCAACAACGCCACGCACCGCACGCCGACCTCGTACTACGCGCCATCGCTTCGCTCTGCCTGGCGCGTAGCGTCGGCGATGAACTGGGCACGTTGGTCCATGGGTGACGTTTGGCTCCGGGGCATGGGGCACCTCCTTCGGTGCCCGTGAGTGTGATACAACTGTTACCCCTGTCCCCGGACTAAGGTGTTACCTATGTGTCTGAACCGTACCGAATCTGCGGCTAGCAACCGGCTTGTGCGGACGCCGGGGACAGCGCGCCATGTTTCCTGATACTAGTGTGGCCGGCGCCGCACACCCGGAATGTTGGGCGCTGCGCGCCCGCCCAACCGGGCAACGCACAGGGGCAGATCAGCGGAATCGCTGACACCGTTGCACCTGTTGTCTGATGCCGGTTTCGGCTTTACATTCCAGGATGCCTTTGACCGGCTTCCACCCCGCCGTTTCCCATTGGTTCTCCAAGGCTTTCAGCGAGCCGACGGCGCCGCAGCGTGAGGCCTGGCCGGCGATCCAGTCCGGCCGCCACACGCTGATCGCCGCGCCCACCGGGTCGGGCAAGACGCTCGCCGCGTTCCTCGCTGCCATCGACTCGCTGGTGCGGCAGGGCGTCGATGGGCTGCTCGCCAACGAAACGCAGGTCGTGTACGTCTCGCCGCTCAAGGCGCTGTCCAACGACATCAGCCGCAACCTCGAATGGCCGCTCGCGGGGATTCGCGAGTCGCTCAAGGAACTGGGCTACCCAGACGTCGGCATCCGCGTGCAGGTGCGCACCGGCGACACGCCGGCAGCCGAGCGCGCCGCGATGGTGCGCTGGCCGCCGCACATCCTGGTGACCACGCCGGAGTCGCTGTACCTGCTGCTCACGAGCGAGTCGGGGCGCACGATGCTCGCGACCGCGCGCAGCGTGATCGTCGACGAAATCCACGCGCTCGCCAACTCCAAGCGCGGCGCGCATCTCGCGCTGTCTCTCGAACGCCTCGCGGCGCTCACCGAGCATCCGATTACGCGCATCGGCTTGTCGGCCACGCAGAAGCCGATCGAGCAAGTGGCGCAATTTATGGTGGGCACGCACGCAAGCTCGCCAGCCGCCGGGCGCGGGCCATCGGGTGTCACCGCGCCAAGCGGTCGACACACATCGGCCAACCGTCAGCGGCAACTGAGCCTCACCGGCGCGACTGAGCCTGGCGACGGGAACAAGCGTGAGCACATCGATTGGCCTTCGACGGGCGCAGACCGAGCGGCGAATGTCACGGATTGCGTGATTGTCGATTCCGGCCATGTGCGGGCGCGCGACATCGCGCTCGAACTGCCGCCGTCCCCGCTCGAAGCAGTCATGTCGGGCGAGGTCTGGGAGGAGGTCTACGACCGGCTGGTGCAGCTCATCGACGAGCACCGCACCACCCTCGTCTTTGTTAACACCCGCCGCCTCGCCGAGCGCGCCGCGCATCACCTAAGCGAGCGCATCGGCAAGGAGAACGTCACCTCGCACCACGGCAGCCTGTCGAAGGAACAGCGCCTTGATGCCGAGCAGCGGTTGAAGACCGGCAAGCTGCGCGCGCTGGTTGCGACCGCGTCGCTGGAGCTTGGCATCGACATTGGTGACGTCGATCTCGTCTGCCAGCTCGGCAGCCCGCGCTCGATCGCCACGTTCCTGCAGCGCGTCGGGCGTGCCAATCACGCGGTCGGGGGCGTGCCGAAAGGACGGCTCTTTCCCACGAGCCGTGACGAGCTCCTCGAATGCACGGCGCTGCTCGATGCCGTGCGGCGCGGCGAGCTCGACCATCTGATCATTCCCGACAAGCCGCTCGACGTGCTGGCGCAGCAGATCGTGGCCGAGGTTTCGGCCCGTGAGTGCGACGAAAACGAGCTGTACGAACTGTTGCGGCGCGCCTATCCGTACCGCGACCTAACGCGCGCCGAGTTCGAGGCCGTCGTGAGGATGTTGGCCGAAGGCATCAGCACCCGGCGCGGGCGGCAAAGCGCCTACCTGCACCGCGACGCGGTCAATCGCCGGCTGCGTGCTCGCCGCGGCGCGCGGCTCACGGCCCTCACCAACGGCGGCGCGATCCCGGACAATGCCGACTTCCAGGTCATCCTGGAGCCCGCCGAGATCATGATCGGCACGCTCAACGAGGACTTCGCGGTCGAGTCCATGCCGGGCGACATCTTCCAGCTCGGCAACCACTCCTACCTGATCCGCCGCATCGACGCCGGGCGCGTGCGCGTCGCGGACGCCGAGGGCGCGCCACCTTCCATCCCCTTCTGGCTCGGCGAGGCGCCGGGGCGCACCGCGGAGCTGTCGGCGGCGGTGTCGCGCCTGCGCGCGGAGATCGACGCGCGCCTCGGGCATGTGTCGCAGGCGTCGATCGAGGCCACCATCGAGTGGCTGCGCACCGAGCACGCCTTGAGCGAGTCGGCGGCGCGCCAGCTCACCGAGTACTTGGCCGGCGCCAAGGGTGTGCTCGGGCTGCTGCCGACGCAGGAGCGGATCGTCTTCGAGCGCTTCTTCGACGAATCCGGGGGCCAGCAGCTCATCATCCACGCGCCCTTCGGCAGCCGCATCAACAAGGCCTGGGGACTTGCCCTGCGCAAGCGCTTCTGCCGCAAGTTCAACTTCGAGCTGCAGGCCGCGGCCACGGAAGACGCCATCGTGCTGTCGCTCGGCGAGACGCACAGCTTCGCGCTCGAGGAGGTCAAGCACTACCTCGACAGCCGCAGCGTGCGCGAGGTGCTGGTGCAGGCGCTGCTCACCGCGCCGCTGTTCAACGTGCGCTGGCGCTGGGTGGCGTCGATCGCGCTCGCCATCCCGCGCTTCCGTAACGGCGCCAAGCGCCCGGCCGCGCTGCAGCGCATGGACGCCGAGGATCTGGTGGCGATCGTGTTCCCTGACCAGATTGCCTGCGCCGAAAACCTTCAGGGCGACCGCGAGGTGCCCGACCACCCGCTCGCCACCCAGACCATCCATGACTGCCTGCACGAGGCGATGGACATCGACGGGCTCATTAACGTGATCGCCGCGCTCGAACGCGGCGAGAAGCAGGTCATCGGCCGCGATCTGCCGCATCCCTCGCCGCTCGCGCAGGAAATCCTCAACGCCAAGCCGTATGCGTTCCTCGACGACGCGCCGCTCGAAGAACGGCGCACGCGCGCGGTGGCGAGCCGCCGCTGGCTCGATCCCACCGAAGCCGCTGACTTCGGGCGCCTCGACCCGGAGGCGATCGCGCGCGTACGCGACGAGGCGTGGCCCGAGGCGGCGAATCCCGACGAGCTGCACGACGCCCTGCTGCTGCTCGGCTTCGTCACCGAGGCCGAGGGCAGTCGCAGCGACTGGCAAAACCTGTTCGAGCGCCTGATCGAAACAAAACGGGCCACGCGCCTGGTGGCGGCCGGTCAGGCCACGCTGTGGGTCGCGGCCGAGCAGCTGCCGATCCTGCGTGCCGTGCTGCCGCAGGCCCAGGCCGAACCGAGTCTCGCGGTGCCAAAGGAATTCGCCGAGCGTACCTGGTCACCCGAGGAGGCGCTGGTCGAGGTCGTGCGCGCGCGCTTGCAGGGGCTGGGTCCGGTTACGGCCAGCACTCTCGCGCAGCCGCTCGGCCTGGATAGCGGCGCCATCGACGCGGCGCTCGTGGCCCTGGAAGCCGAGGGCTTCGCCATGCGCGGCAACTTCTCTGGCCGCACAGCGCTCGAGTGGTGCGAGCGCCGCCTGCTCGCGCGCATTCACCGTTACACCGTGCAACGCCTGCGCGCCGAGATCGAGCCGGTGTCGGCCGCTGACTTCCTGCGCTTCCTGTTCGAGTGGCAGGGCCTCACCACCGATCCGCGCGCGGAGGGTCCGCAGGCGCTCGCCGCGGTCATCGAGCAACTGGAAGGCTTCGAGGCGCCGGCGGCGGCGTGGGAGGCGGACATCCTGGCCGCGCGGCTCAGCGACTACGACCCGCAGTACCTCGACGGCCTGTGCCTCGCGGGCCGCGTGCTGTGGACACGCCTGACACCCCCCAAGGTTGCAGACGGAAAGGAGCACAGCGTGCAGCCGGTCAAGACCACGCCGATCGCACTGCTCACGCGCAGCCGCCTGGCGCTGTGGCACGCCCTCGCCACGAACGGCGAGGCCGGCGCGGTGCGACTTGCGCCACGCGCACAGGCCGTCGTCGACTATTTGAAGCAGCACGGCGCCTCGTTCTTCGACGAGATCGCGACCGGCACCGGCTTGCTCAAGACCCAGACCGAGGAGGCGCTCGGTGAGTTAGTCGGGGCGGGGCTGGTCAACGCCGACAGCTTCGCGGGACTCCGCGCCCTGCTCCTGCCTGCCGATCGTAAAGGCGGCTATTCAGGCCATCGGCGCCGGCGCATGCCGCTCATGAGCATCGAGGAGGCCGGCCGCTGGACGCTGCGCGTGCGCACCACTGCCGCCGAGGCCGCGCGCGGCAGCCCCGAGCCAGTGGAAGCCGTCGCGCGCGTGCTGCTGCGCCGCTACGGTGTGGTGTTCCGCCGCTTGCTCGAGCGCGAGGCCGACTGGCTGCCGCCGTGGTACGAGCTGTTGCGCGTGTACCGGCGGCTCGAGGCGCGCGGCGAGATCCGCGGCGGGCGCTTCGTCAACGGAGTGGCCGGCGAGCAATACGCCTTGCCGGAAGCGGTCGGGAGCCTGCGCGCCATGCGCAAGAAGCCGGCCGACGGGACGCTCGTGTCGGTGAGCGCCGCCGATCCGCTCAACCTGGTGGGCGTGCTCACCCCCGGCGCGCGCGTCCCGGCGCTCGCCGGCAACCGTGTGCTGTACCGCGACGGCGTACCGATCGCGGTGCAGGTCGCGGGGCAGGCGCAGTTCCTCGCCGAGCTCGATCCCGCCGCCGCCTGGCAGGCGCACAACGCACTGCTGCGCAAGCCCGCGGCGGCGGGCAAGCCATCGATCAACTAGCGCCACACCCGGCAGCACCGTTCGCATCCATGGCCCGCGCCGACATCGAACGCTGGAACGGCAAATACGCCAGCCAAAATCCGCATCCGGACTTCGCGCCGGATGCGATCCTCACGCAGTATGCGCACCTGCTCGACGGGCAGGGGCTCGCGCTCGATGTCGCCTGCGGCGTTGGGCACAACGCGCTCTATCTTGCGCGGCACGGCTACGAGGTGATCGCCGTCGACGGCAGCCTCACCGGCCTGCGCTACTGCCGGGAACAGCTGCGCGCCACACCACTGCCGGTGCATCTCGTCGCCGCCGACCTCGACCAGTTCGTGCCGCCGCCGGAGCGCTTCGCGCTCGTGCTGGTGGTGCGCTACCTCAATCGTCCGCTCATTGCGCATCTCAAGCGCGCGCTCGTGCCCGGGGGCTTGCTGATCTACCAGACGTTCAATCGCCATCGCCTGCTCATGAACCCGGACTTCAATCCCGATTACCTGCTGGAGCCGGGCGAGTTCCGCCACCTGTTCGCCGATTTCGAGATGATCGCGAGCAACGACACGCCGGACATGCGCGACCCGATGAGCTTCTGGATCGGCCGGCGACCGCGCCGATGAGAGGCGTCGCTGTTGCGGCCGCGCTCCTGCTCGGCCTGTCGGCAGTTCCGGCCTGGGCCGGTACCACTGCCGAGCCGCAGCGTCTTGATGCGGCGCTGCTGCACGCCGCGGCAATCGGCGATCTCGACCGCCTGAATGACGCGCTCGCGCGCGGCGCGAGCATCGAGGCGCGCGCCCCACAGCGCGCCGGCAGCACGGCGTTGATGCTTGCGGCCAAGGCCGGGCATCTGCCGGTAGTCGAACGGCTCATCGCCCGCGGCGCGCAAATCAACGCCCGCTCCACTGATGGCTGGACGGCGCTCATGCAGGCCGCGCATTCCGGGCATCTCATCGTCGCGCAGCGCCTGCTCGACAAGGGCGCCGACCTGCGTGTGCGCGAGTCGCGCTATGGTAATGACGCGCTCATCCCCGCCGCCGGTCGCGCGCACGAACCGATCGTCTCCGAGCTGCTCCGGCGCGGCGCCGATCCCAATTCCCGCTCCGCGCGTGGCGGCAACAGCGCGCTCATGCAGGCGGGGAACCCGAACGGTCTCGCCACCGTGCTCGCCTTGCTGGACGCCGGCGCGGACATCAACGCCCGCGCCGAGGACGGCTGGACCGCGCTCATGGCCGCCACGAGCGACGGCAACGTGGAGCTGGTCGATGCGCTGCTTTCGCACGACGCCGACGCCCGCGCCCGCACCGACGACGGGCGCACCGCGCTGCACCTGGCCGCCGAGGGCGGCTACACCGACGTGGCCCGCCACCTGCTGCGCGCCAGGCTCGACGTCCATGCGCGCGCCGGCAAGGCGGAGCGCACCCCGCTCCTGCTTGCGACGATCGGCGGGCACAGCGAGCTCGTCGAGCTGCTGATCGAACGCAAGGCCGACGTCAATCGCCGGACGCCGAGGGCAACACCGCGCTCATGCTCGCCGCCAACCGCGGCTGGCGCGGCATCGTTTCGGCGTTGCTGGCCGCGGGCGCCAACGTTAACGCCCGCGCGCGACGGCTGGACCGCGCTCGGCGCGGCCCAGATGATCGGCGACAGCGAGATCGTAGAGATGCTGCGCCGCGCGGGGACGCGCGATGATTGAGGTCCGAGACAACCCGTTGAGAACGGGTAGGGAAAGCACGACAGAGATCTCGGATTCCGGCCCTGCGGGCCTCCATCGGGGCTACCGCTGACTTGTTGGGGAGGAGCCTGCGCGCAGCGGCACGCACACCCGCAGCCGCCCGTGACCGTCAGGGGCGGCGCGTTCCAGCACCTCCACGTCCACGCCGTAGAGGTCGTGCAGGCTCCCGGCGGTGATCACTTCCTCGGGCGTGCCAAGGCGAACCAGCCGACCGTCCTTGAGCAGCGCCACGCGATCGGCGCAATAAAAGGCATGATCCGGGTCGTGGGTAGAGAGCACCACGGCGATGCCGCGGCTCGCGAGTGCGCGGATATGCGACAGCACCAGCATCTGGTTGCCGAAATCAAGGCTCGCGGTGGGCTCATCCATCACCAGGATGCTCGGTTCCTGCGCGAGCGCCCGGGCGATGAGCGTGAGCTGGCGCTCGCCGCCGCTCACGCGCGTATAGATGGCATCGCGCAGGTGCGCGATGCGCAGCTGCTCGAGCATGCACTCGGCAACCGCGACATCGGCACGCGACGGCGTGGCGAACAGGCCCATGTGCGCGGTGCGTCCCATCAGTACCGTCTCGATCACGGTGAACGGAAAATAGGCCGTATGCGCCTGCGGCACGTAGCCCATGGCGCGCGCCAACTCCTGGCGCGACCAGCCGGCGATGTCCGCCCCGTCGAGGCGCACCGCACCGCCCTGCCCCGGCAGCAGCCCGAGCAAGGTCCGGAACAGCGTGGTCTTGCCGCTGCCGTTGGGCCCGAGCAGGCACAAGACTTCGCCGGCATCGAGCGCGAAGTTCGCGTCCCGGCCGATCACGCGGCCGGGATAACCGAAGGCGAGGCGCTCGACCGAAAGCCTCATTGCCAGCCCCGCCGGGCACGCGCCAGCAGCCACAGGAACACCGGCGCGCCGAGCACCGCGGTCAGGATGCCGAGCGGCAGCTCCACGCGCGTCGCGCCGCGCGCGACGTCGTCCACACCGAGCAGGAAGGCGGCGCCGAGCAGCATGGAGGCGGGCAGCAGGCGCGCGAAGTCCGGCCCCACCAGGGCGCGCGCCATGTGCGGGATGATGAGCCCGACCCAGCCGATCACCCCGCTCACCGACACCGCCGCCGCTGTGACGAGCGTGGCGGCGGCGATGAACACGGCGCGCAGGCGCGCCGCGTTCACGCCGAGCGCGCGCGCCTCGTCATCGCCGAGCGACATCAGGTTCATGCGCCAGCGCAGCACAAACAGCGGCACCAGGCCGACGACGGTCAGGGGCAGCACTGCCGCAACGTCATTGAAGCCGACCGCGGCGAGGCTCCCCAGCAGCCAGAACGTGATGGCCGGCAGCTGATCGTAGGGATCGGCGAGATACTTGAGCAGCGAGATGCACGCGCCGGCGAGCGTGCCCATCACCACGCCCGCCAGCACGAGCACCAGGATCGGATCGTGGCCGCGCACGCCCTGGCTGATGAGGTAGACGCTCAGGACCGTGGCGAGCCCGAAGCCGAAGGCGAGCAGCTGGATCCCGGCGACCGGCAGCGACAGGAAGATGCCGAGCGCGGCGCCCAAACCCGCGCCGGCCGCCACCCCGAGGATGTCGGGCGAGACGAGCGGATTGCGGAACATGCTCTGGTAGGTGGCGCCGGAGGCCGCGAGCGCCGCGCCCACCAGGATCGCCCCGATCACGCGCGGCAGGCGAATCTGGAAGACGATGGTGTCGATGACCGCCGGCAGGTCGTGCGGCACGCCGGTCACGCGCGAATAGATCACGAGCGCGAGCTCGCGCGGCGACACGGCGTACTGCCCGACCAGGAACGAGGCCAGGAACAGCGCAACGAGCAGCAGCACCGGCAGCCCGAAGCCGGCCAGCCAGCGCGGCAGGCGCCGCGTGTCGTCACGGGGCGTGCTCATCGTTTGGCGTCGGCCGTGGCCTCGCGCAGCAGTGCGTCGAGCTGTGCTGGCTCGAGCTCGACGTGATAGAACAGCCGGTAGAATTCGCGCACCTCGCCGGCAAGCCCGCCGCGCACCGCCTGCGGATACAGCACGTGCATGAGCCACTTGACGCCGATCAGGCGATTGACCGACGGCGGGCGGTCGAACCAGCCGAACGGCAGGCTGGGCGCGAGGTGCACGCGGCCGGCGCGCACCGCCTTGACGTTGCGCCACAGCGGATCGCGCAACACGCTCGTATAAAAGTTACGCTCGAGCGCGAGGATCCCGTCCGGGTTCCATTGCAGCACCTGCTCGAGCGACACGCTGGTCAGCCCGCCGCTCCCGGCTGCGGCGGCGACGTTGGCGGCGCCGACCCGCTCCAGCACTTCCAGGTTGATCGAGCCCGCGAGCCCGGTTTCGAGACCGTCCGCGCGCCGTCCGTAGTAGACGCGCGGGCGCCGCTCGGCCGGGATCGCCTTGAGAGCCGCATCGAGCTCCGCCATGGTGCGCTCGGCATACGCGGCCAGGCGCTCGGCGCGCTCAGTCTCGCCAAGAAGCTCTCCGAGCAACCGGTAGGTACGCGGGATGCTGTCGAAGCTGCCATCGATCAGCACATAGGGAATACCGCTCTGGCGCTGCACGCGCTCGGCCAGCGACACGAAGGTCGCGCTGGTCGCGCCGTAATCGATGATCACGTCGGGGCGCGCCAGCAGGAACGCTTCGACGTTGCCGCTGCCGCCCCGGCCGGTGACCTGGCCGAGCACTGGCAGGTCACGGCAGCAGGCGTTGATAGATGGCTTTTCCTCGGCGCGCAGCTCGCGGCTCCAGCCGACGAGCTTCTCGGGCGCCAGGGTGTAGACGATGATCGAGGCCGGGCCCCCGGCGGCATACACGCGCCGCACCTCGCGCGGCACCTGAACCTCGCGGCCGGCGGAATCGACGAAGGCGCAAACGCGACTTCCGTGTCGCGCGCCCCTCGCCTCGGCAACTGCTCCCTTCGTTGCTCTACCTCCTGCATCCATGCAGTCGTCGATCCCATCAGCGAACGCGCGGCGCTCGGCTGCGCCCGCCACGCTGAACGATGCGGCTGCTGCGATCGCGACGACAACAACGCGTGCGGAACGGAAACCCCGTCGCACAGGCATCATCAATGCTCTCCCTCGTAGGCATGCCACAGCGCGTGGTTGGCTCCCGCCGCCGGGCGCCTGCGCCGCACCCGCGCAATGCCAGCGCTCGTGACCGGGGGGAGCAGCATATGCAACGTAGGTACGGCACACAAGCACGCGGCGCCGCGACCTGGCGGCGAGGCAGCGCTTTGGCATGCCGCCGGTAACGGCGGGCGGCGGCTATGTGCCGCTGCGCCGGGGCACAAGGCCCGGCTAGTTTGCCAACCGGCGTTGCGCCTGCGGAACGAGACTTGCGTAAAGTCCGATCAGGCGCTCGGCCATCGCGCCCGCCGACCAGCCGCGCGCGTAAGCACGCGCCTCCTCCGCCAGGCGCGCGCGCAGCGCGGGGTTGCGCAGCACCGTCACGGCCTTGTCGGCAAGATCGCCAACGTCGTCCTCGGCGATGAGCGCGCCGCGGCGCGACGCCAGAATGTCGCGCGTACCCATCACGGCGGTCGCCACCACGGGTATCCCGACCGCCATCGCCTCGAGCAACACCAAGCCCTGGGTCTCGGTGCGCGAGGCGAAGACGAACGCGTCAGCGGCCGCGTAGCAGTCGGGCAGCGCCCGGTCGCGCGCAAGATAGCCGACGAACAGGACGTCCTGTTCGATGTGAAGCGCGCGTGCCAGCTGGTGCAGATGACGCTTCGCCGGACCCTCGCCGGCCACGACCAGCAGCGCCTCGGGGATCGTCGCGCGGACATGCGCAAAGGCGCGCAGCAGCATGTCGATGTTCTTTTCGTGCGCCACGCGTCCGACGTACAACAGAATGGGCCGGCCGCTCGCGATGTTGTGGTGCGCGCGAAAACGCCGCCCATCGGCGTTACCGAAGCACGCCACGTCGACGCCGGTCGGGATGATGTGCACCGGCGTGCTGATTCCGTAGCGACGCAGCACCTCGGCCATGGCGGTGGACGGAGCCACGACGGCATCGACGTCGTTGCACTGCGCGCGCGAGAAGCGCCGCGCGACGCTGCGCGTCCATGACGCGGGCAGCAACGGCGCGTAGTGGTGCAGGTACTCTTCAAAGAAGGTGTGATAGCTCTCGACACGCGGCACGCCGAGTGCGCGGGCCAGCGCCACGCCGAGGTAGTGCGCAACAAACGGGGTCTGGATATGAACGAGGTCGTAGCAGCGGCCGCGCAGGCGCTCGGTGAGCGCGCGGATGGCGCGCGCCTTCATCAACCGATCCTCCGGGTCGAGCGGCAGATAACGGGACGGAATGCGGATCAGGTCGAGGTTCGGATCGTCCGCGCCCTGCCCATAGTCGGGAGCGATCAGCGTGACGTGGTGACCGCGCGCGTCAAGCTCGCGCCAGAACGTCTGGATCGACGTCGATACCCCGTTGACGCGCGGGAAGTAGACGTCGCTAATCATCAGGATGCGCATGGCGGTCACGGCATGCGCAATGGCGGCGCGGGGCGGTGAAGGGCGATCGAGGCGACAGCCGAGGTCATTGGGGTCGCGAGCCTAGCGCCCCGATGTGACAAGGAGGTTTCAGCGCCCGCGCATCATGTCGCCACAGCGACAGACGCGCGCCGGCACGCCGCGGCGCGCCCCGAGCATTCTCAGGCCAGGTCGCGCTTGACCAGTTGAACGATCTGGTGCAGCGTCAGCATCCGGTCCGGACCGCTCATCTCGTAGCTCTTGAAGAACGCGACGAAGCACTTCTCGTCCTGGTGGAACTCGACCTTGGTCGCCCGGGCCAGCAGTGCTGCAACGATCTGCCCGACCTCAATGGCATTTACACGTTTCTCTTTCTCTTCCATCGCCAGTTCCTCGCCGCGCTCACGCCGGCCAGCGCGGCGCTCCGAGCATTGAACAGACCTCGGCGCTGCGATGCGCGGCACAGACTGCATCCGCCAGCGCGGCGGCCGCGCTCACCCGTGTCGCCGCGACCGTCTGTGCCAGGTATGGCACCGTCACCGGGTCGACCGAGAAATTACAGAACCCCAGCCCCAGCATCACGGGCAAGACCCCCTGGAGCTGTGGCAGCAAGCCGCACACCTGCACGCGCGCGATACCGGCCCCGGCGGCCGCGACGACATTGCGCAGGAACCGGTACAGCACCGGCGCGTAGGGATCGAGGTAGCGGCGCAGTGCCGGCGCATCGCGATCGGCGCCGAACAGGCACTGCATGAGATCGTTGCAACCCAACGCCACGAAATCGGCAACCACCAGCGCCTCGCCGATCGCGAGCGCGGCCGCCGGCGTTTCCGCCATCGCGCCGATCGGTACTGTGAACGGCAGGCGCTGGCGCAGCCGCTCACGCCAATGCTCGAACTCGGCAAGGTCGGTGACATACGGCACCAGCACTCGCAGTTCTCGATGCGACGCAAGCTGCGCAAGCGCCTCGATCTGTGCGTCCAGCACGGCACGCACCGCCGGCCACCCGTAGACCCGCACGCCGTGCATGCCAAACGTGATCTTGTCTGAGACGGCGGCGAGCCAGCCGGGTCGCTTGTCGGGCGCGATATCCAACAGCCGCACCGTTACGGCGAGCGGCCGGGCCGCCTCGCACACCGCACCGAGCGCCTGTGCGTAGAATGCGGCATCGGGCGTGGCGTCGCCGGCCGGCGCAAGCTGCTCGGAACGAACGAGGCCGATCGCTGCCGCCCCGTTTGCCACGGCCGCGGCGGCGCTGTGCGCATCGCGCACGCTCGCCCGCAGTTGCACGGGCATGCCGTCGGCACTCGTCACCGGTTTTCCTGCGACCGGCCGCGGCGGCGGTGCTGCGAGCGCTTCGCCTGGCGCGCCGATACGGCCGGTCGCGCCGTCGAGCAGCACCGGTGTGCCGTCCGGCAACCGCGCGGCCTGCGCCTCGCTGATCGCTACCGTCGGGATGCCGCGCGCGAGCAACCGCAACATGCTGTGCCCGAGCAGCGGTGCATCGACGGCCACCACACCGGCCGCCGGAACGCTGAGCTCCCGCAACTCGGCGGCGCGCAGCATGAGGATGTCCTCGGCTGACCCGGTGGGACTGTGCCGCACTACCCCGCATGCCTGGCCCGGCACGAACCCAATGCCCTGCACCGGGAGCGCGGCGCGCTCCGCGGCGCCCCGAGGTGTCGTGCTCCCGGTCAGTGGCCTTCCTGCTCGCCGACCGGCTCGGCGTCGTGCGTCTGCGGGTGCGCGGTGCGCAGGCACTCCGCGTTGGTGTCCCAGAATATCGGCTTCTCGTTCTGCAGCAGCAACAACAGGTTGCGGAAGTCATCGGCGTGGAGATTAGTCAGCCAGTAAAGCTCGGTAAGCTTCGCCGCCGAGCGCAGGACGATGCGGCCCACGCCCGGCTTGTCGGGCACGCACGACGGATCCCACTCCGCGTAGTAGTTGCCGATCTGCACGACTGCCATGACACACCTCCGGTGCTTGGATTGGCCTGCCGCCCGTCACAGCCTGGCCGGCTTCAGGGCGATTGTCGCCTTGATCGCGTCGACGGTGCGCCGCCCGACCTTCGTGCCGAGCTCGCGCGTCTTCTCGCTGCGCTCGTCCTTCAGCAGGTACGTGGGCCGCACCGTGACGATGTGCACAATGTTTGGTGACTCCTTGAGGTTGTAGGCCACGACCTTGAACGGGCGCGACAGGGACCGGTCGAGGCCAGTGCTGAAGACCTCGTGGCTGAACAGGATCGAGCAGAAATGCACCGCCGTCACCCGCTCGAAGCCGATCACGTTCCACTTGAGCTCGCCGCCGCGCAGGTGGCGGTTATTCTCGAGCCCCTTGGCGAGGTCCTCTTCGTTGGAAATCAGAAACTGCGCGCGCTCGAGGCCCGACTTGAGATTGCTGAGCACTGCGTCGTACTCGCCCTTAGTCTGGTAACGCCACAGCGCCGGACTGTCGCTTGCCGCCGCGGCTGGCGCGGCAGGCGCCAGCGCCGCGGCCAACAGCGGGCCAAGGCCACGCATCGACCGGATCAGACCCGAAGCCATTTCGCACACCCTACGCACAGCGGCGTCGTGATTGTTTCTACGCCGTCACGCTAGCGCCCCCAGGCGGAGTCGGCTTTGACATCTATCAAGGTGGCCGGATCGGGAGCCGGCGCACGGGTGCCGAAAAGCCCTGTCAGGTCGCCTCGGGCTGCGCGCGGAACAGGCCCGCCACGCTCTTGGCATCGGTGATCTCGCCGTCGCGCGCCATCGCCAGCGCCTGCTCAAACGGCAGCCAGTGCACCTTGATGAGCTCGTGCTCCCCGGTATTGGTCGCGACGGGCGTCAGGTCACGCGCGAGGAACAAATGGATCACTTCGGTAAACACGCCAGGCGAGCTAATGAGACGGCCGAGGGATTGCCAATCGGCCGCAAGGAGTCCGGCCTCTTCCTTAAGCTCGCGCTGCGCGGTGGCAAGCGGCGCCTCTCCCGGATCGAGCTTGCCGGCCGGCAGTTCCCACAGCCAGCCGCCCGCGGCATGCCGGAACTGGCGCAGCAGGCAGACGTTGGCATTGGGATCGAGCGCCACCACCGCCGCACCGCCGGGGTGATGGACGATCTCGAGCTCGGTCTCGCGTCCGTTCGGAAGCGTCAGGCGATCGAGCGTGAGCTCGATAATCTTGCCCCGATAGATGGACTTGCGCTCCACGCCCGCCGCTCAGCTTGCCTGCCGCGCCGCCGCCAGGCAGGCGGCGAGCCCTTCGGCAAGCGTAGGGTAGCGCGGCGCGACACCGAGCTCCTCGCGCATTCGGCGGTTGTCGATGCGCTTCGACTCGGCGAGGTACGACAACATTCCCGCGTCGATGCGCTCATCGGCGTCGCTGCGCGAGACTTCCGGCGGGCGCGGCAGGCCGAGCGCATCCGCCACGCACCGGAAGTAATCGGTCATGGTGCTCGGGTGACCATCGGAGACGTTGTACACGGCGCCGGCGCGCCCACGTTCCATCGCGGCCAGGCAGGCCGCGACCAGATCATCGGCGTGCACGCGGTTGCTCCACAGTGCCTCGTCCTCGCGCAGCAGCGGCAGGTTCTTGCGCAGCCGCTCGACCGGCAGGCGATCGGGCCCGTAAATACCGGGTACGCGCAGGATCACAGCCTCACAGCCGCTGCGCGCGCCGAACGCGCGCAATTGCTCCTCGGCATCGAGGCGGCGCCGGGCGCGGCCAGCGGTGGGGTTCGGTGCGCGCGTCTCGTCCACCCATTCGCCGTGGCAGTCGCCATACACGCCCGTGGTGCTGATGTACACGATGCGCCGCGGCGGGCGCGGCGCGACCGCGGCGAGAAAGGCCGACATGCGCGTGTCGCGCACGCCGCTCGCGGGCGGCGGCGCGAAGTAGTACACGCCCTGCCCCGCCACGTCCAAGCCAGCCAGTGAACCCGGATCGTCCAGATCGCCGCGTACCGGCTCGATGCCGAGCGCGCCGAGCGCCTGCGCGCTGTCCTCGGAACGGGCGAGTGCATTTACGCGGCTGCCGCGTGCCCGTTCCGCGGCGGCGACCCGACGCCCGACGTATCCGCACCCGACAATGACAATCTTCGACGCCACGCGCGGTATTGAAACACAAAAACGACTCCGGCATCAGCCGCGCAGACCATCGTCTGCGACAGGACGCCGCGCTCAAGAATCTGGCGCGAATGACTAACGGTAGCGACCGTCGGCGGCACGGTCGGCGGCGATCTGGGCCTCGAAACGGTCGCCGTTGGCGAGCAGCCGTTGTTTGTCGATCACGGCCTCGCCGCGCGACTCCTCGTGGAACTCGAAGTGGCGGGTGAGCACGATGGCGTCCACCGGACAGGCCTCTTCGCAGAAGCCGCACCAGACGCACTTGAACAGGTCGATGTCGTAGCGCGTGGTGCGGCGCATGCCATGCTGCACCGGGAGGTGCGAATGTGGCGCGAGCCCAGGAATGGGCGAAGCCGCCGGGCGTTCCTCGGATTCGATCGTGATGCAGCACGCCGGGCACACTGCCTCGCACAGCTTGCAGGCGATGCAGCGCTCCTCGCCGTTCGGATAGCGGCGCAGCGCGTGCAGGCCGCGAAAGCGCGGGCTCTGCGGGGTCTTCTCCTCCGGGTACTGGATGGTGAACTTGTTCTTGAACAGGAAGCGCCCGGTGACGCCCAAGCCGCGCACCAGCTCGGCGAGCGTGAACGCCCGCACGTAGCGCTTGGCTGGCTCAGCTAGTCTCACCACGTCCTCCTTGCCATCCGTGGCGCGGCGCTCGGGGGCGCCGATAAGCCCGTCCCGTACTTCCATGTACGGGCGCTCGCCGGGACGAAGACACGTTAGGTGTCTTCGCCTTTCTCCGACCCACCCCAGCGGTCGTCGCGCACCAGCACCTGCCCGTCTTGCACCCGTACCGGGAAGACGTGCACGGCCTCGTAGGCGGGCGGCGCGGTGACTGCGCCGGTCCGGATGTTGAAACGCGCGCCGTGGCGCGGGCAGACCACCTCTTCGCCCTGCACCTCCCCGCCCGCGAGCGACTCGCCGTCATGGGTACAGGCATCATCGATGGCGTAGTACTGGCCGCCGACGTTGAAGACGGCCACCATCGCGCCGTCCACCTCGACCACCTTGAAGGCGCCGGGGCCGATCTCCTCAGTACGCGCAACCGCGATCCAGCCGCTCATCGCGCCGCTCACAGCAAGCCGAGCTCAAGGCGGTTCGCCTCGGACATGCGGCTCGGCGACCATGGCGGCTCCCAGACGATCTCCACCTCGGCCGAGGTCACGCCGGGCACGGCTTCGAGCACGCGCCTGACCTCGGCCGGGAACTGCTGTGCCGCCGGGCAGCCGGGGGTGGTGAGCGTCATGAGCACCCGCACCCGGCCCGCGTCGTAGACTTCGAGCGCATAAATGAGCCCGAGGTCGTAGATGTTGAGCGGAATCTCTGGATCGTGCACGGTGCGCAGGGCCGCGATCAGCCGTGCCTTGAGCGCATCGACAGCCGTCGGTGCCACGACCGCGTCCGTGCCGGATCTAGTCATCGCGCGCATCCCTCGTCGGTCGAGTCATCGACGTTGGCGCACTCCTCGGGGGGCGGTGCGCCCTCATCTTCCGTGCTCACCGTGCCGGGCCGCTCCTCGAGCGCGGCGTTGAGCACGTGCCAGGCGAGTGTGGCGCACTTGACGCGCATCGGGTAGTCGCGCACGCCGGCCAGGATCCGCAGCTTGCCCAAGCCCTCGGGCTCCTCACCCTGGGTGAGCAGGCGGTGCACGCCCTGGAAGAGGCGCCGCGCGTCCTCGACGCGCCTGCCCTTGATCGCCTCGGTCATGAGCGAGGCGGAAGCCGTCGAGATCGCGCAGCCCGCGCCCTCGAAGCCAACGTCCCGGATCAGGCCATCCTCAACGCGCAGGTGCACGCGAAACTCGTCGTTGCACACCGGATTGAAGCCATGCGCGTGGTGGGTGCTGGCCGGCGGAATCCTCTGGAAGTTGCGCGGGTTGCGGTTGTGATCGAGGATCACTTCCTCGTACAGCGCGCGGATGTCGGCGGGAGCCGTCATAAGGATGCCTCCCGCGCGTGCGGCAAGGCCAGGCGGAGCGCCAGTTGCTCGTCGAGCTGGGCACGCAGCGGCGCCAGGCGGATTCGCGCCAGCACGTCGGCTGCGAAGGCGTACACCAGCAGGCTGCGCGCGTGTGCGACGTCGAGGCCGCGGGTACGCAGGTAGAACAGCGCGTCGGGGTCGAGATTGCCGACGGTCGCGCCGTGCGCACACTTGACGTCATCGGCGTAGATCTCAAGCTGCGGGCGGCTGTCGGCCTCGGCACCCGCGGACAACAGCAGATTGTGGTTGGCCTGCTCGGCGTCGCTGTGGCTCGCCTGCGGGTGCACGACGATGCGCCCGCTGAACACCGCGCGCGACTCCCCGTCGAGCACGCCCTTGTAGAGCTCGCGGCTCGTACCGCGCCTCTGGCGGTGATCGATGCGCGTGTGGCTGTCGATGTGCTGGCGCCCGCGGGTGACCGTCAGACCGTTGAGCGTGCACTCCGCCCCTTCCCCGTCGAGCATCGCGTACAGCTCATGGCGGACGATGCGCCCGCCAAGCGCAATGCAGTGCGAGGTATAGCGGCCGTCGCGCGCGAGGTGCACGTGCGTGCTGCCAATGTGGTAGGCGGCCTCGCCTTCGCGCCCGAGCCGGTAGTGCTCGATCTGCGCGCCGGGCTCGAGCGCGATCTCGGTCACGCTGTTGGTGAGACCGGTCGTGTCGGTGAGCGCCACGTAGCTTTCAATCACGCGCAGCGCGGCTCCGGCCTCGGCCACGACCAGATTGCGCACATAGGCCAGGCTGTCGGCCACGCCGCTTGCCACGAACAACAGGTGCAGCGGCGCGTCGAGCACGGTCCCGGGCGCAGCCCGGATGAACGCGCCATCCCGCAGAAACGCAGCATTGAGCGCGGCAAAGCCGTCGCGGGCGGGCTCGGCGTAGCGGCCAAGCCAGGGCTCCAGCCGCTCGGGCGCCTGCGCCAGCGCCTCGGCCAGGCTCATGACCTCGATGCCGGCCGGCAGACCTGCCACCGTCGACAAGGCTGGAATGAAGCGGCCGTCCACGAACACCAGCTGGTGCCCGGCAAGCGTATACGGCGTAAGGGCGGCGGCATCGGGCGCCGGGCCCGCGCCGCCCAAGCGGAAGCGGCGCTGCGCGATCGGGCGCGCATCGGTGTACTTCCAGTCCTCGTCGCGCAGCGTGGGGAAGCCGCGCGCGCGGAACGTCTCGAGCGCCGCGACCCGCTGCGCCTGTAGCCACGGCGCATGGCGCCCGGGCAGGGTCCGTTCGACCTGCCGGAAGTCTTCCAGGAAGGGGCTGAGCCTGTCGGTCGCTGCGTTCATGGTGTCGCTTGTGCGCGCGTCCCCGCCTGCGCCTCGATCCAGCCGTACCCGCGTTCCTCGAGCTCGAGCGCCAGGCGCCGGTCGCCGGACTTGACGATGCGCCCGCCGGCCAGCACATGGACGTAGTCGGGCGTGATGTAGTCGAGCAGCCGCTGATAGTGCGTAACGAGGATGATGGCGCGCTCCGGGCTGCGCAGGCTGTTTACGCCGTTCGCCACCACCTTGAGCGCGTCGATGTCGAGGCCGGAATCGGTCTCGTCCAGGATCGCAAGCCTTGGTGCGAGCACGGCCATGTGCAGAATCTCGTTGCGTTTCTTCTCGCCACCGGAGAAGCCCTCGTTCACGGCCCGGTACAGGAATTCCTCCGGCATCTCCATGAGCTTCATCTTGTCCTTGACCAGCAGCAGGAAGTCCATGGCGTCGAGCTCCGGCTCGCCGCGCGCCTTGCGCATCGTATTGAGCGCGGCCTTCAGGAGGTAGATGTTGCTCACCCCCGGAATCTCAACCGGATACTGGAAGCCGAGAAAAATCCCGGCGCGCGCCCGATCCTCGGGCTTCATGGCGAGCAGGTCCTGATCGGCGTAACGGACCTCGCCCGAGACCACCTGGTACTGCTCGCGCCCGGCGAGCACCTGCGCGAGCGTGCTCTTGCCGGAGCCGTTCGGCCCCATGATGGCGTGCACCTCCCCGGCCTTCACCTCCAGGTCGATGCCCTTGAGGATCGCCTTGCCTTCCACGTTCACATGTAGGTTTCTGATGGTCAGCATCGCCATTTCCCTCATAACTCGAAACCGAAGTTATCCGATCGCCCCTTCGAGGCTCACGTTGAGCAGCTTCTGCGCCTCGACCGCAAACTCCATGGGCAGCTCCTTGAACACCTCCTTGCAGAACCCGTTGACGATCATGCTCACCGCATCCTCCGCCGACAGTCCGCGGGTCTTGAGATAGAAGAGCTGGTCGTCGCTGATCTTCGAGGTCGTCGCCTCGTGCTCGACGATCGCGCTCGGGTTCCTCGATTCGATGTACGGGAAGGTGTGGGCCGCGCACTGATCACCCATGAGCAGCGAATCGCACTGCGAGTAGTTGCGCGCGCCGTCGGCGCCCTTGAGGATCTTTACCAGCCCGCGATAGGCGTTGCTGCCGTGACCGGCGGAGATGCCCTTCGAGACGATCGTGCTGCGCGTGTTGCGCCCGATGTGGATCATCTTGGTGCCGGTATCGGCCTGCTGGTAATTGTTGGTCACCGCCACCGAGTAGAATTTGCCGACCGAGCCCTCGCCCTCGAGGATCACGCTCGGGTATTTCCAGGTAATGGCCGATCCGGTCTCGACCTGGGTCCAGGAGATCTTCGCGTTGGCGCCGCGGCAGTGGCCGCGCTTGGTGACGAAGTTGTACACGCCGCCCCGGCCCTGCTCGTCGCCCGGGTACCAGTTCTGCACCGTCGAGTACTTGATCTCGGCGTCCTTGAGCGCCACCAACTCCACGACCGCCGCATGCAGCTGGTGCTCATCGCGCATCGGCGCCGAGCAGCCTTCCAGGTAGCTCACGTAGGCGCCTTCGTCGGCGATGATCAAGGTCCGCTCGAACTGGCCGGTCTTCGCGGTGTTGATGCGAAAGTACGTCGACAGCTCCATCGGGCAACGCACGCCCTTCGGCACGTAGACGAAGGTACCGTCGCTGAACACGGCGGAGTTCAAGGCAGCATAGAAATTGTCGGTGGGCGGAACCACGGTGCCGAGGTGCTGGCGCACGAGCTCCGAGTGCTCGCGCACCGCCTCGGAGAATGCGCAGAAGACGATGCCGAGCGAGGCGAGCTTCTCGCGGTAGGTGGTCGCGACCGAAACGCTGTCGAACACCGCGTCGACCGCCACGCCGGCGAGCGCGGCGCGTTCGTTGAGCGGAATGCCGAGCTTTTCGTAGGTCTCGAGCAGCTTCGGGTCCACGTCGGCGAGGCTTCCGGGCGCGTTGGCACGCGACTTTGGCGCCGCGTAGTAGACGATCGACTGGTAATCGATCGGCGGGTGCTGCACGTGCGCCCAGCGCGGCGCCTGCATGCCGGCCCAATGGCGATAGGCCGCGAGCCGCCAGGCGAGCATGAACTCGGGCTCGCCCTTCTTGGCCGAGATCAGCCGGATCACATCCTCACTCAAACCCGGCGGGACCGTGTCGGCCTCGAGCTCGGTCACGAAGCCGTGCGGGTAGTCACGCCCTACCAGTGTGTCGAGGGGCTGGGTCGCCTGTGCCATCGAAACCTCCCGGGTTGGGTTGGGCGGCGCGAATCGCCAAGCCCTGAAAAGCCTGCGGATTCAGCGCTACTGGCGATACGTAGCTATTCTATGCGGTTCCTTACCAAATTAGTCAACTATTCACCCACCAACCATGTGGGAGGGCGCACCGCAGGCAAAACCGGTGGCGGGAGACTACAGGTCGCGGGCGAGGATGATGGCGTCTTCGCGACCGCGGCGGGCGGGATAGTAGTTTCGACGCACGCCGACCTCATGGAAACCCATACTGGTGTAGAGCCGATAGGCCGCGTCGTTGCTCACGCGCACCTCGAGCAGCGCCATGACCGCGCGCTTGCGCCGCGCGATGTCGAGCAGGTGCGCGATCATGGCGCGTCCGTGGCCCTGCCGCTGAAAGTCCGGGTGCACACAGATGTTGAGCAGGTGGCACTCCTGCGCCGCCACCGACATGATGCCGTGACTGATCACGCGCCCGGCGACCTCGCGCACGAAGCACTGGTAGCCCACGCGCAGGCAGTCGCGGAAGATGCCGTGCGTCCAGGGGAACTCATAGGCCGCGCGCTCGTTGGCGAGCGCCACCGCCAGATCGGCTTCGCGCATCGGCCGGATAAGCGCCTCGGGCAGCGAGACAACCGCGCTCACGGCGAGGACTCCAGGATCGCCTTGGCGAGGCACAGGTCCTCCCAGGCCTTGCGTTTTTCGGCGGGGCTGCGCAGCAGATAGGCCGGATGGTAGGTCACCACGAGGGCGGTACCGTGGTAGCTCAGGCGCTGGCCGCGCAACCGGCTGAGCGGCAGCTCGGTCTTGAGCAGGCTGTGCGCGGCGTGCCGTCCAAGCGCCACGATCAGGCGCGGTTGGATCAGCTCGATCTGGCGGATCAGATACGGCTCGCACTGCTCGATCTCCTCGGGCAGCGGATCGCGATTGCCGGGAGGTCTGCATTTCAACACATTCGCGATGTATACCTCCTCGCGCTTGAGCCCGATGGCAAACAGCATGGCATTGAGCAGTTGGCCGGCGCGGCCCACGAACGGCTCGCCCTGTGCGTCTTCATCCGCGCCTGGCGCCTCGCCCACGAACATCCACTGCGCGTGCCGGTTGCCGACGCCGAACACGGTATGCGTGCGCGTTACGTGCAGTCCGCACTTCGTGCAGCCGCGCACCGCGTCCGCCAGCGCCTCCCAGTCCATGGCGGCGACCGACCCGCTGCCTGTCCGCGCCGGTGCGGGAAGGTTGCGCGCGGGCTCCGCGGCGCGTGTAGGGAAAGAGTGTA
>CAYZVX010000035.1:0-28131 GCA_964482055.1 uncultured Acidiferrobacteraceae bacterium
CCATGCGCGCGCAACCGCGCGCCCCGGCGCCGGCCTCACAGGCGGCGAGCAAGGCGCGTCCAACGCCACGCCCCGCGTGCGCGCTGTCGGTGACGATGGAATAGAGCCGTGCACGCCGCGACCCGTGCCGGTAGCACACGACGGCATCGCCAACGATCCCGCTGTCGATTTCCGCGACCCAGACGTCCGCGTGGCCGCGCGCGAGCAGATGCCGCAGGCTCGCGCGGCTCAGCCGATCGGTCGGGAAGCGCGCCTCCAGTGTGACCAGCGCGTCGAGGTCCGCCCGCCGCGCGCGGCGGATGCGAACTTCTTCCATGTCAGGCGCAGACCGGGGCGCGGCGCAGCGTGACCTTCTCGCCAAACAGCGCCGGGCGGTAGCTCATCTTCACGCGCCGCAGGTTCTCGAGCCCCAGGTCATCGCCGACGTTGATGTGGGTGCAGTCGGCGAAGGTCTTGGCGAATTCGCGGAACAGGTATTGGGCCGAGCCGGAGATCGCGAAGTTGGTCTTCTCCACCAGCACGTTGCCGACCGTGGGCGTGATGCGCTCGCCAAAGGTGAAGCCTTCGAGCCGGTCGTCGATGAACAGGCACAGGCCCTGAAGCCCGAGGGTGTCGTAGTGCGCGAGCGCCCGCTCCACGGCGCGCCGCTCATGCTCGACCGTGTAGAAGAAGTCCGCGATCGCCTCGCCGGTCAGGTACTGGATGCGGTTCTTGAGCCAGGTATCGAGCAGGGCGCGGATCGCATCCCAGTGTTGCGGCCCAAGCGGCTCCATGCGGTGGTTCGGGTGGGCACGACGGAACTGGTTGATCTCGCTACGCTTGGTCTTGTAGGCGTTGCCCTTGAGCTCGATCAGATCGGAGGTCGCGTAGATGTAGTCCGGGAGGCTACGCTCCACCAGCCACTGCGGGTCGACCGCCTCCGGGTCCTCGCCGCTGGCGAGGACGCGCAGGAAATCGCGGTACACGAACTCGACCACGGACAGATAGGGTGTGGGGTTGTAACGGTCCATGATCTCGAAGCATGCCTCGAGCGCCGCCCTCTGCCGCGCCGGCATGCCGAGCGGCGGCAGCAGCATGGTCAGGCAGTTGCCGTTCAGGCTGAATAGGCAGAAGCAGTCCTCGATGATCTGGTAGAAGCCGCTTTTCTGCGACAGCCAGATGATGTTGTTGGCGAAGGTGTAGTCCGACAGCGGCACGTCCAAGGTCCGGGCGTAGCGATCGAACAGACCCTTGGTTTCGATCGTGAAGGGGTAGAGGCGGTGTCCTTCGATCGCCAGGTAGTGGCGGGGGAAGGACTCGTTCGCGTGCAGCGTTAAGACGTTGGAGGTCGGCGCGCGCGCAGCGCGCGCCAGCGGATCAGGCGGCTCTTCGGCCGGTCTTGGCATGGTATAGGGACTCCGTCAGGCGCCGCGGCACAGCAGCCCGCCGCGATGGCTAGGGAAAAAGGGAATCGGGGGGAGTGAACCACGGCGTCCAGCCTGTCGGCGGGACGGAAGGGAACGGCTACAGCCTTCCGGGACGGTACTCAGAAACCAGTGCTTTGTGTGGCCCGGCGCCTATATACAGCCTTGCTTGTCATCCATACAGCGAAATGAAATGATTATGAGGACAAAAAAATTTGCTGGATTGGCATGGACATCGATCTGCTCAAGACCTTCCTGGAAGTCAACCGTACTCGCCACTTTGGCCGCGCCTCACAGAACCTCTTTCTCACCCAGTCGGCGGTAAGCGCCCGCATCCGGCTGCTCGAGGAGACCCTGGGCGCTGCGGTGTTCGTGCGCACGCGCAACGACATTCAGCTCACGGCGGCTGGGACGCGCCTGCTCAAGTACGCCGAGACCATCGTCAGCGCCTGGAACCGCGCCCGCCAGGACGCGGCGCTCGGCGCCGTCGACAAGACGCTGCTGGCGATCGGTGGCGTGCCAGCGCTGTGGGACATTCTGTTGCAGGACTGGGTACAGACGCTGCACCGCAAGCGCCCGGACTGGGCGCTCGAGGCCCAGGGACACGATCCCGGCACGCTGATCCGCAGCGCGCTCGACGGCGCCATCGACGTGGCATTCCTGTTCGAGCCACCGCAGTTCGCCGAGCTTCTGGTACGCGAGGTGGCGGTCGTGCGACTCGTCATGGTGTCCTCACAGCCCGGTCGCACGGCCGAGGAGGCCACCGCCGACGGCTACATCATGACCGACTGGGGGACACTGTTCGCCGCGGCCCACGCCCGGAACTTTCCGGACATGCCGCCGCCCGCGGTGCGCCTTGGTCCCGGACGCGTGGCCCTCGATTTCCTGCTCGGGTGCGGCGGTGCGGCGTACTGCGTCGAGGAGATGGTGCGGGATGCGCTGGCCGCGGGCCGGCTGTTCCGCGTGAGCGACGCGCCGGTGTTCGACCAGCGCGTCTATGCCGTCTACCGCCACCTTGGCGCGCGCCGCGCCATGCTCGAGCAGGCGCTGGCGCTGCTCGTGCCCGCGCCGGCTACGGCCGCACCAGAGCGCGCCGCAGCCGGCTGAGCGCTCTCCACTGCTGGCTCCAGAAGCCGCTGCCGTAGTCCGCGCCGTCGAGCTGGTCGCGGATGCCGGTCGCCGGGTAGTCGCGGCCGAAGTTGGCGGTGCCGAACACGATGTCCCAGACCGGGAACAGGGTGGCGAAATTGCAGCCCTGCGCCGCGCCCTCGTGCCCGACGCCGATGCCGTGGTGAATGCGGTGGTAACGCGGGCTTACGAGCAGGCGCTCGCCGACCGCGCCAAAGCTGATGCGTAGATTGGCGTGCGACAGGCTCTCGATGAAGCGCTTGAGCAGCACGAGCGCGAAGAACTGGTTGCCCGGCACGCCGACGGCGAGCGCGACCAGTGCCAGCCACAGCGCGCTGAGCAGCCCGTCCAGCACGTGGTTGCGGTCGTCGGCCCAAAAGGAGAGCTGCCGCTGGCTGTGATGCACGGCGTGCAACGCCCACCACCAGTTAAAGCGGTGCTGGAGCCGGTGCAGCCAGTACTCGGCGAGATCGATGATGAGCGCATAGGCGAGGAACGCCGCGAGCGGCTGCGTGCCGAGCCACGGGACCAGCTCCTCCAGGTTGGGCGGCAGGTAGCCGGCCGCGCGCAGGCCGGTCTCGAGCGGGTAGAGCAGCGGCTGCAACAGGATGAAAAAGAGCAGCGGCAGCGCGCCGGTGCGGTACAGGAACGTATACAGCACGTCCACGCGCAGCGCCCGCCGATCCGACCAGGGTTCTACCGGGCGCAGCGCCTCGAGCGGGCGCAGCAGCGCGTAGATGAGGGCAATCTCCACCAGCGCCAGCACGAACAGCCCGGTGGCGTGATAGGCCTCGTCGGCGTAATCGACGAAACCGGCATGGAACAGCGCCGGCAGCACCAGCGCCTCGAACAGCCAGGACTGCACCGGGTCGATGAGACGAAACAGAAAATCCATGGCTAGCGTTTCCCTACATCGAGCGTGCCGAAGCAAAGCCCACGTTCCTTGAGCCCGCGGATCAGGTCGGGCAGGATCTGCGCGGCCGGTTCGCGGCGCGAGCGGATGCCGAGGTGCCAGAGCACGACATCCCCGGCCCGGATGTTCTTGAGCGCCCGTTCCAGCAGCATCTTATTTGGGTAACGGTCGCTCGGCAGCTCGTCGCCGATGAATCCGGCATCGTCCCAGTGCACGTGCACCGGGTAGCCGCAGCTTGCCGCCCAGCGAATGCTGTTCTGCGTGGTGCGCCCGCCCGGCGCGCGCCAGATGCCGGCGAGCCGCCGGCCGGTGTCGCGCTGAAACGATTGCTCGACGCGCCTGAGCTCGGCGCAGAACTGTTTTTGATCGAGATGCAGCTCCTGGCCGGCAGTGCTGAAGGCGAGCAGCTGGCCGTCGGCCGTTTCGCGCCGCACCGTATGGTGCGACCAGGTATGGTTGCCGAACGCGTGCCCGTCGGCGGCGAGCGCGCGCCAGTAGCCGGCCCAGCCCGGATCGAGGGCGTGATCGCCGCGGAAGGTGGGTTCGTTCGACAGGAAGAAGGTTGCCTTGACGCCTTCGGCCTTAAGGGTGCGCGCAATGAATTCCGCCTGCGACATGTAGCCGGTGTCGAAGGTAAGGTAGACGGTGCCCTTGCACTCGGCACCGAGTGCTTGAGCAGGCAGCGCCGTTGTCAGAAGGAGCAGCACTGCTGCAACAGCGGTGTCGAGCGGCCTTCGGCCCCGTCTGAAGGCTACCTGCGGTTCCCGAACCGCGGTCGGGTTACTTTCTTTGCTCGTGCAAAGAAAGTAACCAAAGAAAGCACGCCCCCGGGTCTTCGCCGGTGCCCTCGCGGCAAGCTTGCCTCCGGGGGTGCGGATACGCGCCATCCTTGTCGCGGATGCGCACGCTCGCGATCCCTCGCTCACCCCTGCGGGCCCAACCGTCGGCTGCACTTGCCGCTCGGCTCGACCCAAGGGGTGTGGAAAAACCCCGTAGCCGCCGCCGAGCATCGCAGGAAAAATCGGGTTCAAGCGAGTCCCCTGTTCGAGCATGGCCGCGTCGTGTGCGGCGAGCGAGTTGGCGAGCGGCCCGGTTTGTCCGAGAAGCGCACGGCGTAGTCCGCGGCTCCGGGGCGGCCTTCTCTTTGGTTACTTTCTCTTGGCCGAACAAGAGAAAGTAACCTGCTGCCGGTCAGCCACCGGCATCTTATCCACGCGCCCGAAGGGCGCTCGATCCGTGACGCCCAGCGCAAACCCAACGCGTCACAGATCAGCTCAAATCCGCGGTGCATGCGAGTGGAAGTACAGCCCGTGCGGCGAGCGGCCGACCGGGATGGAATGCTTCAGTTGCCGGGTCTTCATGTCGATCACGCTCACCCGGCCGATCCAGCGCGACGTCACCCACAGCTCCGAACCGTCGCGCTTGAGCTCCATGTCGTCCGGCCCGCCCGGTACCTTGATGGTGTCGACCACCTTGAGCGTTTGCATGTCGATGACCGAAATCGTGTTCTCGACGCGGTTCGACAGCAGCACGTGGCGCTTGTCGCCGAGCGGTAAGAAGTTGTGCGCCCCCTTGCCGGTCGCGATGCGCTGCAACGATTTGCCGTCGAGCGGTGAGAGCACCTCGACGTAGTCCTCGCCGGTAATCCCGACCAGCAGGTGCTTGTGGTCGGGAGTCAGCCAGATTCCGGCCGGCTGCTTGCCGGTCGGAGCGACCCAGCGGACCTTCTGGGTGGGCAGATCGATGGCCGCGACCTGGTGGGTCTCCTGGACCGTGACGTAAACCGTGCTCGAATCCGGCGCGAAGGCCATGTGACTGGTGGTCCTGGGCAGCGCAACCCTGCTCGCCAGCTTGAAATCGCCCCTCTCGTACCGATAGATATCGACACGGTCGAGGCGGTTGGCGTTGATCACGAACCACCTGCGGTCGGGGCTGAAGCCGAGGTGGTAGGGATCGGCGATGCGCGGCACGCGCCGCAGGATTTCGCCGGTCTCGGGATTGACGATCACCAGGTCGTTGCCGGCGGCGTTGGCGATGACGAGCTCCTTGCCGTCGGGGGTCGGCATCAGGTGATGCGGTTCCTTGCCGATCGGTACGCGCTTGATCTCCTTGTACGTCGTCATGTCGATCAGGCTCACGTCGTCGCTTTTAGAGTTGAGCACGAACGCGAGGTCGGCCATGGCGGCCGGGGCGGTCAGGTTGAGCACAAGCAGGGTAGCGGTAAGGCGAATTCGAACCATGTGCGGCAGTGCGTGGTTATTGATCCGGCAGGATAATCGGTAGAATAGCAGGCCTTCACGATAGCCGAGAGCCCCACGGTCAAACATCAGCGAGGCAACCCTTGGAGCAGTTCCACGGCACAACGATTCTTTCCGTGCGGCGCAACGGCGCCGCCGTCATCGGCGGCGACGGACAGGTGACGCTCGGCAACACGGTCATGAAGGCCAATGCGCGCAAGGTGCGCCGCGTGTACAAAGACCAGGTGCTGGCCGGTTTCGCCGGCGGCACCGCCGATGCCTTCACGCTGTTCGAGCGCTTCGAGGGCAAGCTCGAAAAGCACCAGGGCCACCTGACGCGCGCGGCGGTCGAGCTTGCCAAGGACTGGCGCACCGACCGGGCGCTGCGCCGCCTCGAGGCGATGCTCGCGGTCGCCGACCGCAGCACCTCGCTCATCATCAGTGGCAACGGCGACGTGATCGAGCCAGAAAACGGCCTGATTGCCATCGGCTCGGGCGGGCCGTATGCGCTTGCCGCCGCGCGCGCCCTGCTCGAGGCGACCGAGCTCGACGCGCGCAGCATCGTCGAGCGCGCGCTCGGCATCGCCGCCGACATCTGCATCTACACCAACCGCAGCCTCACCATTGAAGTGCTTTAACGACAACAGCCGGACGCAGAGGCGCAGAGAAAAGCGAGATCAGCTTAACAGTGAAACTTCTCTTGTTTTTTCTTTGCGTCTTTGCGTCTCTGCGTAGAGTTGTTCGTTTCGAGGATTGACCATGTCTGAAATGACCCCGCGCGAGATCGTGCAAGAGCTCGACAAGCACATCGTCGGCCAGCAGGAGGCCAAGCGCGCCGTGGCGATCGCGCTGCGCAACCGGTGGCGGCGCATGCAGGTGCCGGACGAGGCGCTGCGCAACGAGATCACGCCGAAGAACATCCTCATGATCGGGCCGACCGGCGTGGGCAAGACCGAGATCGCCCGGCGCCTGGCGCGGCTCGCCAACGCCCCGTTCATCAAGGTCGAGGCCACCAAGTTCACAGAGGTCGGCTACGTCGGGCGCGACGTCGACTCGATCGTGCGCGATCTGGCGGACGTGGCGGTCAAGCTCACGCGCATGGAGGAGATGGCCAAGGTGCGCGTGCGCGCCGAGGACGCGGCGGAAGACCGCATCCTCGACATCCTGCTGCCGCCGGCGCGCGAGATCGGATTTGCCGTGGGCGAAACCGCCAAGCCCGCCGAGGAGGGCGCGGCGCGGAGCCGCTTCCGCAAGAAGCTGCGCGAGGGCCAGCTCGACGAGCAGGAGATCGAGGTCGAGCTGTCGATGCCGGCCCTGGGTGTGGAGATCATGGCGCCGCCCGGCATGGAGGAGATGTCGAGCCAGTTGCAGAGCCTGTTCCAGAACATGGGCGGGCGGCGCATGCGCAAGCGCCGCATGAGAATCGGCGAGGCCAAGAAGCTGCTCGCCGAGGAGGAGGCCGCGCGCCTCATCAACGAGGACGATATCAAGCTGCGCGCCGTCACGCGTGTCGAGCAGCACGGCATCGTGTTCATCGACGAGATCGACAAGATCGTCGGGCGTTCGGAGGGGCGCGGCCCGGATGTGTCGCGCGAGGGTGTGCAGCGCGACCTGCTGCCGCTCATCGAGGGTTCGACGGTGTCAACCAAGTACGGGATGATCCGGACCGATCACATCCTGTTCATCGCCTCCGGTGCTTTCCATCTCGCCAAGCCCTCCGACCTGATTCCGGAGTTGCAGGGGCGGTTGCCGATCCGCGTGGAGCTCAGCGCGCTCACGGCCGAGGACTTCGTGCGCATCCTGACCGAGACCGATGCCTCGCTCACCGAGCAGTACAGCGCGCTGCTCGCCACCGAGGGCCACACGCTCGAGTTCACCGACGACGGCGTGCGGCGCATCGCCGAGGTCGCCTACCAGGTCAACGAGCGCACCGAGAACATCGGCGCGCGGCGCCTGCACACGGTCATGGAACGGCTGCTCGAGACCGTCTCGTTTGAGGCGGCTGACCAGAGCGGACAGAAGACCGTGATCGATGCGGCCTATGTCGAGCGCCACCTGGCGAGCCTTGCCGGCAACGAGGACCTGGCCCGCTACATCCTGTAGCGCCACACGCCGAGCCGCCCGCGCCGCGTGCCGCACCCGAGGCTTGAATTCCCCCGGCCCGTCCCCAGAAAAAGCACGCGAAGCTCGCTCGGGCGCAGCCCGGGATAGTTGATGACCAACCCTTTTGCTGGAGGCTCACATGAACCGACTGATTGAACGCAGCCGCGCCCCGCTCGCCCGTCGTGGCCTGCTCGGCGACGAATTCGACCGCATGTTCGAGAACTTCTTCCAGCCGTTTCGCTGGATCGAGGAAGCCGGCAGCGATCTGGTGCCGGTGATGGACATTATCGAGCGCGAGGATGAGTACGTGGTGCGCGCCGAGATGCCGGGTGTAAAGAAGGAAGACTTAGATGTCACCATCGAAAACGGCGTGCTCACGGTCAGCGCCGAGGTACGCAGCCCGGTCGAGGAAAAGGGCGAGCGCATCATCCGCCAGGAACGCCGCTACGGGCGCTACGTGCGCAGCCTGCGGCTTGGTACCCAGGTCGACGAGCGCAAGGTCAAGGCCAACCTCAAGGACGGGGTGCTGGAGCTGATCCTGCCGAAGGCCGAGGAAGTGAAGCCCAAGAAAATCGCGGTCGACGTCGACTAGGAGATCTCCCGAACCAGAAAAGGCCGCCGCGCGCGGCCTTTTCTTTTGCTGCGCGCACGCCTGTGGCCTCCTGACAGGTTGAGCCGAATCGGTTAGCTTATCGACGTAGTATTCTCCCTTACCAGGAACAACAATGAGCGCACCCCTGATTTCGCCCGCCGAGCGCGCCCGCGTGTTGAGCGAGGCGCTGCCCTACATCCAGCACTTCCAGGGCAAGACCATCGTCATCAAGTACGGCGGCAACGCCATGGTCGACGATGAGCTCAAGAGCGCGTTTGCGCGTGATGTGGTGCTCATGAAACTGGTCGGCATGAACCCGGTGGTGGTGCACGGTGGCGGCCCGCAGATTGGCAAGCTCCTCGAGCGCATCGGCAAGAAAAGCGAGTTCGTGCAGGGCATGCGCGTCACCGACCAGGAAACCATGGACATCGTGGAGATGGTGCTCGGCGGGCTCGTCAACAAGAGCATCGTCAACCTGATCAACCAGCACGGCGGCAAGGCGGTGGGCCTCACCGGCAAGGACGGACGATTCATCCGCGCCAAGAAGATGGTCCTCACCCGGCAGCCGGCGGACGTGAAGCTGCCGCCCGAGATCATCGATATCGGTCACGTGGGCGAGGTGCACCAGATCGATCCCAAGATCGTGGACCTGCTCGATCGCGGTGACTTCATTCCGGTGATCGCGCCGATCGGAGTCGGGGAGGACGGCGCCACCTACAACATCAACGCCGACGTGGTGGCCGGCAAGCTCGCCATCACCCTCAAGGCCGAGAAGCTCATGCTGCTCACCAACACCGCCGGTGTGCTCGACAAGCAGGGTAACCTGCTGACCGGCCTGTCGCCGAAGGACGTGCAGGCGCTCATCGCCGACGGCACGATCTCGGGCGGGATGCTGCCCAAGGTGAACTACGCGCTCGATGCGGTGGCGAGCGGCGTGCGCTCCTGCCACATCATCGATGGGCGCGTGCCGCACGCCGTGCTGCTCGAGATTTTCACCGACACCGGCGTCGGCACGCTGATCCGCGCCTAGCGCCCGTCAGCCGAAGCGCGCGGCGATGAGCCACGTTGCCGTGCCGCCGCTGGCGAAGAAGGCGAGCCCGTAGGCACCGCGCCAGGAGTAGCGCCGCAGCACCTCGCGCTGCGGATAGGCCGAGACGATGAACGGCCGGTTGGGGTCACGCGTGGCGGTGACGAGGTTTACGCCTTCCACGATCTGCCCCCAAGGCCTCCCGGTGCTGTCGCTCGGCTGCGCCGATAGGATCGAGGCGAGGGCCGCGCGACAGGGATGTCGCGCCTGCGGCTTCACGTCGCGCCGCGCGGCGCGCCAGCCACCATTCGCGTTCGTCGATGCGACCGTCGGCATTGAGATCGAAGCGCGCGTGCCACGCCGGCTGATCGCGTTTCCACTCGCGCAACAACTCGAGCGCGCTCGTCGAGCGTTGGCCCGTTCAGGTGGCTGCCGAGGTTCTTGAGCAGGCCAATTGCGTAGATCGGGTCGCCGCGATTGATGCGCCACTCGGTGAAGCGGTAGGTCGCGTTGCCGGGGTGGGTGGCGAGGAAGTCGCGCACGAAGCTCGCGTGGTTGATGCCGGCCATGCGGCGTGATTCCCAGGAATCACGGTAGCGCGTCTCGATTTCGGCGCCGCTCGGGTCGACCGCCACGCGCCCGGTGCCGTCGTCGAGCCAGAAAGTGTCGTCGCTCTCGCCCTGGTCAATCACTTTCCAGCGGCTGCGCACGCCGTTGCGATCGTCGCGGACCTCGGTCTGCTCCTCGATGCGATAGCGGTACCAGCAGCAGGGCAGCCCGGTGAGCTTAGCGATCAGGGGCTGATCGTCGAACGGTCGCGCCACGCCCTCGAGCTCGACATAGCCCTGCGGCGCGGAGCGCGCCCGTGCGGTGGGCGTGTCGGTTGTGAGGCGGGCACGGTGCAAGTGACGCCAGCCGAGGGCGAGGCTCAGGGCGGCGGCCCCGCCGAATGCCAGCACAAAGAGCGCGACAGCGAGCGGGTCGGCTTGCGCCACGTGGGCACCCAGGCGCTCCAGCCAGAGCATAAAGCTGAACGGGAAGTCCGCCGGCCTTGGATCAGCTCGCGAACAGCTGCTTGACGTCCACGTCCTTGAGCTCGGCCTCGCTGAAGCTGAGCAGCGGGCGCGGACCGAAGTTGAAGGCGCGCGCCACCAACACGTCCGGGAACTGCTCGATGCGCACGTTGTTGGCGTTGACCGAGTCGTTGTAGAACTCGCGGCGGTCGGCGAGCTGCGACTCGAGCTGCGAGATGCGCGTGTACAGGTGCTGGAAGGTCTGGTTGGCCTTGAGCTCCGGGTAGTTCTCGACCACGGCGAACAGGCTGGCGGGCCCCGCACGCATCGCCGTCTCCGCGCGCCCGACCGCCTCGATGTCGCCGCGCTCGCGCGCATTGCCCACGGCGGCGCGCGCCTGTGTCACCTTGTCCAACACCTCGCGCTCGTGCTTCATGTATTGCTTGCAGGTCTCGATGAGCCTGGGCAGCTCCTCGTGGCGCTGCTTGAGTAGCACGTCGATGTTCGACCAGGCCTGCGCCACGTTGTGCTTGAGCTGCACCAGCCCGTTGTAGAGCAGCACGGCATAGAGAAAGACGACCAGCAGGGCGCCAAGCGCAACGAAGGAGAATACCTTCGCGACCTCGCAAGGGTGTTGGTTGTCGCAAGTATAGACGCCGCTTGCCGGCGCCGGCCGTCGGATTGCCGGCGCACCACCCGGCTCGCCGGTTCGACCGGGCGCTAGATGCCGATGGCGACTTCCGTGACCTTGCGGTCGCGGATCAGGAAGCCGCGCAGCTCGGGCAGCCCCTTGGCGGCGAGCGAAACGATGAGGTACAGCACCTCCGGGTACTCGTGCTGCGCGACATCGGCCGGTGAGGGGACGGCCGGGGCGTCGGGATGCGAATGGTAGATTGCCATGAGCTCCTCGCCGGCCGCGCGCATGGCGCGCATCGCGTCGATCTGGCCCTTGGGGTCCATCTGAAACAGACGCCGTCGGTCGCGCGCGACGTTGGCGACCGGATAGCAGCGCGTGAACTCTCCGCCGCGGCCAGCGATCAATCCGCAGACTTCCTCGCCTTCGCTATGCTGGGCGTGACGCAGGATTTGGTTGACGATGGTGCGCGGGATCCGGACCGCGTCGGTCATCAGGCGCACACCGGGCACTTCGGGTCGCGCTTGAGCTTGATGGTGCGCCATTCCATGGTGAGCACATCGAGGACGAGCAGCCGCCCGACCAGCGCCTCGCCGATGCCGAGCAGGAGCTTCAGGGCTTCGGTGGCCTGGATGCTGCCGATGATGCCGGGTGCGGAGGCGAGCACCCCGAACTGCGCGCACGGCTCGTCCGGTTCGCCTTCCTCGGTGTAGAGGCAGCGGTAACACGGGCTGTCGGGGCGCGAGGGCACGAACGTGCTCACCTGCCCGTCGAAGCGCACCACCGCGCCCGAGACGAGCGGCGTGCGTTCCCGCACGCACACCCGGTTTAAGAGGTGGCGCGTGGCGAAGTTGTCGCTCGCATCCACCACGACGTCGGCGAGCTGCACCTGATGAGCGAGCTCCGATTCGTCGAGGCGCCGATTGAACGTCAGCAGCTCGACCAGTGGATTGAGGGCGGAGAGGGTCTTGGCGGCGGAGGCCACCTTCTCCTCGCCGATGCGTTCGGTGTTGTGCACGATCTGGCGCTGCAGGTTGGTGAGGTCGACCTTGTCGTGGTCAACGAGCACCAGGTGCCCGACCCCGGCCGCGGCCAGGTACATCGCCACCGGCGAGCCCAGGCCGCCCAGGCCGATGATGAGCACCCGCGAGCGCAGCAGCTTCGACTGTCCCTCGATGCCGATCTGGGGCAGCAGGATCTGGCGGCTGTAGCGCAGGAGCTGGGCGTCGTCCATGCGCCCATTCTAACGCCACGCCCCGGTTCGGGGCAGGCGCGCGATCAGTAGGTCGTCGAGGCCGACAGGAACAGCGTCAATGTGCAGCGGTCGACCGGCACGACCGTGGGCGAGCCGGCAAACAGCTGGGTCTCGCCGTCGCCCCAGCTGTAGGTGAGACCGACGGTGATCGAGGTGCCGGCGCTGAAACGCGACAGGCTGGCGGACTTGCCGTACATGTCGACGTGCTCCTGCTGGCCGATCTTGGTCGAATCGATCTTGGGGTGGCCGCCAGGTTGGTGAACGCGCCGGCGCGCACCGCCCACTGGCTGGTGGGGTAGTACTCGACACCGGCGGCAAAGTTAAAGGTGGCGTCGCGCGACTGGAAGCTGTCGCTCGTCGAGGAGCTCCAGGTTACGTCGAACGCATAAAGGAGCGAGTCCGACGGAAACCACGCGGCGCCGAGCGCGATCGTGGTCGGCACGTCGCACTCGTCGTTGGTTTTGAGCACGGAGCGCACCACGTCGCCGCTCGTGGCCGGCTTGAGCGTGGCCTGTACCTCGGTCGTCGAGCTGAGAATGTAAGTGTTGCTCACGGTCAGACCGAGCGAGACCTTGTCCGCCGGGTTCCACATGATGCCGAGGACCGGGCGCAGGCCGGTTTCGTCGGTCTGGCAGTACTGGTTGGTCCACTCGTCCTGGCCGTTGCTCAGCGCCACCACCTGGTTGAGCATGGTTTCGCGCGCCCGATAGTGCACGTACAGCGTAGCCCCGACGGCGAGGCTCTTGCGGAGCTCCATCGCGTAGAACGGTCCGAACAGGTAGGTCTCGTCGCGGTTGTTGAGGTTGATGACGAACTCGTTGACATTGACGCCCGGAATGCTGCTCGGGAATCCGCCGTAGGTCTGGTCCTGGTCCTCCTCGATGCTGTCGGGCACGGCGTAAGAGAACCCAACCACGCCCGGCCCGAGCGACGCACCGCGCCGAAGAAGTTGGGCAGCGGCGTCGAGGAGGTGCGCGTCCAGTCGGTGCCGCCCAGGGCGCTGCGGTAGTCGGTGTGGGTGTAGTTGTAGGCGTTGACGCTCACCGACAGGCTGCGACCCTTCGCGTAGGCCGTGCCCGCCGGGTTGTAGTAGAGACCCGCGGCGTCGTCGGATACGGCGGTGTAGGCGCCGGCCATGCCGGCGGCGCGATCGCCGATCAGCATGTTGTTGTAGTGAAACTCGTCGGCCTGTGCCGCCGCGCAGGCGAGCACGGAGGTGAGGACAGTCAGGCGGGGCAACCGGTTCATTGTTGTTTCTCCCGGAGGGTCTTGGTCATGGCGGCGAAGCGCGCCGCGCCGTTCGGGTGAGCCGGCGCCGCGAGCTTTTGTGCGGCGATCAGCGTCTCGAGCGCCGCGAGGCGTTCGGGCGAGGGCGGATGGGTGCGGCTGGGCTGCGCGGTTTCGCCCTCGGTGCGTGCCATGAAGCGGCGCAGCGCGAGCGGATCGTAGCCGGCGTTGGCGAGCAGCAGCGTGGCGAGGCGATCGGCGGCGAGCTCGTCTTCTGGGGACCTCTAAAAATTCGTTTCTTCCACTCCGCGAACCGAACAACACCTCCGACTGGATAGGGCGGCTAACGGATGAGCGACTGTCGTGGGTCGCTGCTTCGATTACGACCGCTCGGTTATCGCTTTTCATCCTTGGCCCCGCCGGTCAGGCGTAGCGCCGGCGCAGTTGCACGAGCCGGCTCATGTTGTACGCGAGGTTGGCGAGCGCCATCCGGGTGCGGATACGCGCGAGCCCGATCCCGCGGACGATCGTTTGGCGCATGGCCTTTACCTGATGCCCGAAGACGTGCTCGACGCGGGCGCGAAGGCGCGAGCGGGCGCGGTTTTCCTTTTGTTGGCGCGGGGTGAGCGCCCGATCCTTCCAGGCCCGGTGGTGCACGCGGCTCGTGAAACGGCGGCGCTTGAGCAGCCGCTCGTGCTCCTCGGAGCGGTAGGCCGAATCGGCGTAGACGACGGGATCGCTATTGCGCCGATCGAGCAGTGTTGCGAAGCATTGGGAGTCGTGCACGTGAGCGGGGGTGACGGCGAAGCGGCGGATGAACTTGTGCTTGACGTCGATGGCGATGTGGTTCTTGTAGCCGTAGTAATTCCTGCCGTGCTTCTGCGTCCAGCGGGCCTCGATATCCTTCTGGGCTTTCTTGGCGTGTGTTTCTCCCACGCGGCGGGCATCAGGCCCTCCTTGATCGTGGCGTTCTCCGCGCGCGTGTTGCGCTGTTTCGGCACCTCGACGATGCGCGCATCAATCACGGTGCCGCGCTGGGCCCGAGGGCCCTGGGCGTCCAGAAAACGGGTAAAGGTCTGGAAGAGCTCATCATGCAGGCCGCGCGCTTTCACGGACTCCCGAAACAACCAGATCGTTTTCTCGTCCGGGATACGACTCTCCGGGGTCAATCTCAAGAAGCGCAGGAAGGTGAAACGGTCGCGGATCTGAAACTCGGTCTGGGCGTCGGCCAGGTTGTAGAGGCTTTGCAGGATCAGCACCTTGAACATCAGTAAGGCCTCAAAGGACGGACGACCCGCGTTGCTCTTCTTTTCTTTGGCCAATCCTTTGGTCAGGATCGGCTCGAACACCGACCCGTCGACCACCGCATTCAGCGCCTGCAACGGATCGCCCAGCGCATCGAGCTTGGCGAACCGGTCTTGGAGATCAAAGAAGCCGCGTTGGAGCATCGTGGTGTCTCGTGTTTTGTTGTTGGCGGGTTAGAAATGGGGGACTCATTAGAGGTTCCCTCCATTGATTCGCGACACCGTCACATGCGCGGTTCCGGCGTTTTCGAGCACAGTGAACTCAGTCTGGGTGAACAGAATCGTGCCTGGCTTGTCGTCGATTACCAGCGCGACGCTAGCGTTGGCACCAAGGGTGGCACCGCCCGGGCATTGCTCAAGGTGAGCGTCACCGTTTCTTCTTGCTCTGGCGAAGCGTCGTCGGCGACTTGAATGTTGAATGTCTTCGCCGCGCCATCACCGTCGTTCCAGGTAAGCGTGCCGGCGGCGGTGGTGTAGTCGGAACCGGCCTGTGCCGTTCCGTTGGCGGTCGCATAGTTCACCGCGACCGCACCGGCACTGCCGCCAGCGCGCGCCACTGTGATCGTGATCGAGCCGGTCTTCTCGTTGACTTGGTAAGAAGGTTCACTGAACTGGAGCGTGCCGGGATTGGGTGCGGCGCTGCCGCCGCCACCTTCACCACCGCGGGCGCCAACGAACGTGACAAGACACGAAACGGCAAGACCACGGGCCGTGTAATCGATTCGCAAGCCCTCCACCTGACTTCTTTTGATGAGTTGTACAGGCATCCGTGCGGCGCGCGTGCTGCAGGGGGGCGTCCGGCCATTGTACCGAGTGGTCCGCAGACAGAAAGACCACCGTGAGTCGCCGTTGCGCATGTCAGAGGCCATGGCCTCTTTTCTACGCGTGATTGAGGTCGACGTCGCAGAAAAAACGTGGCGGGTCAACGCCAAATGGCGCAAGACCTGGTCAACCGCACGGACTCACGCCGTGGCCGCACGAGCGAATCTGTAGCGTTGGAGCAACGGGCAGGGAAATGCGTGCCCATCGTCGCGAGGCGCAAAGCCATGATTACCGCGCGGGTCATGCCCGGGGAGTGCGTGCTTGTGTTACGCGCGGTTGCTTCGCGAGATCGCCGAAATTTGCGATCTCGAAGTAGCCGAGCGCCTTTAGCAGCGATGCCACCGCCGGCGCCTGGTCGAAACCGTGTTCGAGCAGCAGCCATCCGCCGGGTTTGAGGTGACGCGGGGCGTCGCGGGCGATGGTGCGGATGGCGTCCAGCCCGTCGAGGCCGGCGACCAATGCCGCGCGCGGCTCGAAACGCAGGTCACCTTGCGAAAGATGAGGATCGCTTTCTGCAATATAGGGCGGGTTGCTGGCGATCAGCTCGCAGCGCGTGTCGGTGAGCGGCGCGCACCATTCGCCCTGGCGCAGTTCGACGTTGGCGAAACCAAGACGGCGAACGTTCTCGCGTGCCACGGCGAGCGCGTGCGCTGACGCATCGATGGCAATGACGCGACAGCGTGGACGTTCCTTCGCCAGAGCGCAAGCGATCGCGCCGCTGCCGGTGCCGAGATCGGCGATCGTCCAAGTGGCGTCGGCCGGAATGTGCGCGAGCGCGCGCTCGACCAGCAGCTCCGTTTCCGGGCGCGGGATCAGCACCGCCGGCGTGACCACGAGGTCGAGCGACCAGAACTCGCGGTGCCCCGTGAGATAGGCGATGGGTTCGCCGCACGCGCGGCGCGCGAGCAACTGTTCGAGGCGCGCCGACGCAGTAGCGCACAGCTCCGTATCGGCCCGTGTGATGAGCTCGCTGCGCGTGAGCCCGCACACGTGCATGGCGAGCACCTCGGCGTCGAGGCGCGGGGTGGGGCTCGTAGCCGCGAGGCGCGCCGCGGCGTGCGCGAGAAACTCGACGACCGTCACGCGCTCGCTGTGGACAGCGCCGCGAGTTGCTCGGCCTGGTCGGCGGCGCTGAGCGCCTCGATGAGCTCATCAAGCTTGCCTTCCATGACCTGATCGAGCTTGTAGAGCGTGAGGTTGACGCGGTGATCGGTGACGCGTCCCTGCGGGTAGTTGTAGGTGCGGATGCGTTCGGAACGGTCGCCGGTGCCGACCAGACTCTTGCGGTGCGCGGCTTCGGCCTCGCGCTGCTTGCGCCGCTCAGCCTCAAGCAGCCGCGCCTGCAGGATGGCGAGCGCCCGCGAGCGGTTCTTGTGCTGGCTGCGCTCGTCCTGGCACTCGACCACGATGCCGGTCGGCAGGTGCGTGATGCGGATCGCCGAGTCGGTCTTGTTGACGTGCTGGCCGCCCGCCCCGCTCGCGCGGAAGGTGTCGACCTTGAGCTCGGCCGGGTTGATCTCGATGGCGTCGACCTCCTCGGCTTCGGGGAGCACCGCGACCGTGACGGTCGAGGTGTGGATGCGGCCCTGGGCCTCGGTCGCCGGCACGCGCTGCACGCGGTGCACGCCGGATTCGAACTTGAGCTTGGAGTACACGCCGGTCCCCCCGATGCGCGCGATGATCTCCTTGTAGCCGCCGTGCTCGCCCGGGCTCTGCGACATGACCTCCACGGTCCAGCCCTGCGACTGGGCGTAGTAGCTGTACATGCGGAACAGGTCGCCGACGAAGATCGCGGCTTCGTCGCCCCCGGCGCCGGCGCGGATTTCGAGGAACACATTGCGCTGATCGTTCGGGTCCTTGGGCAGCAGCAATGTTTGCAATTCCCGGTCGATGGCGGCGAGCTCGGCGCTGGCGCGCGCGATCTCCTCTTCGGCCATGGCGCGGATGTCGGGGTCGGGGTCCTTCAGCATGTTGCGCGCGGCCTCGAGCTCGGCTTGCGCCCTTTGCAGGTCGCGGTAGCGGCCGACGATGGGATTGATCTCGGCGTATTCCTGCGACAGCTTGCGGAACTGGTCCTGCTTGCCGATCACCGCGGGGTCCGAGAGCAGCGCCGTGACCTCGTCAAAGCGGTGCGTGAGGCTGTCGAGCCTCGCGAGCAGAGAGGGGTGCATGGTTATTTCTTGTCGCCGAGATTGAACAGGCGACGGGCGGCGTCATTGAGCGTGAAGCTGCCGTCCAGCTCGGCGCGCGTGAGCGCCGCCGAGGGTGCGTGCGTGAATTTGTTAGTGAGCGCGCGGGCCAGCTGCTCCATGATCTTCTGCGCGTCCTCGCCGCGCGCCAGGCGCCGGCGCGCGCGGGCGAGCTCAAGCTCGCGCAGGCTGTCGGCCGCGTCGCGCAGCGCGCGAATGGTCGGCACCACGTCGAGCGAGGCCACCCAGCGCATGAAGTCGCCGACCTGGATCTCGATGATGCGTTCGGCCTCGCGCGCCGCCTCCTGGCGCGATTGCAGGTTTTCCTTGACGACCTCCGCGAGGTCGTCAACCGTGTACAGGTACACGTCCTGCAACTCGGCGACCTCGGCCTCGATGTCGCGCGGCACCGCGATGTCGACCATGTACATGGGCTTGTGCCGGCGCGCCTTGAGGGCGCGCTCGACCGCGCCCTTGCCGAGGATCGGCAGCTGGCTCGCGGTCGAGGAGATCACGATGTCGGCATCGGCCAGGCGCGCCGGCATCTCGGCGAGCGCGATCGGCTCGGCGCCGAACTCGGCGGCGAGCCCCTCGGCACGCTCGAGGGTGCGATTGGCCACGATCATGTGGCCAATGCCGTTCTCCTTAATATGGCGCGCGCACAGCTCGATCATCTCGCCGGCGCCGATCAGCAGCACGGTCTTGTCGGCGAGCGTATCGAAGATGCGCTTGGCAAGGGCGACCGCGGCGGAGGCGACCGACACGGGGCTCGCGCCGATCGCGGTGTCGGTGCGCACCTGCTTGGCGACGGCAAACGTCTGCTGGAACAGGCGATTTAAGATCTTGCCGGTCGCCCCCGACTTGTGCGCGACCGCGAAGGCGTCCTTCATCTGGCCGAGGATCTGTGGCTCGCCCAGCACCATCGAATCGAGCCCCGCCGCCACACGGAAGGCGTGGCGCACGGCGGCCTCATCGATGTGCTGGTAGAGATAGGGGCGGATTTCCTCGCGCGTGAGGTGGTGGTAGTCGCAGAACCACTCGATCAACCGGCCGCGGTGCGTGGGGTCCATCCCGCAGTACAGCTCGGTGCGGTTGCAGGTCGACAGGATCGCGGCCTCGTTGGCGGCGCCGCTCGCGGTCACTTCGTGCAACGCGCTCGGCAGCTTTTCCGGGGCAAACGCGGCCTTTTCGCGCACATCGACCGGAGCCGTGTGGTGATTGATGCCGAAGGCGAGCAGCTGCATGCGCGGGAGTGCCGGGGTACGGATTGTGCCGGAATTTGCGCCCAATGCTGGGGTGTGTCAAGCCGCCGCAGTGGCGATTGCTGTGATAATCCAACGGCTTTGGCCCGGTCCGGCGCGCCAGCCGCTATGGTTTCAGACCGGATGACGGCGTGTATTATACTTTTTCGTGTTGCTCGCCTTCTTGTCACCCGCGGAGCAATCGGCCGGCGGCACCGTCTAATGGGCAGCAGGCCCGCAAACCGATGATCGCACCGCGCCGACCGTCCTTTAGGATGCACACTCTATATATGATGCAGCTCACTTCCCGCTTGGTCCTCACGATGGTCGCCGCGCTCCTCGCGTCGTGCGCAACGCTCAGCCCCCCGACCGAGCGCGCCGCGCCCCCCGCGAGCGCGCCGCACGGCGGCGTCGCGCAGGCAGCCGCGAAGAAGGATGCCGATCTTCCGCGCATGGAGCTCGACCCGGCCATCATGTACGACATCCTGGTCGGCGAGATTGCCGGCCAGCGCGGCCAAATGAACGTGGCGACGATAACCCTGAGCCGCGCGGCACAACGCACACGCGATCCGCGCCTTGCCGAGCGCGCCACGCTCGCGGGCCTCTATGCCAAGCGCTTTGGCGAGGCGCTTCAGTCCGGGGAGCTGTGGGTGGAGCTGCGTCCCGAGGACGCCGAGGCGCGCGAGGCGCTCGCCACCATTTATCTCGAGCTCGGGCGCACACAGGATGCCCGCGCGCAGTTCGACAAGATCCTCGCCATCGAGGGTGGCCGCGGCAACCTGGAGCAGGCCTACATGCGCGTGGCGGCGGTGCTGTCGCGCCAGCCCAACCGCGAGATGGGGATGGAGGTGATGAAATCGCTGGTGCAGGTGCACCCCGATTCCCCGGCCGCACACATCGCGATGGCGCACCTGGCGGTGCGCGCCGGCAACCTCGAGGAGGCGCTCAGCGCGGCCAATAGGGCGCTTGCGCTCAAGCCCGAGTGGGAGGCAGCCGCCGTGTTCAAAGCGCGGATCCTGATTTCGCAGAAAGACGCGCAGGCCGCCGACGCGTTCTTCCAGACCTACCTCAGGCAGTACCCGGACGCCACCAACCTGCGCCTGAACTACGCACGCCAGCTCATTGACCAGAAGCAGTGGGAGCGCGCGCACGAGCAGTTCAAGCGCGTGATCGCGGCGCAGCCGGAAGACGCGGACGCGGTGTACGCCGTGGGCCTGCTGTCGCTGCAGACCAACCGCCTGGACGAGGCCGAAAAGTACCTCACCCAGGCGCTCACGCTGCGCCCGGACAACGACCAGGCCCGCCTGTACCTCGGCCAGGTCGCCGAGCAGCGCAAGCGCTATGCCGAGGCGATCCGCTGGTACGAGCAGGTGACGGCCAGCGAGTTTTACTTCGAGGCGCAGGCGCGCATCGGCGTGATGATCGCGCGCCAGGGTGACCTCTCGCGCGCCCGCGCCCACCTGCAGGCGATCGAGGTGGCGAACGAAGCGCAGCGCGTGCAGCGCGTGCTCGCCGAGGAACAGATCCTGCGGGAGGCCAAGCAATATGGCGAGGCCTACGCGATGCTCAGCAAGGCGCTCGCAGAAGTGCCTGGCGACAAGGACCTGCTGTACGCGCGCGCCCTGATCGCGGAAAAGCTCAACCGTATCGACGTGGTCGAGGCCGATCTGCGCGAGGTCATCAAGAAGGACCCGAAGAATGCGCACGCCCTCAACGCGCTGGGCTACACGCTCACCGATCGCACCACCCGCTACGACGAGGCGCGCGAGCTGCTGCAACAGGCGCTCGCGCTGCGGCCCGATGATGCGTTCATCCTCGATAGCATGGGTTGGTTGCAGTACAAGCTCGGCAACCACGCCGAGGCGGTCAAATACCTCAAGCGTGCGCTGGAAGTGCGCAACGACGCCGAGATCTCCGCCCACCTGGGCGAGGTGTTGTGGGTCATGGGCAACCGCAACGAGGCCGAATCGGTCTGGAACCGCGCGCTCAAGGACACCCCGGACAACGAAGCGCTGCTCGACGTCATCAAGAAATTTAAACAGTGAACACCCGCCTGATGGCGGTGCTGTGGCTCGCGGCGCTCGCCGGCTGCGCCACCGTCGTCAAACGCCCACCCGCGCCGGACACGCGCGCCGCCTGGGCCGCGCGTAACGAGCAACTCGCCCCGATTGATGCCTGGGAGCTGCACGGGCGCGTCGCGCTGCAGAGCCAGACCGACGGCTGGAGCGCAACCCTAAGGTGGGTGCGCGACGCCGCGCGGCATGACATTGACCTGACCGGACCGCTGGGCGGCGGGCGCGTGCGCCTCAGGCAGGACGCCAGCGGCGCGGAGCTGCGCGACAGCGAGCACAGGGTGTTGCGCGACCACAGCGCCGAGTCGCTGCTCTTGCGCGCCACCGGCTGGTTGTTGCCGGTCGAAGGCCTCAATTACTGGGTCCTGGGCCTGCCGGCGCCCGGCGGGGCGAACGAGGTGCAGCTCGATCCGTGGGGGCGGCCGCAGCGCATGAGCCAGCACGGCTGGCAGGTGCAGTATCTCGATTACGCGCAGTTCGGACGCTACGAGCTGCCGAGCCGCGTGTTCCTCAAGCGCCGGGCCGAGCACAACGCGACCCCGGGGACAGGCGATGAACCAATCACGCTGGAGGTGCGGCTCGTGGTCGATCGCTGGACGGTGAAACCGCCGTGAATGGTGATACCTGACTCGTGATTCATGGTTGTGCCGCCCGCGGGCACCAACCTAAGATTTCACGAACCCCGAGCTACGAATCACCAATCACCAATCACGATTTTCCGATGCGCAATTGGCCCGCCCCGGCAAAGCTCAATCTTTTTCTCCACGTCGTCGGCCGGCGCGCGGACGGCTACCACCTGTTGCAGACGGTGTTCCAGTTTCTGGATTACGCCGACACGCTGCGTTTTGAGGTCACCGGCGATTCGCGCATTCGGCGCGCCACCGATCTGCCCGGCGTGCCGGAGGATGCCGATCTCACGGTGCGGGCGGCGCGCCTCCTGCAGCAAGCGGCGGGCATATCGCGGGGCGCCATCATTTACCTTGAGAAGCGCATCCCGGCCGGCGGTGGCCTGGGCGGCGGCAGCTCGGATGCGGCAACCACCCTGCTCGCCTTGAACGAGCTGTGGGGTGCCGGGTTGGCGCGCGCGCGGCTCGCGGAGCTGGCGCTGCGGCTGGGTGCCGACGTACCGGTGTTCGTCCACGGTCATGCCGCCTGGGCCGAGGGCGTGGGCGAGGTTTTGACACCCGTCGACCTGCCGGAGCCGTGGTACGTGGTGTTGGCGCCACCCGTGCAGGTCGCCACGGCCAGCGTATTTCAGGACCCTCGATTGACAGGCCATACCCCGGCCATCACAATACGCGACTTTTTTGCGGGCCGCGGACACAACGATCTCGAAGCGGTGGTGCGGCGGGCCTATCCGCCGGTCGATCGCGCACTCGCCTGGCTCAGCCAATACGGGCGGGCGCGCATGACAGGTTCCGGGGCCTGCGTGTTCCTGGAGGTAGCGGATCAAGCGGCTGGCATGGCGGTGCTGTCGCAGGCGCCGGCACCGCTGACCGGATTCGTCGCGCGCGGGATGAATCGCCATCCTTTATAATGCGCGGCCTGTCTTGGGGCGTCGCCAAGCGGTAAGGCACCGGATTTTGATTCCGGCATTCCCAGGTTCGAATCCTGGCGCCCCAGCCAAAAAAGTTGCTAGTCCGCGAAGCGGACAAATGGATTGAGTGGGCGCAAGGATGAGAACCCAAAGGGTTCGACGCGTTCGCCGGCGACCCACAGGGATGTGGGGAGGTAGAGCAACGCATGGGCAGTTGCCGGGAGCGAACGCGAACAGCGGAGTAATACGACGCTGGCCCGAAGGGCGGAGTACAGGGACGTACGGAGTGATCCTGGCGCCCCAGCCAATAGAGTTTAGCGCGGTCCCTGGGGGAAACACGTGTCGCTCGACAACATGATGGTGTTCACCGGGAACGCCAACCCGGCCCTGGCCGAGGCCGTGGTGCGGCGTCTCGGCCTGCCGCTGGGCAAGGTCGTGATCGGCCGCTTCAGCGATGGCGAGATCATGGTCGAGCTGATGGAGCATGTGCGCGGCAAGGACGTGTACATCATCCAGCCGACCTGCGCGCCCAGCAACGACAACCTGATGGAGTTGCTGGTGATGATGGACGCGGTGAAGCGCTCGGCGGCGCGGCGCATCACGGCGGTGATACCTTACTATGGTTACGCGCGCCAGGATCGCCGCCCGCGCACGGCGCGCGTGGCGATCACCGCGCGGCTCGTGGCCGACATGATCCAGGTGGCGGGCGCGAACCGGGTGCTCACGATGGATCTGCATGCCGACCAGATCCAGGGATTCTTCAACATCCCGGTTGACAACATCTACGCCTCGCTCGTGCTGCTGGGCGACATCTGGCGCTCGGAGCCGCGCGATCTGCTCGTCGTGTCACCGGACGTGGGCGGCGTGGTGCGCGCGCGGGCGCACGCCAAGCACCTGGAGGCGGACCTGGCGATCATCGACAAACGCCGACCGAAACCGAACGAGGCCAAGGTCATGCACATCATCGGCGAGGTCGAAGGCCGCACCTGCGTGCTGATCGACGACCTGGTGGACACGGCCGGCACGCTGTGCGAGGCCGCCGCGGCGCTCAAGAGCCACGGCGCCAGGAAAGTGCTGGCCTACTGCACGCACCCGGTGCTGTCGGGCAAGGCCGTGGAGCGCATCGCGAGCTCGCAGCTCGATGAGCTGGTGGTGACGGACACTATTCCGCTGAAGCCCGAAGCGCGCGCCTGCAAGCAGATTCGCCAGTTGTCGATCGCCGAGGTGCTGGCCGAGTCGATGCGCAGGCTGGCGGAGGACGATTCGATCAGCTCGCTTTTTATGGAGTAACGGAGATTTCGAGTTCCGGGTTCAAGGTTTCAGGTTTCAACTTGAAACTGGAGACCCGAAAATTGAAACCGCTTAACCTGGTCGCGGGTGAGGCGGGAACGTAACGCAGTAACTTGAGGAGAAACCCATGAGTGCCAAGTTTCAATTGACTGCCGAGCCGCGCACGGCGCGAGGGAAGGGTGCGAGCCGCCGCCTTCGCCGTGCCGGCAAAGTACCGGCCATTATGTACGGGGCGGGCAAGCCGCCGCAGATGCTCGCGCTCGACCACAACGCGATGCTGCGCTACCTGGACGACGAGAAGTTCCACACCGCCATTTTGAGCGTCAACGTTGGCGGCGCGACCGACCAAGCGATCCTGCGCGACTACGAGATGCATCCGTTCAAGCCGGTTGTGATGCACGTCGACTTGCAGCGCATCAGCGCGACCGAGAGAATCCACATGAGCGTGCCGCTGCACTTCACCGGCGAGGACGTGTGCCCGGGCGTGAAGCAGCAGGGCGGCCTGATCGGCCATCTCATGACGGAGGTCGACATCACCTGTTTGCCGAAGGACCTGCCCGAGTTCCTGGTGGCCGATCTTTCGAACCTGCACATCGGCGAGTCGCTGCACCTGTCGGACTTGAAGCTCCCCGAGGGCGTGCAGATCACCAGCCTCGCCCATGGCGGCGACGACCTCGCCGTGGCCACCGTCACCACGGTGCGCGTCGAAGAGGAGGCCCCGGCAGCGGCGGCGCCAGCCGAAGGCGCCGCTGCGGCGGCGGCAGCGGCGGCGCCAGCCGAAGGCGAGAAGAAGGCCGAGGCGCCCAAGGCCGAGGCAGGCAAGAAGTAAGCCCGGCTGTACCGGGCCTGTCCGGCTCACCCCCTCCGGCGCGAACGCCGGAGGGGTGGGGGTGGGGGAATGACCCAGACCATCTCGTTGATCGTCGGACTCGGCAACCCCGGTCCGGAATACGCGGAAACCCGGCACAACGCCGGGTTCCGTTTTCTGGACGCCCTGCTTGCCGGCAGCGGCGAGGCGCTGCGCAACGAGTCGCGCTTCAACGCCAAGGTTGCGCGGTTGCGCATCGCCGGGCGCGATGTCTGGCTGCTCGCGCCGCAAACCTACATGAACCACAGCGGCGAGGCGGTGGCGAAGTTCGCGCATTACCACAAGGTCGCGCCGGCCGCGATCCTGGTGGCGCATGACGAGATCGACCTCCCGCCGGGCGCGGTGCGCCTCAAGTTTGGCGGCGGCGACGGCGGCCACAACGGCCTCAAGGACGTCACGGCCCAGCTCGGTACGGCGGGCTATGCGCGCCTGCGCATCGGCGTCGGTCATCCGGGCAACGCCTCGCAGGTCGTATCGTACGTGCTGAAGCGCGCCCCGGCCGCGGAGCAGGAGCTGATCGACTCGGCGATCGCGCGCGCCAGGAACCATATCGAGGAAATCGTGCAGGGACAATTTCAGAAAGCGATGAACGTCCTGCATACACACCAGTAGTTTCGAGTTTCTGGTTTCGGGGTGAAGGCCAGGACCCGTGGACCAGAAACTGGCAACCAGAAACTCGCAACACGAGACACAAGATATGGGTTTCAAATGCGGTATCGTGGGTCTGCCGAACGTCGGCAAGTCCACGCTTTTCAACGCGCTGACCAAGGCCGGCGTTCCGGCCGAGAACTATCCGTTTTGCACGATCGACCCGCATGTCGGCATCGTCGAGGTGCCGGACGCGCGCCTGGCGCAGCTCGCCGCCATCGCCAAGCCCGAGAAGGTCGTGCCCACGACCATCGAATTCGTCGACATCGCCGGGCTCGTGGCCGGCGCCTCCAAGGGCGAAGGCCTCGGCAACAAGTTCCTGGCGCACATCCGCGAGGTCGATGCCATCGCGCACGTGGTGCGCTGCTTTGTGAATGAAAACGTCGTGCACGTCTCGGGGCGCATCGATCCGATTCAGGACATCGGCGTCATCAACACCGAGCTGGCGCTGGCCGATCTCGAATCCGTGGAGAAGGCCATCCAGCGCACCGACAAGGCCGCCAAGAGCGGCGACAAGGACGCCGCCCGGCTGCGCGAGCTGCTCGATCGCGTGCGCGCGCAGCTCGACAAGGGCGAGCCGATCCGGGGGCTCAAGCTCGACGCGGAGGCGCATAAGCTCCTGAAGCCGCTGTGCCTGCTCACTGACAAGCCGACCATGTACATCGCCAACGTCGCGGAGAACGGCTTCACCAATAACCCGTATCTCGACGCCGTGCGCGAGCACGTCAGGGCGGAAGGCTCGGTGGTGGTGCCGGTGTCGGCGGCCATCGAGATGGAGCTCGCCGACATGTCGGAGGAGGAAAAGAAGGCGTTCCTGGCCGACATGGGGCTCGCCGAGCCGGGCCTCAATCGCGTCATCCGCGCCGGCTATGAGCTGCTCGGCCTGCTCACCTTTTTCACCGCCGGTCCCAAGGAGGTGCGGGCCTGGACGGTGCGCCGCGGCGCCAAGGCGCCGGAGGCGGCCGGGGTGATCCACACCGATTTCGAACGCGGCTTCATCCGCGCCGAGGTCACCGCCTTCGAGGACTACATCAGGCACGGCGGCGAGCACGGTGCGAAGGAGGCCGGCAAGCTGCGCCTGGAGGGCAGGGAATACGTGGTGCGCGACGGCGACGTCATGCACTTTCGTTTCAACGTCTAGGCGCGGGTTTGCCGGTCGGCCGCTGTGTCGGCTTGAACCGGGCGAGGGCCTCCTGTATCTTTTGCGGCCTTTTTCGGCTAGGTAGCTCAGACGGTTAGAGCGCGGCACTCATAATGCTGAGGTCGACGGTTCGATTCCGTCCCTAGCCACCAAATTTCTTCTCTTGGGTCCCGCCCGCCGGCGCCTCGGACCGGCCCGCGCCGCGCCGAGGCGCCTGGACGTTATACTTGTTTGCATGGATCGAGCCGACCTCATCGCTGGGCTGCGCGCGCTGTTGGCGACGTGCTCTGAGCAAATCGTGTGCGCCTACCTGTACGGCAGCACGGCGCGCGCGCAGGCCAAACCCACCTCGGATATTGACCTCGCGGTGCTCTACCGCGAGGCGCCGGCCGCGACCCTCGACGGACTGGGGCTTGATCTCGCGGGCATGCTCGAATGCCGCCTGCGCCGGCCTGTCGACCTTGTCGTCCTGAACCGCGCGCCGCCTGATCTCGTGCATCGTATCCTGTGCGACGGGGTGCTCGTGCTCGATCGGGATCCGTCGCGGCGCATCGCCTTCGAGGTCAGGTCTCGTAACGAGTATTTCGACGTGCTGCCCTATCTGCGCGAATACCGCCGGGCGGCAGGCGCTGCCCGTCCATGACCGACCCCGAGCTGATCGCCAAGAAGCTCGCGTTCATCAAGACGTGTGTGCGCGAGTTGCGTGAGCTCGCTCGTCCCGAGCGCATCGAGGACGAGGTGCGCAAGGAGCGGTTCGTTGCCTACACGCTGCAGACCGCAATTCTGGCGGCGCTCGACGTCGCCTCCCATGTCGTGTCCGAGCTGCGTCTCGGTGAGCCGCAAACCAATCGCGAGCTCTTCGACGGCTGCGGACGGCGGGTTGGTGACGCCTGACCTGACCGAAACCATGTACAAAATGGCCAGTTTTCGTAACGTTGTCGTGCACGGTTATCAGAGCCTCGATCGCCGTATTCTGCGCGACATTGTCGAGCACCGATTGGGTGACCTACTGGCGTTCGTTCAGGCGATCCGCGTGCGTGCGAGCGCCTAGCCCGATGTCGTTGCCCGTCGACCCCGCGCAGTTCGCCGACCGCTTCCCTGATATTGCCGCCGGGCTGTCGCGCGCCCAGCTCGAAACACTCCTCGCGGCCATCACGCAGCTCGTGGTGTCGGCGGGCGCGCAGCTCATCCGCTACCACGGCCGATCCGGGCAGCTCTATCTGGTATGGTCCGGACGGCTGCGTGCCTCGCTCGAAAGCGGTGCGCAGACACTCGTGCTTGGCGACATCGGCCCGGGCCGCTGGGTTGGCGAGGTCACGGTGCTCGATCACGGTCCGGCGACCGCGACCGTGACTGCGGTCGAGGTGAGCACGCTGCTCGCGCTGGCACGCGATGATTTCGAGCGGCTGCGTGCGGAGCAGCCGGCGGTGGCCGCGCGCCTCACGCGGGCGCTGGCACGCAACCTCGCGCAGCGGTTGCGGCGCACG